>QYPH01000063.1 GCA_007279905.1 Actinomycetota bacterium | reverse complement strand
TTCTCGTCGGCATCGCTTGGATTGGCTTGCTGTACTACTTCAACTTGGTTCAGGTTCCTGGCTTGGCTGCATACGGCGATGAGGGCAAGGCTCGCAACATCACAATCGACAAAATTGCGCGTCGCGCACTGTGGTGGTTTCGTTGGGCAGCCATTGCAACTCTTGCAACTGGTCTTCTCATCACCGGTCAGAAGGATTACTGGAACAACTTCATGAATGGTTCGGGATACGTAAACGGTCATGACGTTGCCATTTCGGTAGGCATGTTGCTCGGCATCTTGATGGCAGCCAATGTCTGGATGATCATTTGGAAGAACCAAAAAGTTGTGCTTGCCAACGTTGCCAACGTATTGGGTGGCGGCGAAGCAAACGCCGATGCACCAACCGCCGGGCGCAAGGCTCTGTTGGCTTCACGTCAGAACATGATCTTTTCAGTTTCGATGTTGTTCTTTATGGTCGGATCCGCTCACTTTTACGGTCAAGCATTTGGTGATGCAACAAGCCCCAATGCTCGATTGTTTTTTACCATCGCACTCGTCATCACTGCATTGCTCGAACTCAATGCCATTGGCATCTTCGGTGGCATTAAGGCCGGCAACAAGATGTTGTGGATGTATGAGAGCCACAAGAATGCACTCATCGCATCGGGAGTGTTGTGGTTGGTGCTGTGGATTCTTTCCGAGGTGTTGCTCGGCTAATAAAACTTCTCAGCTAACGGTGAGATCGGCTTTCATGCTTTGGTGGCCGGGCACAGTGCAGAGCAATACATAGTTGCCGGCTTGGAGAGTCACTGATCCAGTGTCGATGCTTCCATTTTTATTGACCTTGAGCTCGAAGCCACTCACTTTGGTATCTCCTTGCGCGACGACAAGGGTGTGGCGAACGGAGTCTTCGTTGATGTAGCCGACAAAGACATCGCCCGCACCGACTTCGTAATTGGTTTTATCAAACTTGAGTCCGGAAACGGCGTGAACTTCGAGGCCGATGTCGGCTGGAAGCGTCTCGGCTGGAGTGGACGAACTCGAGCATGCCCCAAGTGCAACAACACAAGCGACAACGGGTATTAACGCACGTGAACTTTTAGCAAATCGATTCATTGAAACATAATAGAGGCAAAATTCCGTCTTGGAGTGGGCGAAAGATTGGTTCATTGTCGGTATTGAGATGTACTGTGTCACACCGTGTCGCAGTGTGACGCGCCATGTGGCACAAGGTTCGACGAGTAGAATAACTACGATGCTTGACCGCCCTCAACCCGAGGAATTTGGCGCCAACTCTTGGCTTGTCGAAGAGATGTATGAGCAATACCGCAATGACCCTGCGTCTGTCGGGGCAACTTGGCAAGAGTTCTTTAGCGACTTTCGTCCGGCAGGTGCTCCTCGTGTCGACAACACCGCCGAAATATTGCGACCATTGTTATTGCCACCAGAAGATGTCGACGGACAGGTCGCAAAAACAGTCAAACCCGTAGCAACGTCGCCTGGGGTAGAGCCACCAGCACCGCGCACGATTGCACCTGTCGAAATTTTGGCCGACCCCGCACCAGAACCATTGCGCGGAGTGGCCGCCGCAATTGCGACAAACATGGAGCGCAGCTTGTCGGTGCCAACCGCCACGAGTTTTCGCAATGTGCCAGCCAAGTTGCTTGAGGTAAATCGCAAAGTCATCAACAACTATCGAGGCCGTACTGGTCAGGGCAAAGTGAGTTTCACGCATCTCATTGGTTACGCAGTTGTTCGCGCTATTGCCGACTCGGTGCCCAACATGAAAAATTCGTATGCAATCGATGAGAACGGTAAGGCGCAAATACAAAAACGCTCACATGTCAATATCGGTCTTGCTGTCGATGTAGATAAGGGAAATGGTCAACGATCTCTCGTTGTGCCTGTACTTCGGCACGCCGACACCCTTGACTTTTCTGGCTTCTTGGTTGCTTACGACGAAATCATTCGCAAAGTTCGTGCCAACAAATTGACAGCCGACGACTATGCCGGCGCAAACGTCAGCCTCACCAACCCTGGCACGATCGGCACTGTGCAATCGGTGCCACGACTGATGCCTGGTCAAGGCGTGATTATCGGTGTCGGATCGATCGACTATCCAGCCGAGTTTCAGGGTTCGGACGAACGCACCATTGTGCGACTTGGCGTGTCCAAAGTCGTCACCATCACCAGCACATACGACCATCGCATTATTCAGGGCGCTGAAAGCGGAATGTTCCTCAAGTACGTGCACGAATTGCTGACGGGTAAACACGGTTTTTACGCCGATATTTTCCGTACTCTCGGCGTGCCCTATCAATCAGTCGAATGGAATCAAGATTCGCATCTGATCGACAGTGAAGATGCGATGCTTGAAAAGCAAATGCAGGTCGCAACACTCATTCGTGTGCACCGCGTGCGCGGTCACCTCATTGCCGACCTCGATCCCTTGCGCTGGCAAGAACCGCGCATGCCGCGTGAACTCGACCCAGCAACATACGGTCTGACAATTTGGGATTTGGATCGCGAATTTCTTACAGGCGGTGTTGGTGGCGTTCGCAAGTCCACACTTGGCGACCTGCTGGGCGTGTTGCGCGACGCGTATTGCCGCACTATCGGTGTTGAGTACATGCACATTCAGAGCACCGAAGAACAACGGTGGATTCAAGAGCGCATGGAAGGCGAGATTCGCGGCCACACCAAAGTTGACAAGACCAGAGTGCTCGAGCGCCTCAATGCTGCAGAGTCGCTCGAACGATTCTTGGCAACCAAGTATGTGGGTGCAAAGCGATTTGGTTTGGAAGGTGCAGAATCTGCGATTCCAATACTCGACTCGGTCCTGTCTGATGCCGCCGATGCCAAGATGGACGGAGCAGTAATCGGCATGATGCATCGAGGCAGGCTCAACGTGCTGACCAATGTGATTGGCAAAAACTACGAAGAGCTCTTCGATGAGTTTGAGGACTACATCGATCCTTCGTCGGTTCAGGGATCTGGTGACGTCAAATATCACCTAGGAGCAACTGGCACATTCGTGGCACCATCTGGCACAACGTTGCCAATTGAATTGTCGGCAAACCCGAGCCATCTCGAAACTGTCGACTCGATTGTGCTTGGCATGGTGCGTGCTGCTCAGGATCGGATCGAGCCGCCGCTTGCATATAGCGTGCTGCCTCTACTTATTCATGGTGACGCAGCCTTTGCGGGTCAGGGAATTGTTGCAGAGTGCCTGGCCATGAGTGACACCAGTGGCTACCGAGTTGGTGGCACGGTGCATCTCATTGTCAACAATCAGATTGGGTTCACCACTTCGCCAAAGTACGCACGTTCATCGCAGTATCCAAGCGATGTTGCAAAGACGGTGCAGGCACCAATTTTCCATGTCAATGGAGATGACCCAGAGGCGTGCGTGCGGGTGGCGAAGCTTGCGTTCGAATATCGACAGAAGTTTCACAAAGATGTGGTGATCGACATGGTCTGTTATAGACGACACGGTCACAACGAAGGTGATGATCCGAGTTACACACAGCCACTGATGTACAAAGCGATTGCAGAGCGACGGAGTGTGCGTAAGTTGTACGTTGAAACGCTCATTAAGCGTGGAGACATCACGCTCGATGAAGCCGAACAGGCTCTTGCCGACTATCAGGGCAAGTTGCAACGTGCACTTGATGCTGTGCGTGCTGCGGCACCGGCTCATATTCGGGTACCAACGCCACCTGCTCCACTTGGCGTGCTGCCGCACTTCACTACTGGTGTCGATCGTCAGATTCTCGACAAAATCTTCCATCACCTCACCGACTACCCGCAGGGTTTTGCGCCGCACCCCAAGTTGGTCAAGCAGTTTGAGTTGCGTGCCAAACAATTTGAGACCCAACAAGATATTGATTGGGCAACGGGTGAGGCACTTGCGATTGGATCACTCGTCATGCAAGGAATTCCCGTTCGGCTCATGGGTGAAGACTCGCGCCGTGGCACGTTTAGCCAGCGACATTCCACGCTTGTCGATAACAACAATGAACGACGTTGGGTACCACTGAACACCCTGCCAGATTCGAAGGCTCGATTTTGGGTTTACGATTCGCTACTCAGCGAATACGCAGCACTCGGTTTTGAATATGGATATGCGCAGGCGAATAGCAAAGCTCTCGTGATGTGGGAGGCACAGTTTGGCGACTTTGTCAACGGTGCACAGATCGTCATCGACCAATACATCGTTGCTGCTGAGCAGAAGTGGGGTCAACAAAACGGATTAGTGATGCTCCTTCCTCATGGCTTTGAGGGTCAGGGCCCGGAGCATTCGTCGGCGCGTCTCGAGCGTTTCTTGCAACAGTGTGCAGAAGACAACATTCAGGTGTGTTACCCAACCACTGCAGCACAGTACTTTCATATGCTGCGACGCCAAGTGACTCGCGATGTGCGCAAGCCTTTGGTTGTGATGACTCCAAAGCAACCACTGCGCATGAAGCAGAGTCGTTCGGTGATCGAAGAGTTGACTACTGGAAGTTTTGAAGAGATCTTGGACGATCCATCTGGCATTGATAAGACGAAGGTGACGCGTGTTGTGCTGTGTACAGGAAAAGTTGCATGGGACGCGATGACCGAGCGCGACAAACGCAATGCCCATGTCGCAATCGTTCGCATCGAACAGCTGTATCCGTTTCCAATGCAGTCGCTCAATGAAATTTTGGCGACGTATCCAAATGCGAAGGAGTTGTTGTGGCTGCAAGAAGAGCCCACCAACATGGGTGCATGGCGATTCGTTGATCACCTGGTGTGGAAAGTAAAGGATCGGGGCTACAGCTGGGGTCAGGTGTCGCGAGTCGAGTCGGGGAGCCCTGCTACTGGATCAAAAGCAATTCACGATCAAGAGCTCGCTTCATTGATGGAGCAAACTTTCGCTGCTTGGTAGTTATTGCTGGGTGTGAAGTGATGTGCTTGTCAGATCCAGATTGATGACGTGAGCAAGTTCGCTTAAGGCCTGCTCGCTCGTTACAACCTTGATGGTGATCATGCCCATGTGTGCAGCTGGCTTTAAGTTGATTCCCAGGTCGTCGAGGAAAACGCATTCCTCAGGTGTGACGCCAACCGTCTCGCACGCGATCTCATAAAATCGTGGTTCTGGTTTTCTGAACCCAACCTTGCTCGACTCAATAACGGCATCAAACCGTGCCAGCACTGCTTGCAACTCTTGTTGGCGAGCGCGCTCAATGGGGTCGGTTGCTACGACCTGTTGCGTGAGCATGTTGTTGGTAAGACAGGCAAGTAAGAGCCCAGATGCTTTGATGACGTCGAGAGCATGCACCATGTCGGGGCGCAATTCGCCATGTAACAGAGCGAGGATCTCGGCGCCACGGATACGGTGGCCGAGTGCCTCGCTTTCGAGAGCAAAAATATCGTCAAACTCGGCTGGTGAAATATCGCTGCGCTCGAGTCTGGCCCATGCATTTTCGTGATGGTTGACCGAGTTAACAGAGCGTATGAAATTCTGAGGTAAATCGTGGTCTCGCTCATAATGGTTGAAGGCGTCAAATGGGCTGGACAAAATAACGCCGCCGAAATCAAAAAAGACAGCCCTCAGCACGCATTGATAATACGGGGTTGGGCATCCCCGTAGCGCACTCGGCGTGCTGGTTGACTTACCTCGTGGCAAATCGCGGACCAAAGCATGTGGTGGTTGACGGATCGAACCTGGCGACCGAGGGCCGTACTTCGCCCAGCCTCAAGCAACTACACGAGGCCGTGTTGTCGTTTATGGGCGAATATCCCGACACCAAAGTGACTGTGGTGGTCGACGCCACGTTTGGTCATCGCATCGACAAACGTGAAGTTGCCGAATTTAATGATGCAATTGACAACAACGAACTGGTTTCTCCGCCTGCCGGTGCTGTTGGGCGCGGCGATGGCTTTGTGCTCACGATTGCCAAAAAAATTGGGGCAACAGTTGTTTCTAATGACAGTTACCAAGAATTTCACCAAGATCATCCATGGCTGTTTGACAGCGGGCGATTGATGGGTGGAAAGCCTGTGCCACTTGTTGGTTGGGTATTCATTGATCGGTTGCCAGTTCGACCATCGGCAGCGAAGTCAGTCAAAAAGGCAAGTCGCGAAGCCAACAGACCGATGCCGATTCCGCGCACGCCGCCTCCAAATATCAAACTCGCCGCCAAGACAAAAGCAACAACTACATCTGTCGCTGCGTCGCCCGCTTCGACACCAGCGACGAGTGCTCGTACAAAACCAACAACCGCAGTAAACGAACTCGCGCCATTTTTGGAGTTTGTTGAGAAATACAAAATCGGTAGCAAGGTCAAGGGTGTTGTCGACAGCTACTCGGCGCACGGCGTCTACGTGCGCATTGGCGATGTGCGTGGGTATTTGCCACTGCGATTAATGGCTAATCCGGCGCCTCGGAGTGCTCGCGATTTTGTCAAGATAGGGCAGCAAGTTTCGCTTGTCGTATCAAGTTTTACAGCGTCGCGTCGCAGCATCGATGTAGGAATCGTGGGGCCAGTGACACAGGTAAAAAAGACTGCAGCCGCAGCTGCGGTTGCATCGGCTCCAGCTGTTGCAACCAAACGGGCGAAGAAACAAAAGAAACGCGCAGCACCCGTGCAAACACGTCCCGCTCCCGCGCAAACACGCAAGGCTCCCGCCAAGAAAAAATAAGTGTCGCGTAGTAGTTTGTGACAGTGCTTCTCGCAACATGGAACGTCAATTCGCTCAAGGCCAGACTGCCTCGAGTGCAGCAATGGATCGAAGAGAATCAACCAGATGTTCTGTGCATCCAGGAAACCAAGATGAAAGATGCAGTTTTTCCATCTCTTGTTTTTCATGAGATGGGTTACGAGTCGGCACATTTTGGGCAGGGTCAATGGAATGGTGTAGCAATTCTGTCAAAAGTGGGACTCGACAATGTGGTCAACAACTTTGCTGTTGGAGAACCAGACGGGGAAGCCAGAATTATTAGTGCAACATGCAATGGCACAAAAGTCGTGTGCGTCTATGTGCCCAACGGTCGCGAACTCGACCACGATCATTACCAATACAAACTGCGCTGGATGAAACAACTAAAGGAACATGTTGCTTCCTATGCTCAGTCTGCTCAAGATGTGGTCGTGACAGGGGACTTCAATATTGCTCCAACCGATATTGACGTATGGGATCCGCAAGCGCTCGTTGGTTCGACGCATGTGAGTGCGCCAGAGCGCGACGTGTTGAGCGATCTCTGTGCATGGGGGCTAACTGACGTGTATCGCCAGCAACATCCAGAACCAAAACTATTTTCGTGGTGGGACTACCGCGATGGTGGGTTTCATAAGAACCATGGAATGCGAATCGACTTGTTGCTTGCAAGCGCTTCTGTTGCCAACCGTACGACGATGACCGTGATCGACCGCAATGCTCGTAAAGGTGAAAAACCAAGCGACCATGCTCCAGTGGTGATGCAGTTTTAAACAACTGATCATGTCCGACATCACCCCGAAGGCAACAAATAGTTTTTCTGGGTTTCATATTCGTCAAACACCAATGACGACCGACGAGCAGTTGCGGGCCGATCGAGCAGATGTGATGCGTCACGAAATTGAAGAACTCGTGGCTGTTGCGGGAACAAATTTTTTAGACCGCAGCCCAATCATTGGAGCGATCAATCCAATTGCGGCGCCAATACATATCACCACCTCGGTTGACGACAATGGTCGCGTCAATGTTGTTGGTTGTGTCACATTTGGCACAGCGTATGAAGGCCCCCCTGGGTGTGTCCACGGTGGAATTATCGCAGCGTATTTTGACGAAGTGTGTGGTGTTGCTCAATCAACTACCGGAAATCCTGGGATGACAGTCAACCTGACAATTGATTATCGCTCCCCAACACCGTTGCACAAGCCACTCGAGTTTCGGGCTCATGTTGCATCAATTGAGAAGCGCAAAATTATTACTTACGGTTCGTTGTATCACGGCGAGACGTTGTGCGCAGAGGCAACCGCTATTTTTGTGTCGATGCGACCAGAAGTTTTTGAACGACTGACTCAGCTACGTAACGCGTGACGCTCAAAAAGCGGCAGCACTGCCGGCGCGATTCGCTGTGCCATGCTCTTGCCCATCACGGCTGCCAAATCATCAACAGTCATGAGGCGATCTAAAGGCTGTGCGCTCGCCAACCGTTTAAGTTCTTCGTCGCTACAAATACCTGTTGGTTGTTGAAACAATGAACGCGCGAGATGTCGGCGCCAGGTGGTGAGGTCGTCCAGTAAATCTGGATCATTGGACGCTCGTCGGGCAATTCGCAATTGCTCAGGAATCTCTGCAAGAGGCATGTCGACCGAAGTTGGCATGTCTTGCAGCAATGGGCTGATGCCAGTGACCCGAGTATTTCGTTTGCGAGCGAACGTAACAAAGAGTTGTTGCGCAGCACGTGTTATCGCCACATAGGCAAGTCGTACTTCTTCTCGTTTTTGATCGGTGGATGTGGCAGAGCCATGTGGCAAAAGGCCAACTTCGGCACCCGCAATCACAACGCAATCCCATTCGCGGCCCTTAGCGCCGTGCATCGAGAGCAAGTCGACACCGGCATGAGGGTGTGGCATTGTGGCATTGGCTGAAACCCAGGCGCTAAATGCGCGACCATCGACAGTGCCAATCGGGTCTTGTTGCACAAATTGTCGCGCCATTTCGGCAACAGTACGTTCCGCTTCATCCAGCGATTCCTCGAGCATGTCTGACGCCCACGTTGTGAGACCGTGCCTGCTTGTTGACTGCGCTGCAAGAGCGATAGCAGCAGTGATCTCGGGCGGTTGCCTGGTTGAGCCGATGGGGATGCCGGCCCGGGTGAGTGCTTTTGAAATGGTCACAAGCTGTGTGTTGGTGCGCACAAGCACGGCACACGATTGCCAAGGACGCGAACCAGCGGTTGGGGCATACCTCCAGAGCAGGGAAGCAATCCCGTCGGCTTCTTCGAGTTCGTCATCGAAACCTGCAATGCGAATGTGTGGACCATCTTCACGCACTGCTTTGATGTCGAATGCTTCGCCCGTCTGCAGAGCAACGTGTCGCGCAGCGTGCACAATGTGTGGCGAACAGCGGTAATTGTTTGGCAGGCTCAGCACGGTTGTGTTGCCGAGCGCATCGGGGAGCGTGTCAAACAACATTCGGTCAGCACCGTTCCATCCATAAATGGCTTGCAGAGGGTCTCCAACAACAAACACATCTGGACGACCGCCGCGAATTTCGTCGAACAATGCATACTGCAGTGGGTTCATATCTTGTGCCTCGTCGACAAACAAGTGTTTGAACCGAAATCGCACTGCATCTGCGTAGTGAGCATCGGCGCGCATGTCGGCGATTACGCGCGTGAGCAAATCGTCCAAGTCAACTATCTGGCGCTTTATTTTGAGTTGTTCGTACTGCTTAAATATTTCGGCTACTTCGGGAGCAGCCGTAGGTGGTGTGCGCTGATGTCGCTTGACCATCTGGGTGTAGTCGGCCGGAACAATCATGCGCGCATGGGCCCAATCAATTTCTCCAAGAATGTCTCGGGGCCTGCTGGCCAGGCGGTGCGTGCCCGCCGCCGCGGTTGCAAGTGCGGTGCGGTTGTGCACGATGTTTGGCACGGGTTGACCTAAGTCGATGAGACGTTGTCGTAAGAGTGAAAGCGCAACGGCGTGAAATGTGCCGACTGTGGGGGATGACCCCTTTGTTCGGTCGACTCCCAGGCCGGTCAATCTCTTTCGCATTTCACCAGCGGCTTCACGAGTAAATGTGATGGCCAAAATATTTTCGGGTTGGGCAGTGCCCGTGGCAACTCGATATGCAATGCGATGGGTGAGTACTCGAGTTTTGCCCGAACCTGCCCCGGCGTGAACAACGATGGACGACGGTGGAGTAACGACTGCTTCGCGCTGTTGGGCGTCGAGACCACGCAGCAAGTCGTCTGAAAGCATGGAGAGACTGTAGGCGCTACCTGTAACACGCTGCACATTACGATGCATTTATGGCGTTTTCGACGAAATATCTCAATGATGACGAGAACGTAATTTTGGACTTGCACCCACATTGGTGGACATTTGTCGAGCCGACTCTTTCACTCGTCGTACTGTTGATTGCTTGGTTCAAGTCGTATGACATCTCGAACGATCAGTCGAGTAGCAGCATGCGCCTATTGGAAACTGTTTGTTATCGAGTTGTACAAGCAGCCGTGCTGATTGCGGTTGTTCGCCTAGCGATGCGTGCACTCAAATGGAGTCGAACTCATTTTGTGCTCACTACTCAACGGGTTATTTTTCGAGCAGGTGTTATTGCTCGAACCGGAATCGAGATTCCTCTCTATCGTGTTAACAACATCAATTTCCATCAGTCGATTTTTGAACGGATGATTGGCGCAGGTGACTTGCTGATCGAGTCTGGTGGTGAAGATGGACTGGAAGTATTTGACAACATTCGAGATCCGGAACAGGTGCAGAGTTTTATTCAACGAGCGATGCACAACGCTAGTTAGAGAATTTCTGCACCGCCCACGGGCTTTACATGCATCACGCCTTGGAGGTGTTGTAAGTTTGCAGTTGCGTCGGCAACGATCACGATGCAACCACCAAATCCGCCACCAGTCATTCGTGCACCAAACACGCCGGGAATAGCGCGAGCCGTCTCGACTGCAGCATCCATTTGCGAAGTTGAAACTTCGAAATTGTCGCGCAGGCTGAAATGGCTTTCGTTCATCAACTGACCAAATGTTGTCATATCTTGAAGCGCAAGTGCCATAGTTGCTCTGCGAACACGTTCATTTTCACCAACAACGTGAAGAGCCCGCCTGCGCAGAAGCTCATCGCTGATATTGCGAACACTGCCAACTTCGGCCAAACGCAAGGGGCCGATTTCAACTTCTGCGCGGTTGCATTGTGCCACTCGCTCGGCATATGCGCTCGATGCAAGTTGTCGATGCGCAACAAATTGCACATAGACATGTACATCGTGTGGAATTTGAATTGGACTGACCAGCATCGAGTAGCAGTCGATTAAAAGCGCATGCCCCTCAACTCCGGCTGCGCATGTGAGTTGATCCATGATTCCGCACGGCACACCAGTTGCGACATGTTCGGCACGGCGACACAACTGTGCGAGTTCGAGTGCGGTGGGAATAGGCAAATCATTGACGCTGTGCAGCATCAGTGCGGTGCTGAGTTCGAGCGCCGCGCTCGACGACAATCCTCCACCGAGTGGAAGTGTCGTCGAGACAGATCCCCAAAATCCTCGCGCAACCTGCATCTGGTGTGCAACACCTGTCACGTATCGGCCCCATGCGGGCGTCGTTGATGATGGATCAACAATGGGAAGACGCGCGTCGAGTGGTTCGGGTTGATTATCGCTCAACAGGTGAAGAGAGGTGTCAAATTGATGTGCCGTGAGAGTTGTGTACCTGTCGATGGCCATAGGCAAGACCATGCCACCCATGTAGTCGGTGTGATCTCCAATCAAATTGACTCGGCCAGGCGAGCGAGCAACGATCAGTGCGCTCGAATTTGTTGAATACCTGTCAGCCATATGGCGGCAATAGTAATGCGACAAGAGAAGCGTCATGATCGATGACGAAGAGTTCGTCCTGCCTACGGGTTGTGTCGTGGGCACCTCGTAGGCGAGACTGTGAGGATGCCACGCGCACAGGTGCAGTCGTTAGACAACCGAGCAATCGAGATCGAATACGACACGTTCGGAAATCCAGCCGACCCGGCCCTGCTCTTGATCATGGGTTTTACTGCACAGATGGTGGCATGGGATGTTGATTTTTGTGGAATGTTTGTTGATCGCGGGTATCACGTCATTCGATTTGATAATCGCGATTGTGGGTTGTCAACTCATTTAGATGGTGTCGAATCAAATGCCGATGCGGTGATTGCTGCCGCAATGTTTGAAACCGAAATGCCTGCAGTGCCATACACCCTGACCGACATGGCTTATGACGCGGCTGGGTTACTTGATCATCTCAATATTTCTCGAGCGCACATCCTCGGCGCATCAATGGGTGGCATGATTGCCCAAACATTTGCCATTAATTTTCCAGAGCGCACACTCAGCCTCGTCTCCGTGATGTCGCAACCTGGTGAATTGACAGTGGGACAACCAACCGAAGAGGCCGCAGTCGCCATCATGGCTGCACCATCAACATCGCGAGATGAATACATTGCGTCGTCGACGCAGTGGCAGGTTTGGCAATCAAAAAAATACCGTAGTGACGAATTGTCGTACGCCAATGCCGCTCGAGACTTTGATCGTGCGTTCTATCCTGAGGGCGCACCTCGTCAAATGGCAGCGATTTATGCAAGTGGAAGTCGTGCAGAACAACTTGCATTGCTCTCATGCCCGACTCTTGTGATTCACGGTAAAGATGACACATTGATCACCACAAGTGGCGGCGAGCGCACAGCAGAGTTGATTCCGGGCGCAAAACTCTTGATGGTTGACGACATGGGTCACGACCTACCTCGCCCATTATGGACAGTGTTCGTTGACGCCGTTGTTGAACATGTCGCAAGAGTAAAAGTCTGAGTCGTGCACAAATAATGACCTCTTCACAGCAACGCGGCGGCCCATTGTCGGGTTATCGAATCATTGAGATCGCAGGGATTGGGCCAGGGCCATTTGCGGCAATGATGTTGGCCGATATGGGTGCCGAAGTAATTCGTGTCGAACGCGCGCAAGCGGTGCGGGGCCAAGCACCCAACACAGCGCACTGGGACGTGTTGTTGCGTGGGCGACGCAATATTGCCATCGATCTCAAGAATCCGGATGGTGTTGAAACATTGTTGTCATTGGTTGAGCGTGCCGATGCACTGATCGAAGGTTTTCGCCCAGGAGTAATGGAGCGACTTGGAATTGGCCCAGAAGTTTGTGTCGCACGCAATCCACGACTTGTTTTTGGTCGCATGACCGGATGGGGTCAAGACGGGCCGTACGCATCATCTGCCGGACACGACATCAACTACATCTCGCTTGCGGGGGCTCTCGCGCATTTTGCTCGCGAAGGCCAGGCTCCAGTGCCGCCACTGAACATGGTTGGCGACTTTGGTGGTGGAGGAATGTTTTTGGCATACGGAGTCGTTTGTGCACTGCTCGAAGCGCAAAAAAGCGGTAAAGGTCAAGTTGTCGACACCGCAATGGTTGATGGCTCTGCGGTGTTGATGAGCATGTTTTGGGCAATGAAAAACATCGGGATGTTTAATGAACAAAAGCCAGGCACGAATCTGCTTGACACTGGAGCACATTTTTATGATGTGTTTGCATGCAGTGATGGCAAGTATGTTTCGATCGGCAGTATCGAGCCACAGTTTTATGCATTGCTGCTTGAAAAGACTGGGCTCATCGATGATCCTGCATTTGCAAAACAGATGGATGCGTCACAGTGGCCAGTACTCAAAATGAAACTTGCCGAAGTGATGCGCACAAAAACATCTCTTCAATGGTGTCAGATCATGGAAGGCACCGACGTGTGCTTTGCACCTGTGTTGACGATGAGCGAAGCGGCAAAACATCCACACAACATTGCACGCAAAACGTTTATTGAAGTCGATGGCGTGACACAACCAGCACCAGCACCACGTTTTTCGCGCACATCGACAAGTTTGCCAAGTGCTCCTGCTCATGCAGGTCAACACTCTCGTGCAGTGCTTGTCGACTGGGGTTTTACGGCAGAACGAATTGATCTACTTATGGGCAGTGGAGCAGTGGCGAACGGAGCATCGTCGGTCGCCGACACAAAATGAGCACTCTCGTTTGTTTTCACGCACACCCAGACGATGAGAGTCTGATCATGGGTGGATCAATTGCCCGCGCATCGAAAGAGGGACACCGGGTCGTACTCGTTGTTGCCACCAATGGTGATCACGGTCAAGTTCCTACCGATCTCGCAGAAGGTGAAACCTTGATGGATCGCCGGAGGTGCGAAACCCAGGCGTCGTGCGATGTGCTCGGCGTGCACCGCCTCGCATGGCTCGACTATGCAGACTCTGGCATGACGGGATGGGAACAAAATGCATTGCCTGGAGCATTCATTGCAGCCGATGTTGAGGAGGCTGCGCAACGACTCGCAAACATTTTGATTGAAGAGCAGGCCGATATTTTGACGGTGTACGACTGGCATGGCAACTATGGCCACCCAGATCACATCAAGGTGCACCAAGTTGGTCATCGGGCAGCAGTTATTGCCGGAACCAAAAGTGTCTTTGAAACAACGATGAATCGTGACCATTTTCGTATGGTCTACGAAATGGCAAAGGAGCATGCTGCGCAATTGCCAGACGGTGCTGCACCAGAAGACTTCAATCCGGATGGTCCGGCCGATGATGGCAATCCGATGGGTGAACCAGCAAGTGCAATTTCGCATAGCGTCGATGTCACGGCGTATTGCGATCTCAAACGCAAAGCAATTTCATGCCACGCAAGTCAAGTCTCTGATACGAGTTTTTTTGGCAACATGAGTCCTGAGATTTTTCAGATGACGTTTGGCCACGAATGGTTTATAAAAGTGGGCGAGAGCGGTCCTCCGCGCGACGCCTGGCTTTTCGACTAGCGATTACATGACGCTTCCAAACCGTGTTTATATGATCCGCCATGGGCGCGCGTCTGCAGGATGGGACACCGCACTTGATCCGGACCTGGACGATCTTGGTCGCGCGCAGTCCCAAGATGTCGCAGATCAATTGCAACCACTGCAACTGTCAAACATCATCACAAGCCCATTGTCGAGGTGCCAACAAACTGCAGAGCCGTTGGCACACATGTGGAACGTGTTGCCTCGGGTGTGTACGGAGGTTTCCGAGATTCCTTCACCTCATGGCGTCGCAATGAGCGACCGCATTGTGTGGCTGCGCAATGCAATGCAAGGTACTTGGAGCGATCTTGGCCAAGACTATGTTTCGTATCGCGATCAGATCACCGACTTTGTGCGAAACATAAAGACCGACACGGTGATCTTTAGCCACTTCATCGCGATCAATGCAGTGGTTGGCGGCGTGCTCGGTGACGACCGTCTCGTGATTCTCAGCCTCGATAATTGTTCCGTCACCATTTTTGAACGCGATGCGACTGGAAATCTTTCGCTCGTGCAGGGCGGCCACGAAGCCGACACGCTGATCCGCTAGATTTGCATCGTCATGAACGCATCTACGCTGGCTGAACTGCACACGAGTTGGGCATGGGTTGTGATTATTGGCAATTCTCTTGCCGGTATCTGGGCACTGAGCGCACACAAGGTCATTGCGCTACGCAGTAGGGCATTGTGGTGGTTCACTGCATGTACGCAAGTGAGTATTTTTATTCAAGTAATCCTTGGCGTCATCATGGTCAATCGCGACAAGCGTGAGTTTCCACAATTTCATGCGTTCTACGGTTTCGTTGCGATCATCGCAATCGCGATCATCTACTCGTATCGCGCGCAGCTCAAGAGCCGCGTGTACTTGTTGTATGGGTTTGGTGGATTGTTCTTGATGGGCTTAGCGATCCGAGCAATGCTCGTCGGCCAAGCTTCCTAAATTCTTCCTACCGCAGCCTGCTTAAACGCTTCGTTGGCGTACACATTGAACTGATCGCAGACTCATCACTGCCCAATATCGCGCATCGCTCTGCGCCAATATGTTGAAAGATTTATAAGTGAGGCTAATATACCTATGTGGAGAATTCTGTACATGCCCGAGTTCGAGGAGTGGCACACTTCGCTAACAAACGACGAACAGGATGCGCTTGATGTCCGATTGGAATTGTTGTCGCTACGAGGCCCAGTACTTGGTCGACCTTATGTTGATCGAGTCACCACAACATGAAAGAAATCCGACTAGCAAATGGAGTAAGGGTGTTGTTCGCATTCGATATTCATCGCTCTGCGGTCTTGCTGATTGGGGGCAACAAAAGCCAACGAGATGACGGCAGCCCGAGTTGGAATAGGTGGTACGAACGCATGATTCCAATCGCAGATCAAATTCTTGATCGACACATCATGCAATTACGAAATGAGGAGAGAAATGACTGAAGCCCGGGAATATTCAAAAATAAGAAAGACATTGCGCAGCGACCCTGCTCGATCACGTCGACTTGATGCTGAATACAAGAAAATTCTCAAAGAGTTCAGACAACACAAATTGTGTGACTTGCGCAAGAGCCTCGAGATAACCCAGTGCGAACTTGCCAAGAATATGAACGTGACTCAGTCGACAATTTCACAATTGGAGAATGGTGTCATTGAAATTTCATTGACAATGTTGCATTCGTTGATCGACCACATGGGCGGGGAGCTGAAGTTGTTGGCGGTTTTTAATGACCGAACAGTGCAGCTCGAGGTTTAGGCGAGGGCGGCTTCGAGCGAGTCGAGCGACGCACCGAGTTGTTGGGGCAGACGATCACCAAATGCTGCGTAGTGCTCACGAATTTGTGGCACTGCTTCGCGCCAGCCGTTGTTGTCGACACTGAGCAAAATCTCCATGTCGTCTGCGCTCACGTCGAGACCATCGATGTCAAGCGTGCCCGGTGCCGGCAGGTAGCCAATCGCTGATCTGTCGGCGCCGACCAGTCCGTCGGTGCGCTCAAAAACCCATTTGAGAACGCGGCTGTTTTCGCCATAGCCAGGCCACATGAAGCGACCATCTTCATCGCGCCGAAACCAGTTGACGAAAAAGATTTGAGGCAACTTGCTTGCCTCAGTCTTTGTGCCAATTGAGAGCCAATGCTTGAAATAGTCGGCCATGTTGTAACCGCAAAACGGCAGCATCGCCATCGGATCAAAACGCAACTTGCCAACTGTGCCACCGGCTGCTGCTGTTGTCTCTGACGCCATGATCGAACCTAAAAACACACCATGATTCCAATCGAATGCCTGAGTGACTAAGGGAACAGTCGTGCGACGACGGCCACCGAACAAAATTGCCGAAATGGGTACGCCCGCTGGGTCTTGCCACTCTGGTGCAATTGATGGACACTGTGATGCAGGTGCAGTAAATCGTGCGTTTGGATGTGCAGCAGGTGATTCCGACTCGGGAGTCCACGGCTGGTTGCGCCAGTCGGTGGCTAGTGCAGGTTTGTCGGCTGTCATGCCTTCCCACCACACGTCACCATCTGCAGTGAGCGCAGTATTTGTGTAAATGCTGTTGCCCCACAATGTGTGCATCGCGTTGGCATTGGTGTCATAACCAGTACCAGGTGCAACGCCAAAGAATCCTGCTTCCGGATTGATTGCGTACAACTGACCGTCTTTTGCAAATTTCATCCAACAGATGTCGTCGCCGATTGTTTCGGCTTTCCAACCCGGAATCGTTGGAACGAGCATTGCAAGATTGGTCTTGCCGCAAGCGGAAGGAAACGCCGCAGCGATGTATTTGTGAGCACCCTGCGGGTTGGTGAGTTTCAGAATCAACATGTGCTCAGCCAGCCAGCCATTGTCACGTGCCATCACGCTGGCAATGCGCAACGCGAAACACTTTTTGCCCAAGAGCGCATTGCCGCCGTAGCCCGAGCCGTAGCTCCAGATTTCGCGAGTGTCGGGGAAGTGGGCAATGTATTTGTTGTCGGGGTTGCACGGCCACGCCGAGTCTTTTTGACCAGCCTCGAGAGGCGCGCCAACCGAGTGCAAGCATGGCACCCATTGCTTGTGGCCAAGAGCATCCAATGCGCCTTGACCCATACGAGTCATGATGCGCATGCTGACTGCGACATACGCACTGTCGGTGAGTTGTACACCGATGTGTGCAATTGGTGAACCGAGTGGACCCATCGAAAACGGAACGACGTACATCATGCGTCCACGCATTGCACCTGCATACAGACCCTTCAACTCTGCACGCATTTGGGATGGTTCACGCCAGTTGTTGGTAGGTCCTGCATCATCTTCATGAGTTGAGCAGATAAATGTGCGATCTTCTACGCGTGCAACGTCTGCAGGGTCTGAGTGCGCCCAATACGAATTTGGCCGCTTGCCTTCGTCGAGTTTGGTGAAGGTGCCTGCGAGCACAAGGTCATCACACAAGTCGTCATATTCTTTTTGACTTCCATCGCACCAATAGACATCGTCTGGTTGCAAAATTTCTGCCCATTGAGAAACCCACTGCTGAAGAGCAGCATTGTTTGACTTGCCACTCATTGTGTTGGTGTTTCCATGTCTCGCTCGGAGCCGAGGCGCAACTGTGTTGCACGACCGCCTCCGTCAACAACAAACAACACTCGTTGTCCTTGGCGAAGCATGCGAAAGATTGAACCGTCAAGTGCACCCGGAGCAAGTTCGTAATCTGCCAAATTGCTGTCGCACATCACTACGCCATCGCCACTCACCGGGTCGTATGCCTTGATCACACCTTGCATTTCGAGCCTCCATGATTTGCGAAATAAACTGTGCCAAATAAACCCTGCCAAATTTACCAGCCGTTCACCCACTGGGTTTAATCCGCCAGGTAAGTATTGCCAGATGTGATCAACGGCATCAGATGGCGAGATTGGTCAGCGCCAAAAGGCGCGGATACGGGAAGTAACTCGGTTATGGCCCTCACCTCTGTACGATTTGCCAATGCCTGTTTTAGAGGTCTTTGGGGCTGAGGCCCTGCGCGACACGGTGATCACCTTTCGTGACACCATGCGCCGTCACGCCGCCGGTATCAACTTGCTCAACGTGTACCCCGTGCCCGACGGCGATACGGGAACAAACATGTCGCGCACACTCGATGCTGTAGTCACTGAGCTTGAGTCGGCAGATCATGCCCTCGAGCCGACGTGCGAAGCAATTAGCTACGGGTCGCTGATGGGGGCTCGCGGTAACAGCGGCGTGATACTCAGCCAGATCTTGCGCGGTCTTGTAACAACGTTGCGCACAACTTCGCCAGGCAGTGCCACAAAAGTTGCTGCGGCGCTCAAGGCGGCAAGCGTTGCTTCGTACGAAGCAGTGCTCAAACCAATAGAAGGAACAATCCTGACCGTTGTGCGCGAAACCGCAGATGCAGCACAACGAGCAGCAAATGATGGCGCAACTCTTGCAGCAATGTTGCATGTTGCGCGTGCGGCCGGACGCAAAGCACTTGCAAATACGCCCGAGCAATTGCCGGTGCTCAAAGATGCCGGCGTTGTTGACGCTGGCGGCGCAGGTTTTATGTTGCTCATGGATGCCGCACTGCACATTGTTGACGGTGAGCCGTTGCCAGAGCCAAGCGAACTGAGTGGTCCGACAAGCGAGCAACTGGATGCTGTTGCGCATCGAGTATCGACAAGCGGCGAAGTAGATGTCAGTGAGTTGCGTTATGAAGTGATGTTCTTGCTCAACATTGACGATTCGAAATCGAAAACATTTATGCAGGCGTGGGGAGAAATTGGCGACTCGATTGTTGTCGTTGGTGGTGACGGGCTTTACAACTGTCATGTGCACACCAATGACATCGGAGCTGCCATCGAAGCACCGATCGAGTTGGGCGGCAAGCCATTCAAGATTCGCGTTACCGACTTGTTTGAAGAGATGGCCGAAGAGCACGCACATCGCGAGGCACAGTTGGGCGTTACGCAGATGGACGCGGCACACAAGCATGGGAGCGCTGTATCGGCACTGCCCGCAGTTGAGTGCGCGGTTGTTGCCATTTGCAGCGGCGCGGGTCTAGAAGATTTGTTTGCCCAAATGGGAGTACAAGGTGTAGTTACGGGCGGTCAAACACTCAATCCTTCGACCGCCGAGTTGCTCGATGCTGTTGAGCACATGAACTCATCTCAAGTAATTATCTTGCCAAACAACAAAAATATTATTCCTGTTGCCAACCAGGTAAATGCTCTGACCAAAAAAGAAGTTCGCGTAGTGCCAACGTGTTCAATGCCAGAGGCGCTTGCTGCGCTTGTGTCGTATGACCCGGAAGCCGACGTTGATTCAAATTGTGAAGCGATGTCGATTGCTGCAAAGTCTGTAGCAACAGGTGAAGTGACACAAGCAGTGCGCGACACCAACACCGACGCTGGTGCAGTCAAGAATGGCGACTGGATTGGTCTTGTGCGTGGCGACGGTGTGGTTGCAATTGGCAGCACGATGGTGCAGGCAGCAACCTCACTGCTCAGTCAACTCATGACCAACAAGGGCGAATTGTTGACGGTGATCACGGGCAACTTGGCGACTGCTCGCGCCACCGAAGAAGTGGTTGCCTACATGGCGGAACACTATGCAGATGTTGAAGTTGAGGTACACGCTGGTGGGCAGCCGTTGTATCCATTTTTGTTTGGTGTTGAGTAGAACGAGTCCCGCATGACGGGCGAAATCACTCTGCGCGAATTAGCAGGGCTCGATGTAGAAATACTCAAAGGCGTGGGCGAAAAACGCAAAGCGTCGCTGCACGAATACGGCGTCGACAATGTGCTCGAATTACTGACCACCTATCCACGCCGATGGGTCGACCGCACAGCCGAGGCCCGCGTGAGCGATTTGGTGCCGGGCCAAGAAGCTTTGGTGTTAGTGGAAGTGCGCAAGGTGGCAAAGATTCCGATGAAGGGCGGAAAGTCGATGGTCACGGTCAACGTGGGCGATGGATCGGGTCGTGTGACCGCCGTATTTTTTAATCAACCCTGGCGCACTCGGCAACTCACTGAGGGCCTGCAAATTGCCATGTTCGGAAAAGCAGACATGTACCGCGGTGTTCTGCAAATGACGAATCCAATTATCGATCTCATCGGAGACCGCACGGGTCGCATCGTTCCTATTTATCCGCAAAGCGAAAAGGCTGGGCTCTCGACATGGGAGATCGCGGGATGGATTGAAAATGCGTTGGAGCGTTGCAAGGTTCGTGGGCTACTGGATCCGGTGCCGCAAGTGGTGCGCGACAAGTACGAGTTGGTGGATCGCACTACTGCGCTGTGGAATATCCACATGCCCGAAAGCATCGCGCTAAAAAATGATGCGCGACGCCGACTGGCGTTTGATGAGTTACTTCGAGTGCAACTGGTGCTCGTTGGTCGCAAGCGTGCATTCGAGCGCGACTCGCGAGGCATTCGACATGTAGTTACCAACAAACTTGTCGACAGGTTTATTGCTGCACTTCCATTTGGGCTCACAAGTGCACAGCGCAGGGTTATCGCAGAGATCTCGACTGATTTGGCTGGTCCTCATCCGATGCATCGTCTGTTGCAGGGCGATGTCGGTAGCGGAAAAACAGTTGTTGCAGTTGCGGCCATGCTGACTGCGGTGCAGGGTCAACACCAAGGCGCGATCATGGCGCCAACTGAAGTGTTGGCCGAGCAACATTTTGCGGGCATCAAACAACTGGTTGTCGAATTACAAGTGCCCGATCCGCACAATCTTTTTGGAGATCGGCCGCTGCGTGTGGAGTTGCTGACCGGACGGGTGACGGGCGAAAAGCGCAAGCAGGTGTTGAGCGACTTGGCGAGCGGTGGTATCGACATTGTTGTTGGCACTCACGCACTCATTCAGGAGGGTGTCGAATTCAACAGCCTTGGCGTGGTGGTGATCGACGAACAGCATCGGTTTGGCGTTGAGCAACGCGCTGCACTCTCGCAAAAGGGCAGTGCGACGAGTACGCCCGATGTATTGGTGATGACCGCAACGCCGATACCGCGCACGGCAGCAATGACTGTGTATGGCGACTTGGATGTGAGTGTGCTCGACGAATTGCCACCCGGACGGACGCCAATCGTTACTCAGTGGGCTGCTGGTCCGCTACTTGAGCAACTGATGTGGGGAAGTATTCGCCAAGCAGTTGCACACGGTCAGCAAGCCTTTGTCGTGTGCCCATTGATAGAAGAGAGTGAAAAAATCGAAGTCGCATCTGCTGAAACAATTTTTGCCGAGCTGCAAGTTGGTGAGTTGCAAGGGCTTCGTTTGGGTTTGTTGCACGGACGCATGTCATCCTTCGACAAAGAAGAAACGATGAATGCATTTCGAGACAAACAACTCGATGTGCTTGTTGCAACCACCGTGATCGAAGTTGGTGTTGATGTGCCAAATGCAACGGTGATGGCCGTGCTCGACGCCGATCGCTTTGGCATCGCACAATTACATCAGTTGCGTGGCCGCGTTGGGCGAGGGAGCATTGCATCTGAGTGCTGGCTGCAAACTAAAGACCCAGAGAATTCGTCGCCGCGCGTGGATGCGTTGGTCGAATCGACCGATGGCTTTTACTTGGCAGAAGTTGATCTGGAGCTGCGAGGCGAGGGCACGCTGATGAACTCGATGCAAAAGGGGAGGAGCGATTTGAGGCTTGCTTCTCTGCGACGCGACCGAGATTTGATAGATATGGCGCGCGAGGCGGCGTTTTCGATCGTTGATACCGACCCAACAATGGTGAACAACACAGGCCTGCTGGACGAACTCAATCTGTTGCTGACGCCCGAGGACGCCGAGTTTTTGTTTAAGAACTGACCAGAGCAGAGTTGCGAATCTGGTTGGTAAGCATTGCTCGATAGTCGTCGGCCGAAATCTTGTCGTCGACAAGGTCGAAATACACAAACATGACGTTGAACATAATTAGGGTGAGAAATCTCGCATCGAAGTTGCGGTCTTGTTCTGGCAATTTGTGGCGACTTGCTTCAATCGTTGTTTTCATCCACTCGTGTGATTCTTGCGTTACGTGTTTAATGCGTTTGTGTAACTCTGTGTTCTCAAGTGCTATTGCCAACACTTGCAACCGAAAATCGCGTGCGTGCTTAGTCTCTTCTGCTGGGTTTGGCATCAGGTAAACAAATTGCTCAATCGTAATTTCTTCGGTGATTTCAAGCCAATGTTCTACTTTGTTTTGAAAAGTGATTCGAAACTCGTCGTACATGTCGCCAAGCACTCGTGCCAACAATCCATCACGATCGGTGAAATAGCGATAGATGAGCGTGATCGAGGTATCAGCCCTCCTTGCAACTTCGGATACGCGTAATCCCAAAATTCCCTGCGCATTGAGTTCGGCTCGTGCCGACGCGAGAATGCGGGTCTTCGAGCAAGCTGGTGCGCTCGGTACCAAAAGTGTCATATAACAATGATAGAGCGTCCACAGATAGATAGCCACGTACTCTTTGTAAAAGTTTTTGCGGCTATTCGCCGAGCGGCATGAGCACGAGATCCCATCGATCTAAACAATCTGAACAGCGGTAGGCCACCACGTCTCCGGTCATCCACAAGCCATCTTCTGGTGGATGGGTGAGGAGGTGACATGTACCGCCACAGTCAACACACGTAATCGACTCGGTTGGCGGCTCGGCTGGTCCAGACTCGTACTCATCTTGGTCGTCGCTCACCAGTTCATTCAACCAGTTCATGCATCCAGTTCATGTAATTAGGCTGGTGGGCAATAGCGTGTCGGCATGCGAGTTGTAGCAGGAGAGTTGAGGGGGCGTCGCATCAACGCCCCACTCGGCAAGAAAACGCGACCCACAACCGACAAAGCTCGCGAAGCGACATTTAATGCGTTGGGAAGCTTGGGGGCTGTAGTTGGTGCTCGAGTGATCGATGCATATGCAGGCAGCGGAGCTCTTGGCATTGAGGCCCTTTCGCGTGGTGCAGAGCACTGCACATTTATTGAACGCGACCGCGAGGCACTCGAGGTATTGCGCGAAAATCTAGAGACGCTTGGGCTGATCAATCGTTCTACAGTTGTTCGTGGAGATGTGCTGACCAATATTGCCCTCGTGCGCAATGCTTCGCTGGTTCTGGCCGATCCTCCGTACGAATTTGCGCAATGGAGCCAATTTCTGGCCGAGGTTTCCTGCGACCTGGTAGTTGCCGAGAGCGATAGAGATATGAACGAAGAGATCAGCCCAGTGGATGGCGCATCGCCTGCAATCACTGGGTGGCAAGTGACCCGCGTGAAGCGATATGGGCGTGCGTACGTGTCGTTCTTGCAGCGGTTAGCGTAAGTAGCGATATGGCTGTTGCGTTTTACCCTGGGAGCTTTGACCCGTTTCATCTTGGTCACCTCGACATCGCCGAGCAGGCCGTGGCACTGTTTGGTGATTTGGTGATTGGAGTGATGCACAACCCCGATAAGCCGAGCGGCATGTTTAGCCCAGCCGAGCGGGCAGATCTCGTACGTCAGTCGGTAGCCCATCTCGGTACGAAAGTGTGTGTCGAGACATATAGCGGGCTCACTGTCGAGGCGGCCAGCAAAATCGCTGCGTCCTTCATTATTAAGAGCGCACGCACTGGCGGTGACTTTGAAGTAGAGCAGCAGATGGCACAAACCAATCAAGGCGCTAGCGGCATCGAAACAATATTGTTGTTTTCGCGGCCAGAGCATGCGTTTATCAGCAGTCGCTACATTCGTCAGTTTGCCGACTACAGCGGTACGAATGCCAAACCAATGGTCTCTGGGCCCGTTCTGAAAGCACTAATTGCAAAACAAAAACCAGGAGCTAAAAAATGAGGGCAAATTAATGAGTCGCAACAATGGAAATGATGGTTACGAAGATTTAGACGGTGAGATTGATGCAAGCGTGCCAGTTGAGTTGGGCGACACCGAATCGATTTTGGAAGAAGTAATTCACACGATTGCTTCTGCGCCAAATGTGCCGCTGTCGAGCACACCACGTATTGATCGCGATCACGTAGTTGCTTTGCTGCAAGATGCACAAGCATGCTTGCCGGACGAAATTAGACAAGCACGTTGGATGCTCAAAGAGCGTCAAGACTTCATGACCAAGACGCAGCGCGAAGCAGACGAGATTGTTGAGGCCGCACGCGTGCAGGCCGAGCGCATGGTGCAGCGCACCGAGGTTGTGCGAGCAGCAGAGACTCGTGCACGCCAAGTGCTCGAGGCCGCAGATGCCGACTCGCGCAGACTCAAGAACGAGACAGAAGATTTTCTCGACCGTCGTCTTGCCAGTTTCGAAATTTTGCTCGATCGCCTGACGCGCACAGTTTCGCAAGGTCGTGAGCGTTTGTCGATTGTTGGTGCTGCACCAGAACCAACTCGCAGTGACGCCGACAATGAAAATAACGGTGTCACGTTGAGTGGCAACTCGACGTTCTTCGATCAAGACGACGACCAGTACTAGGTAGTAATTCGTGGCATCACCGCTACTGATCAACATCATCGAAATGACGCGGCGTGCGGGGACGCTCAAGGACATCGAGATCACAATTGCGGTTTCTACTTTTGATTTTGCCGACAAGCGTTTAGACGATGCAACCGAAATCGAAATTGCGTTGCAATTAGAGAGCATTAATGGCGGCATCGTTGTGCATGGCGCGGTGACGGGTCAATCACACTTGTTGTGTGGCAGGTGCCTGCGCGATATCGAATACGCCAACATTGCAACGATCGATGAGTTGTATCAGCGGGTGCCCGACAATCCAGATGCATATCCCATAGAGGGCGAGAGCCTCGATTTGCTTCCGATGGTGCGCGAGTCAGTGTTGTTGAGCCTGCCCGATACACCATTGTGCAAAGCCGATTGCCCTGGCCTGTGCCCGCAATGTGGTGCTGATTTGCAGAGTGCCCCGTGTGGTTGCCAAGCCCAGAGATTTGACGAACGATGGGCAATTTTGGACCAATTGCGCAAAGAACTGAACTAGCCCAGAACCCGATAACCTAAGACACCGTTCAGTAAGCCAGTCCAGTAACCGAAAGCCGAGCACGCGATGCCTGTACCAAAGAAAAAGAAATCCAAAATGAAGGGCCACAGCCACATGGCGGGCGCCTGGAAGCTTGGTGCGCCATCGCGCAGCGTGTGCCCACGTTGTTCAACTTCAAAGTTGCCACACACTGTTTGTGGAAACTGCGGTTGGTACAAGGGTCGCATCGCCGTCGACGTCGCTTAATTTATCGCGGGCAAATTTATGCTGCCCATAGCGGTTGATGCGCTGGGTGGCGACAAAGCCCCCGCCGAAATTCTTGAAGGAGCAAAGCAAGCTGCTGCTCTTGGTATTCCAATACTCCTTGTAGGTCCAGCCGATCTTGGCACGCGTTTTGACATTGGCAATTTGCCACTGCATGTTGCGACCGAATTCATCGACATGCACGAAGATGCAGCATCTTCAGTGCGTACCAAAAAAGACTCCACTCTTGTGCAGTCTGCAGAGTTGGTGCGCGATGGAAAAGCAAGCGCAATGATTTCTGCAGGTAACACAGGCGCAACGATGGCCTCGGCGCTCTTGCGCATGGGTCGCATCAAAGGCGTCAAGCGTCCTGCTATTGCCACACCAATTCCTGTTCCGGGCAGCACTCACACGGTGCTGTTAGACGCTGGCGCGAATGCCGAAGTGGAAGCCGAATGGTTGACACAGTTTGCGATCATGGGCTCGGTGTATTCACGAGTGCGATTTGGAATCGACAAGCCACGCGTTGGACTGCTCTCAATTGGTGAAGAGCCAGGCAAGGGTGACACGCTGCGCAAAGAGTCGTACGAGTTGCTTAAGGCATGTAGTGACATCAATTTCATCGGCAATGTCGAAGGTCGCGACATCATGACCGACGCAGTGGATGTGGTGGTTACCGACGGATTCACCGGCAATGTTGCGCTGAAAACCCTCGAGGGTTCGATGCGCTCAATTGTTAAAGCATTGTTTGCGGCCATTGGCGCACCTCAATACAAAGAACATGCCGATGCGATCATGCCGGCACTGCTCGATCTCTATTCAATATTCGACCCAGACTCGACGGGCGGAGCGATCTTGCTGGGGGTCGACGGAGTGTGCATTATCTCGCACGGCTCATCAGGCGCGCGCGCCATGCTCAATGGCATCAAAGTTGCTCAAGAGATGGTGGAGAGCAACATGGTCGGACTCATTGCCGAGGCTTTGCAACCAAAATGAGCAACTTGCTCGAGTCGTTGGCCGAGCGAATTGGGCATCGCTTTGCCGACGAAACATTGCTTGCAACTGCAATGCGGCATCGTTCGTGGACATCTGAAAACGATGGGTTCGAGTCCAACGAGCGCCTCGAGTTCTTGGGCGACGCTGTGCTCGGCTGGGTGGTTGCCGACATCGTGTATCAACGTCACGCCGAGTTTCAAGAGGGCAAGCTCACCGATTTGCGCAAAAGTGTTGTCAATGCCAACGCGCTCGGTGCAATTGCTGCTGATCTTGATCTTGGAGATCACTTGTTACTGGGACGCGGCGAGGATGCTGCGGGTGGCCGCGAAAAAACTTCGATTTTGTCGGACGCACTCGAAGCCGTGATTGGCGCCGTGTATCTAGACGCAGGCGCAGATGTGACGCTCCGCGTGGTTACACAATTGATGTCTCATGCAATAGACACAGCCATGGGTGGTCTCGACAGACTCGATGCCAAAACTCGCCTGCAAGAACTGGCTTCACGTTTGCTGGAAGAACACGTGCACTATCGCGTCACCGCCGAAGGCCCAGATCACGAAAAGATTTTCTTTGCAACCGTGTATGTGGGCGAGCGTGAGATGGGCAGTGGCGAGGGGCGCTCAAAGAAAGTCGCCGAGCAATTGGCTGCCGAGATTGCCTGCGACACATTGCATCGCGAACACGACAATGACATGAATACACAAAAAACTAAGTAGCCACAATGCCCGAGTTGCCCGAGGTCGAAACAGTTCGACGTGGGATAGAGCGAATGGCGGTGGGCCGTCGCATTGGGCGAGTTGAGGTGGGACGAGAGCGCACCGTCAGGCGCACGAGTCGCGAAGCATTGATCGATGGGTTGTCGGGAACCACGATCACACACGCGGGGCGACGAGGAAAATATTTGTTGTGCTCACTCGACTCTGGCGAACAGTTGATGATTCACTTGCGCATGAGCGGCAGGGTTTTGGTTGCTGAGTCTGGTACAAAGCGATTGCCGCACACACATGTTGTGTTGCATCTCGATGCGCTCGGCAATAAACCGCCGTGTGAGTTGTGGTTCGTCGACCCACGCACATTTGGCGAAGTCGTTGTCTTTGATCCGGACCGTTTAGCCGAACAGATGCCCGAATTGATTCGGCTCGGAGTTGATCCGCTTATCGATGAGTTCACGCCCGAAATATTGCACCAGAGGTTTGCTGGAAAGCGGGGCAACTTGAAGGGCACGCTGCTCAATCAAAGCGTGATTGCCGGCATTGGAAACATTTATGCCGACGAGATTATGCATCGTGCAGGGTTGCGCTGGAGCAGGGTGCCGGGGCGATTGTCGATGCCAACAATTGAGCGATTGCACGCGGCCATTGTGCAGATTTTGGGTGATGCAGTTGCCTCGGGTGGCAGCACCTTGGACGACTCGCAGTATGTGGACGTGATGGGAGACACCGGCAGCTATCAAAACGAGCATCGTGTGTATGGGCGAGCGGGCGAGTTGTGCTTGACATGCAACAAGGCTCGAATCTCGCGCACCACGGTTGCGGGGCGCACTACTTGCTACTGCGCGGTCTGTCAGCGCTGAAATTGCTGAAAATGCTACTGAAAGCCGATTTTTCTACTATTCTCGCCGATTGACGTGTTTCTCAAATCGCTGACTCTCAAAGGCTTCAAGTCTTTTGCTGATACCACCGTGATGGAGCTCGAACCAGGTGTCACCGTAGTGGTGGGGCCAAACGGTTCGGGCAAGTCCAACGTGGTTGATGCCATTGCGGGGGTGCTTGGCGCCCAGGCACCGTCGTCGGTGCGCAGCCAAAAGATGGACGACGTTATTTTTGCGGGCACTTCCAAGCGCCCAGCACTTGGTCGTGCAGAAGTCATGCTGACCATCGACAACTCGGCTGGTTTGTTGCCAATTGAGTTCACCGAAGTGACCGTCAGTCGTGTGCTCTTTCGTAGCGGCGAAAGTGAATATGCAATCAATGGTGTTGAGTGTCGTTTGCTCGATGTACAAGAGCTGTTATCAGACGCTGGTGTTGGACGTCAACAGCACGTGATTGTCAGCCAAGGACAAATTGACGCCGTGCTCAACGCGCGTCCTGAAGATCGACGCGGAATTATTGAAGAAGCAGCCGGCGTGCTCAAGCACCGCAAGCGCAAAGAAAAAGCAGAACGCCGTCTTGAAGGAACTGAAGCCAACTTGATGCGCGCCCAAGACTTGTTGCGCGAAGTGCGCCGCAACTTGCGGCCACTCGAACGACAGGCGGAGTCGGCTCGCAGACACGGCGCACTCATTGGCGAGATGCGTTCGCTGCAAATGTTTCTTGCTGGTCGCGAGTTGCAGAGTTTCAAAGCACGGTTAACCAACCTTGCTAACGACAAGTTGGCAGGCGAGGAAGCCGAGCGCGGATTGCGCGCAAAATTGTCGTCATTGGACACGGCCGTCATGGCTGCAGAAGCGCAGTTGTCTGCTCGCGGAGACTCAGGGGTCAATGACGAGTTGGTGCGCATCGAGCAACTGCGCGGTCGGGCGCGTGGACTACTTGCAGTATTGGCCGAGCGACGACGTTCGGTCGAGCGCGACCGTGGCCAGCTGATGGACTCTGGTGTTATTGCAACGCTCGAGGCCGATGCGGCAAACCTCCGTAGCGACCTAGCCAAAGTTGCAGAGCAGATTGCAGCCGTTGAAGCCGTCAGTGCAACTGGCGCCACAGATCAGGGCAGCACACTCGAAGAAGCACAAGTTGCTTCGCAAAAAGTTGCAGAGTTGTCGGCACGTGTGCGCGGACTCAATGAAGACATTGATCGACTGCGCAACATTGTTGCCACCGATGCGCGCAATGAAACCGAATTGGCTCAACGTTTGGTTGATGCAGACGCCGCTCGTGTCGCTGCAGAGTCTGGTGTTGATAGCGCGATGTCATTATTTTCGACAGCTCAATCAGATGCTTCAACTTCTGCATCGCGAGCAGAGTCTTTGCAACTCACACTCGATGCCAACGGCACAAGTGCTGCAGCATTGCGCGAGATTGAGGGAACACTTGGCGCATTGAGCGGCATGATCGATATCGACTCCGAACGCCGTGTTGCTGTGCAGGTTGCACTCGGCGACGCAATGTCGGCTGTAGTGGCTCAAAACGTTGATGCGGCACGCCGCGCACTGCAAGAGTTGCGCCAAACCGGTGCGGTGGGTGCGGTACTTGCGCTCAATGCCATTACAACAGTGCCAAGTGCGCCGTTGATCAATAACGGCACAAGCTTGCGATCACATGTGCGAGCAAAGTCCGGAGCGCATGAAACGCAAGTCAATCGCTTGCTCGATGTGTTGCTGTCGCGAGTGGTGTTCGTTCAGTCGTGGGCCGACGCGGTCGAAGCTGCGCTCGCTCATCCTGAAGCGGTGGTGATTACCGGCGACGGCGACCGATTTGCATCATCTGGTCTGCGCGTAGGCACCAGCAACGTCACTGCATCGGCGCTCGAAGAAGCACATCGTCGTGCCGAGCGCGCCAAAGAAGCACTTGGTCGCGCAGAAACCGATCTCGTCACTGCGCGCACGCGCATGGCTCAGGCGCGCGATGCCCATGCATCGGCACTCACACTGCTCGAGCGTCATCGCTCAACGGCTACAGAGACAAACGCGAGGCTTTCATTTGCTTACGACTCGTTGCGTTCGGTGCAAGCCGAGCTGCAGGGTTTGTTGTCGGTCTTGCGCAACGATCTCGAGGTCAAGTCGGCAGGCTTGCATGAGCGCCGCCAATTTTTGCAATCGAGGCTGAGCGATGTTGAGGCACGACTCAATGCCGACGTTGAGGCACGGAACGCAGCGGCCGAGCGCCGCAACAAGATTGAAGTTGGTCTGAGCGCACTTGTGCGACTGAGCGCATTGGTTGAGAAGTATTCTGCAACGCTTGACGCACGTCAGGCCGAGTTGCAAGAGATTCGCCGTCGTCAAAGCGACGAAGTGCGCGCAATTTCGCAGCGCTTGGACGAAGCTCGCAAGGATCGCACCTCGAATGAGCAATTGCTCGAGGAGCGCCGTGAGCGCAATCGTCGTGTTGAAGTAGAAGAAGCCGAAGTGCGCATGCGTCTCGAAGCAACGATTGAGGCATTGCGTCGCGATCATTCGGTTGAACCACAAACCGCTATTGATACTCAACAGCCCGAATTGCCAGAGGGTACTTCGCCAATCGCGCGCGTGCGAGAGCTTGAGCGTGAGTTGCGCCTGATGGGACCAATCAACCCGCTCGCACTTGAAGAGTTTGACGAGTTGCAAAAGCGTCACACGTTCTTGGAAGAACAATTGGAAGATGTCAAGAACACTCGTCGCGAGTTGATCAAAGTGATCAAGCAAGTTGATATGGAAATTCAGTCCACCTTTGCCTCGGCGTATGCCGACGTGCGCGACAACTTTGAAAAACTCTTTTCAATGTTGTTTCCCGGTGGTCAGGGCAAGTTGTTGCTCACTTCGCCAGATGACTTGCTCAACACTGGCATCGAAGTTGAGGCCAAGCCAAGCGGCAAGAATGTCAAGAAACTCTCGTTGCTTTCGGGTGGAGAGCGCTCGCTCACCGCGCTTGCATTTCTGTTTGCCGTATTCCGCAGCCGGCCTTCACCGTTTTATGTAATGGACGAAGTTGAGGCAGCATTGGATGACGTGAACTTGCACAGATTCTTGAGTCTGATTAACGAATTTCGTCAAGAAGCTCAATTGCTCATCGTGAGTCACCAAAAGCGCACAATGGAAGCAGGCGACTGCTTGCTTGGCGTGACAATGCAGCCAGGTGGATCGTCGCGAATCATTGTCGAGCGCGCTGCCGCTGCTGCTTCGTAATCGGTTTTTGCGCATAGCGTGAGAGATTGATGAATAATTCTTCGCTCTCGATGATTTTCTTACTACTGGCCGTTGCCGGTTTGGTGTTTGGCATTGGAGTTGTGGTGATCAGTCGCCGCAAGGCTCGTGCGGTCCCGCAAATTCAGCGCGCAGCACATGTTGAAGTTATTGCGCCAGTATTCGAAGCCGTTGCAGTAGCCCCGCTTTCGGTGCGCGACAGATTGGCCAAGGCTCGCAGTTCACTCAGCGGTGCAGTTGGCTCGGTGCTTGGTCGCAGCGAGATCAACGACGCAACCTGGCTCGAGCTTGAAGAAGCATTGTTGCGAGCCGACGTGGGTGTGCGAGTAGCCCAAAGTTTGTTGGGAGCGCTACAAACACGCGTCAAAGCAAAAGAGATCACCACGCCCGCACAACTCATTGATGCGTTGCGCGACAACATGTCGTCGCAGTTGGTCGGCACAAGTCGTGATCTCAATTTTGAAGCAAATGTTGGTGGGCCAAATATCTGGCTGATGGTTGGCGTCAATGGTGCAGGCAAAACAACAAGTCTTGGCAAAATTGCGGCTCAGCAAATTGCGCTGGGTCGCACAGTGTTGATGGCAGCAGGCGACACGTTTCGTGCCGCAGCAGGAGAGCAGTTGTCGACATGGGCAGAACGCTCTGGTGCGCAGATTGTGCGCGGTGCAGAGGGAGGCGATCCATCGGCGGTAATTTTTGACGGAGTGCAAAGCGCTCACTCGCGCAACATCGACTTGGTGCTTGCCGACACTGCAGGAAGGTTGCAGAGCAACACAAACCTGATGGAGGAGTTGCGCAAGGTTCGTCGAGTTGCCGAAAAAGGCGCTGGCAAAGTAACAGAGGTACTGCTGGTGATCGATGCGACAACTGGCCAAAATGGTTTGCAGCAGGCCCGGCAATTTACAGAAGCAACGCAGGTAACTGGCGTTGTGTTGACCAAACTTGATGGGTCTGCAAAGGGTGGCATTGTGTTCGCGATCGAAACCGAACTAGGAATACCAGTCAAGCTTGTGGGCCTAGGCGAGACCATTGATGACTTGATTCTGTTTCATCCAACCGAATTTATTGATGCGCTCTTTGAGTAGCCTTTCCCGAACTCATGTTTGACAATCTCTCCGATCGTTTAGGCGGCGTATTTAAGCGACTGCGCGGCAAGGGCCGTCTCACGCCGGCCGATGTTGACGAGGTAATGGGCGAGATCCGTACTGCACTGCTCGAAGCCGACGTCAATGTTGGTGTTGTTCGCAATGTTGTCGAGCGCATTCGTGTGCAGGCAGTAGGCACTCAAGTTTCTGAAGCACTCGACCCGGGTCAGCAAATCATCAAGATTGTCAATGCCGAACTCATTGCGATGCTCGGTGGCGAGACACTCAAAATTACGTATGCATCGCACCCGCCGACGGTCGTGCTCATGGCCGGTTTGCAGGGCTCTGGTAAAACGACGAGCGCAGCCAAGTTGGCAGCGTGGTTTAGGTCGCAAGGTCGCAACCCACTGTTGGTTGGTGCCGACTTGCAACGCCCTGCAGCAGTCGAGCAGTTGCGAGTGCTCGGCGCACAAATAGGTGTGCCAGTTTTTTCAATCGCTGGTGATCCTGTAGCAACCGCTGCTGCTGGTTTGGCCGAAGCACAACGCCTTGGCCGCGATGTGCTTATTGTCGACACAGCCGGACGCTTGGCAATAGACACCGAGATGATGCAACAGGTTGCAGACATCTCCAAAGCTGTCTCGCCTCACTACACATTCTTGGTAGTCGACGCAATGACCGGTCAAGATGCTGTCACTGTTGCAAAAGCATTTGACGAAACACTGGCGATCTCTGGCGTCATTTTGTCAAAACTGGACGGCGATGCGCGCGGTGGTGCAGCGCTCTCGGTCAAAGAAGTCATCGGCAAGCCAATCGCGTTTGCTGCAACAGGCGAAAAGATCGATGCGTTTGAACAGTTCCACCCAGATCGCATGGCCAGTCGAATTCTTGGAATGGGCGACGTACTCACGCTGATCGAGCAAGCCGAAAAAGTATTTGAAAAAGATCAGGCCGAGGCAACTGCTGCCAAGCTGATGGACGGCGAATTTACGCTCGAGGATTTCTTGGACCAGTTGCAACAACTCAAGAAGATGGGCTCGTTGTCAAGCGTGATGGGCATGCTGCCAGGGATGCCCAAAGAAGCAAAAGACGCGCAGATCTCGGATGACATGGTCAAAGTGACCGAAGCAATTATCCGCTCAATGACAGCCGAAGAACGCCGCAAACCCGAGATCATCAACGGTTCTCGGCGCACACGAATTGCAAAGGGTTCTGGCACTCAGGTCTCAGATGTAAACAAACTCGTCAAACAGTTCTCTGAAATGCAAAAGATGATGAAGCGCCTCGGCGGTGGAAGCGGCGGCAAGGGAAGTGGAAAGGGCGGTAAGGGAAGTGGTCGAGGTGGCCTGGGTGCCATGTTTGGAGGTCCTCCAGGCGCTGCCCATGGTGGCGCTTCGGGCGATATCGATTTGGCTGCGGCGTTGGGCTCACGCCTTTCGCCCCGATAGCCTGCAGGTCATGTCAGTAAAGCTTCGCCTCACACGAGTGGGCAAAACCAAGCAACCGCATTACCGCATCGTTGCTGCCGATACCCGTTCTGCCCGCGATGGTCGCTTCCTCGAAATCGTTGGCAACTATCACCCACAGTCCGAGCCATCAGCGCTCACTGTCGACAATGCAAAGGCCCTCAAGTGGCTCAAGCAAGGTGCGTTGCCAAGCGAGCGTGTCAAGAAGTTGTTCGAAATTTCTGGCGCATGGGCAGAGTTCATGGCTACCAAGCCAGCCAAGTCTGCCAAGACCGCTAAATAATTCGGTCTGTATCTACCGTGACTGACTCGGCAAATCTCATTCTTGCTCCAGTAGCAACAGCAGTGCTCGACCATGTCGTGCGCTCGATTGTTGACAACCCCGATGCAGTTCGTGTCGAGGGCGTAACCAACGGAGACAAAATTGTTCTTGAAGTGCGCGTTGGTGAAGGCGACCTGGGTCGCGTCATCGGTCGTCGTGGCCGCACTGCAATGAGCATTCGCACGGTTGTTCGTGCAGCCGCAACACGCGATGGCGTGGATGTCGATGTCGACTTCGTCGACGACTGACCACACGCCTCCAGTAGGTCTGTTGCATGTCGGTCGCTTAGGGCGACCCCACGGTGTTCGTGGCGAAATGTATGTTGATATTTTCAGCAGTCACGCAAAGCGCGTCGCTGTCGGATCCAAACTCTGGATTGCCGGCAAGTGGTATGAAATTTCCAAATCAAAGGCTCAGGCTGAGCGCTGGTTGATGATGTTCAAAGATTTGGATGATCGCACTCTTGCCGAACGTCTCACAAACTCCGATGTGTATGGCGAGCCAATTGATGATCCTTCGGTGGTGTGGGTGCATCAGATGGTTGGGTCAACAGTTGTCGATATACAAGGAATTGATTACGGCGTGTGCGTTGCAGTGATCGACAATCCGGCTCACCCAATTATGGAACTCGAGTCCGGCGCGCTCGTGCCAACGCCATTCATTGTTTCCAACGTGGATGGTTGTATCACCATTGATCCTCCCGAAGGTTTATTTGATCTTGATTTTGATTCTGGCGAAGAGATATGAGACGCAATTATGCGAATTGACGTATTCACGCTGTTCCCACAGTTAGTTGACAACTTCTGTTCAGAAAGTTTGCTCGGTCGCGCACGCAACGAAAAATTGGTTGAGGTGCGATCACATGACTTGCGCGAACACACAACCGATGTGCATCATTCGGTAGATGACGCACCGTTTGGTGGTGGTGCTGGCATGGTGCTGCGGGCCGAACCAGTGTTTGAATCGTTCGAAAAATCTGGTGCACCGCGTCCACTGCTGTTGCTGTCGCCGGGTGGCAAACCATTTGATCAAGCCTTTGCCAACAAGCTCGCAAGCCTTGAGGGCTTTAGCCTGTTGTGCGGTAGGTACGAAGGTGTTGATCACCGCATTCGCGAGCACTTGGTTGACGAAGAGGTTTCAGTGGGCGATGTAGTGCTTGCAGGGGGCGAAGTCGGGGCGTGTCTCATCATCGAAGCAGTGACGCGTTTGCTTCCCGGAGTCATGGGCAACGCAATGTCGCCAATCACCGAGAGTTTTGGGGCATCGGGCTTGCTTGAAGAGCCGCATTACACGCGCCCTGCTGAGTTTCGGGGCTGGCAGGTGCCAGAGGTGCTGCGCAACGGAAACCATGCTCAAATTGAGCGTTGGAGACGCGCTCAGGCCCTCCATCGAACCCTGGCAAAGCGCCCCGATTTGGTGGAATTACGCGGAGGAATTACGAAAGACGAGCAACGCTTGTTGGAAGAGTTCCCGCCGAGCCCGTATCCTTCTAAGTTCACTATCTGAACAGGACATACCCATGAAGACCACCGACATCGTCGACAATCAGTTCAAGCGCACCGATATTCCAAAGATGGGTCCTGGCGATGAAGTGAAAGTGCACGTGCGCGTTGTTGAAGGCGGCAAAGAGCGTATTCAGGTGTTTCAGGGCAATGTCACCAAAATCACTGGCTCTGGTATCGCCGAGTCGTACACCGTTCGCAAGTTGTCGTACGGCGTAGGAGTAGAGCGCACATTTCCAGTGCACAGCCCATCGGTAGCAAAGCTCGAGATCTTGAAGCGTGGCGATGTACGTCGTGCCAAGCTCAATTACTTGCGCGAGCGCACCGGCAAGGCTGCCAAAGTACGCGAAAAGCGCGACGACCAGTAGTCGTCACATTCGACACTCTCGAATCCACATTGAACACTGACGATCTCGAAAACTTCGAGGCCGAGCGCGAACTGCAGCTCGCCCAGGAATATCAGGCCGTTGTCGGCATGTTTAAATATGCCGTCGAAACAGATCGCCGTTTTTATTTGGCCAACAATGTTGATGTCAAGGTGATGTCCGAAGGACCTCGTCCGTTGATGGAAGTGATGTTGAGTGACGCATGGGTATGGGACATGTACCGCACGAGCCGATTCGTTCCGCGCGTGAGAGTGTTGAGTTTCAAAGACCTCAACATCGAAGAGCTACCTCCGATCGATATCTAAAGGCGAGTGCTGCTGCGCGAGTTGCGCGAGGCAAGTGGGCAGAAGATTTAGTATCGCGTTGGTACGAGCAGCACGGATATGTGATTGTTGCGCGCAACTGGCGATGCAAGCGCGGCGAGCTCGACGTTGTTGCATTGCACGATCGCATGCTTGTGGTGTGCGAAGTAAAGGCGCGAGCGAGCAATGCGTTTGGCACTCCAGCCGAAGCAGTCACGCCTGCAAAGCAACTCAAGGTGCGCCGTGCCACTGCCGATTTTCGCGCCTCAATGCATGTCTCTCACGATCCATTTGCTTCGTTGGTAAACACGGTGCGCACAGTGCGTTTTGATGTGGCGTGCGTGCTCGGCACACAACTCGAGATGCTTGAAGATATTTTCTAGCTAGTAACTATCTGGCAACTTTGGCGCGTCTGTCCCAACACGCGTAGTGCCAATGGCGGCGCAAGTCGGTTGCCTCTACAGGCACGCAAACGTAATGGCCCATCTTCTCTGGAATTCCACGGTGACATCCTGGGCAGACATATGCCTTGAGTGCCTCATAGGGCTGCACACGCTTCACTTGTATGTCGCCGTACAGGCCGTCCCAAATACCTGGCACTTTTTTGCGTTTCGTTTTTGGTGCCATGAATGTGTTATCCGGCAAACGCCCACACCACAAGTAGCACCACGACAAGCAGTGCCGACCCGACAATGAGGAAGTCGCTCGTGCGCTTGACATGTTTGCGATTCGGATTAAATCCCATCTGTTCAGTATCGTCTATGCCATGGGGATTTCAAGCGCAACAAACACATTTGAGACACTTCTCGTCACACGAGACAACGGCATTGTGACGGTGACGATGAATCGTCCATCCAAAAAGAACGCCGCTAACGCAACGATGTGGGCCGAGTTGCTCGCAATATTTCGCGAGGTTGGCACAAATGAGCAAGATCGAGCCATGGTGCTGACTGGCTCTGGCGAAGCATTTTGCAGTGGCGCCGACTTGGGTGGTGGCAATTCTGATAGCGCTCCAGACCCACGGGCCAACCAGAGCAGGCTCGCATCCATGCGCCACATTGGCGACGTGTGCAATGCGCTCGCGCGTATTCCGCAGCCCACCATTGCCAAAGTTCGTGGCGTCGCGGTAGGCGCGGGGTGCAACATGGCGCTCATTTGCGACTTAGTAGTTGCATCAGATAACGCGCGTTTTTCAGAGATCTTTGCC
>QYPH01000053.1 GCA_007279905.1 Actinomycetota bacterium | reverse complement strand
GGCAAATCCAAACCAATCTCGGGCCAGGTGTGCAAATCGCGCCTGATCTCGCGGGCGTACTCAAGCATTCCCGTGGCCTGATCAATTACGCCGGTTGTAGCACCATGTCGCTCGTTTGCTGGTTGGGTTTTTGAAGAAGATGCCATAGGACAATGGTAGGCACATCACTACAGGCTGTCCCACAGTCGGGCTAGTGCGTGTTGCGCGTATTATTGAGCCATCTTCACAAACACAAGGCAGGCACCATGTTGAGCGTCGAGTTCACGATTGAACCATTTATAGAAGGATCCCCAGGTGCCCATGTGACTGCAGCCGTTGCAGCAGTCGAACGCTGTGGTCTCAGCGTTGAATTTGGACCATTCGGTTCATCATTTTCGGTAACGAAAGAACAGTTGCCAGAAGCAATCTCAGAACTTATGCGCGCTGCATACGGCAATGGCGCAACATATGTGAGCGTTGACGTTGGAGTTGCATGACGATTCCCAATCATCCACTGATCGCTTCGGTTAAGCCGCTACTCAAGGCAACTGGCGCTGAACTTATCGCCGCCGAACATCTCGTTGCGGGCGATGTTCCATTGGTCTGGGACGGCGTGACAATTGCTGGCGTGCGGTTCCCGGCATTGCACGGCGCACTCGACCGAATTATCGACGGTGTTGAGCGCGAGCTTGGTGCACGACTTTCGCTACTCTCGCGAAACGAAAAACAAACTGCAATTCGATTGCTCGATGAGCGTGGAGCATTTACTGTGCGACGCGCAGTTGAAGATGTTGCTGATGCGATGGGCGTCTCGCGCATCACGGTCTACAACTATCTCAATGCACTACACCGTTAATCATGTCGAGTACCGAGCACTTTGACGCGATTGGTTTCGATGCCGACGATACGTTGTGGTTTAGTGAAGACACATTTCGGCACAACGAAAATCGATTCGTCGATTTAGTTTCTCCTTACGCGCCATCTGGCATCGACATCAAGTCGGCACTTGTTGCCACTGAGCGCGTCAACATCGGAACATATGGCTACGGCGTTAAGTCGTTTGGTTTATCGGCCGTTGAAGCAGCAATATCCATAACCGATGGCACCGTGCCCGTAGGGATATTGCAAGAGATATTACGGGGTGTGCGCGAGCATCTCACCGAGCCAGTCAGGTTGTTTGAGGGTGTTGCAGATGTATTGAGCAAAGTTGCACAAACTCATCGAGTGGTGTTAATAACAAAAGGCGACTTGGTGCACCAAACACGCAAAGTCGACACGAGCGGGCTCGCGCATCTGTTCAATCATGTCGAGATCGTTCTTGAAAAAGACCCCGCAACATATCGCCGAGTACTTTCCAGCCTTAACATTGATCCGCATCACTTTTGCATGGTTGGCAATTCACTGCACAGCGACATCATGCCAGTGCTCGCCATTGGCGGGTTCGGCGCGTATGTTCCGTATGAAATTTTGTGGGAACTCGATCAGTCAGAAGCCGCACCAACGGCAGATGATCGGTTTGTAGAGATTGCAAAACTGGCCGACTTTCCAGATTGGCTAGCAAGTATCTCTCGCTAGCGCAATGCCCAACAATTACAACTTGCGCAAATGCACTTCGGTAACGCGGTGGTTGGCATCTTTTTGCATCACTAGTGACGCGCGGGTGCGGGTTGGTGCGATGTTGGCGCTCAGATTCTTGCCATTGATTTCGCGCCAGATTCCACGGGCAACTTGCACAGCCTCTTCGTCGGTGAGGTGAGCAAAGTGCGTAAAAAAACTGTCGGGATTACTAAACACGGTCTGTCGTAGCGCCAAGAATCTTTCGATATACCAATTCTCGATGTCGCCTTCGACTGCATCAATATAAATCGAAAAGTCAAAGTAGTCGCTTACAAATTCGGTGCTATCACTGCCCACTTGCAAGACGTTGAGCCCCTCAACAATCAAGATGTCTGGCTGGTGCACCACTTGGCTATCGCCTTGCACGATGTCGTACTCGACATGGCTGTAGACAGGTGCCGATACGTCGGGCTTGCCGGCCTTGAGTTCTCGCAAAAACTGTACGAGGCGCTTGGTGTCATAACTTTCCGGGAAACCCTTACGGTTCATGATTCCGCGACTCTCAAGTACGGCGTTTGGGTATAAAAACCCGTCGGTAGTGATCAACTCAACCCGAGGGTGTTCTGGCCAGCGAGTGAGCAGAGCCTGCAAAATACGCGCAGAGGTGCTCTTGCCTACGGCCACACTGCCAGCAATACCGATGACGTATGGCATCTTTGGCGAGATGGTTCCAAGAAAGGTTGCGGCAACGCGGTGCAAACTTTGTGTGGCACTCACATACAAGTTGAGTAGGCGAGTGAGTGGCAAATAGATAGCAACAACTTCTTCCAAGTCGATGCGGTCGTTGATACCGCGTAGTGCTTCTAGGTCTTTTTCATGCAGGGTGAGCGGTGTTTGCGCGCGCAATTCTGCCCAGCTTCTGCGGTCAAAGCGTAAGTATCTTTCTACGTCAATTGCGTCAATCATTTACATCAGTACTTTCTATTTAACGTTTCCACGGCGCACTTGGCGATACAGCACCAGGGCCTGCAGTAAGCACATCAACACCAGTGTCGGTCACGAGCACGGTGTGTTCAAACTGCGCTGTGCGCTTACCGTCTGCAGTGACTGCGGTCCAGTCGTCGTTCCACATGCGGTGTTGCCAAGTGCCAAGGGTGATCATTGGTTCAATCGTAAAGGTCATACCTGGACGCATAATCGTGTTGTTATGCGAGTCGTAATAGTGCAACACCTGAATGTCGGTGTGAAACTGCTCGCCGATTCCGTGACCAATAAATGCGCGCACGACACCCAGCTTGTCTTGCTTGGCACGCGTTTCAATTGCTTTGCCGATATCGCTCAATGGTCGGCCTGGCACTACAGCTTCAATACCGCGCCATGTGCACTCTTCGGTCACATGAATCAGATTCTTGTTTTCTTGGTCGATGGTGCCAACAGCAAATGTGGCATTGGTGTCGCCATGCACTCCGTTGAAATAGCAGGTGACGTCGAGGTTGATGATGTCTCCGTCGAGCAACACTCGAGCATCAGGTATTCCGTGACAGATCACTTCGTTTACCGACGTGCACACGCTTTTTGGATAACCCGAATAATTCAGTGGGCTCGGGTATGAATTTCGTTCGATGCACAAGTTGTGCACATAGACATCGATCTCGTCGGTAGTGATGCCGGGGCGCACAAAGTCTCCTGCCAACTTCAACACCTCGGCGCCCATCTTTCCGGCCACTCGCATTTTCTCGATGATCTCTGGTGTCTTGACCGCAGATTCCTGCCAACGCTGCACCTTGCCTGTTTCGGCATATGGAGGCCGCACGATGTGTGCCGGCACTTCTCTACGCGGACTTACTGCGTGAGGCACAACACGGCCGTCTACTTGCTTGTGGCAACGCTTGTATTTGCGTCCACTGCCACACCAGCAAGGGTCATTGGCCACAGGCAGCACTGCTGGTGGCGTAGTCAGGATCGTGTCGGACATTGCTTATAAGGCTACGCCAGCTCTCCCACGACGACTGTCACTGTTGTCGTCAATTACCAGCAAATACCAGTTCTGTAATTCGTTTTCTTCAGAGCAGGAGTGGTCTTTGAGAAATTTTGTCCGCTCTACTGATCTCAAGCACACATCGCAGCACAAACAAAAGTCAAACCAAGGGGTCGATTTATGAATCAAGGAATGTTGAGTGTTCTGTCAAGGTCGCGATCAGGCGCTAGCGGAAGTTCTCTGTCGTCAACCGATGTGCTCAAGCAAGCCAATAAGCCGCTAGGAAAACAGCGATTACCTGAAATGGCAATTGGCATAGCGCTCGTTCTTGGCGGAGCGATTGGTTCGCTCCTTGCCTATCAATCTGCAACCAACACCATCACCGTGGTGAGTGCATCCCATTCTCTGAAACGAGGTCATGTCATTGAGTCGAGTGACTTGGTTGCTCAAGAGCTCTCGGAGCAATCGGGCGCAGCATTTGTGAAGGCAGCAGATGCTCTCTCGCTCATTGGCAAATCAATGGCGATCGATGTCGGATCGTCCACACCGATACACCCCGCAATGTTGCAGATGAGAGATCCACTCACGAGCGTGGAAGCGCTCACGTCAACTGCGGTCGAAGTAGGCGACTATCCACCAACACTTGCCGATGGCGACCGAGTGCAAGTGGTGTTTGCACCAGACATCTCAAGTGGTGGCGCTTTGCCGCCAGCGCTGTATGGCCAGATCGTGACCGTTTGGTCAATTGTCCAACCCGACAATCAGCTGAGCGCAGCCGTAATCACATTGCGTGGTCCGGTTGATCTTGCACTTGCGATTGCTGGTGCCGGCAAAGTGCACATCGCTCTGCTGGGCGATGAGCGAACGGATATCAGACCATGACCACGTTGCAATTAGAGAGCACTGTTGAACACATACTCCCCGACAGTGTGTTGGTGACGGCGCTCGCTTCGCGAGTGAGTGAGGCGCTCACCGATGAGCGTATATCTCGACGCGCGCAGGGAAACGCCGACTTGTTGGTCAATCAAGAGTGGGACTTTGCACGAAGCGCTGCGCAATCGGAGTGTGCACGGTTGGGCTCGTCGCGTCGCCAAGAAGGTCGGATGCCGTTGTCCGATCTGCAAGAGCGAGAGCTGGCCAATGCCGCGATCGCCCAGGTGCTTGGTCTCGGTCGTTTGCAATCGCTATTAGATGACCCAGAGATCAGTGACATTCATGTGCGTGGGTGTGCGCCTGTGTGGGTGAAGATGCGCAATGGAAGTCGAATGAAGGTTGCAGCGGTTGTTGACACCGACGATGAACTCATTGACCTAATTCGCCGGGCAGCAACTCGAATGGGTCGGACCGAGCGGAGATTTGACGCAGCAACACCAGAACTCAACTTGCAGTTGCCTGATGGATCGCGTTTGTTTGCCACGATGGAGGTGTCGGCTCGGCCAAGCCTGGTGATTCGAAGGCATCGCTTTGAAATCTCGACGTTGAGTGAATTGCGCTCGCGTGGATTGTTTGATGAGACTCTAGAAGATTTCTTTGCTGCTGCAGTGAGCGCCAAGCGCAACATTGTGATTGCGGGAGGAACAGGATCTGGAAAGACAACATTGTTGCGTGCACTCATTAACGAAGTAAGTGCAAGCGAGAGGATTGTCACGATTGAAGACGCGTACGAGCTTGGCTTGGAGCGTTTCGAAGATCTGCATCCCGATCATGACGCGTTGCAGTCACGTCCAGCCAACATTGAAGGTAGGGGTGAAATCACACTGGCCGATCTCACTCGCATGGCATTGCGTATGGACCCAGATCGCGTGATTGTCGGTGAAGTTCGAGGAGCCGAAGCGTTTCCAATGTTGATGGCAATGAGTCAGGGAAATAATGGCTCAATGTGCACTATGCACGCCGATAGCACGAGGTCTGTGTTTCCTAAGTTGGCTGCGTATGTTTCTATGGCTTCAACTGGTTTGCCAGTCGAAACAGTCAATTTGCTCGTAGCAAGCGCGATTCATTTCGTTGTCTATATCGACAACACCAACTCTATTCGTCGCGTGACTTCAGTGCGCGAGGTAGTTGACAGCGAGGGAGCAACAATTATCTCTAACGAGATCTTTCATCTCGATATTGATGATGGTGTGGTCACCGGGTTTCCAATGCGCGAGCACACACGCAAATTACTTGTTGCTCACGGATTGGGTATTCGCACCCACGAAAATACAGTTGCAATTCCGTCCATGAATGAATACGTTTCATGAGCGCACTGCTGATTTGTTTTTTGGGTGCAGTGGCTGGTCTTGGGGTATTCGTACTGAATGCCGCACTTCGTGGCGGTCGAGGCATTTCCTCATTATTTATGGCCTCAGACTCGGTCTCGAGCTCGCGGTTTGTGTGGAGATGGCAGTTGTTGCTCGTTCCTGCAATCACGATTGTTGTGTACCTCGCGAGTGGTTGGATCGTGATTGCTTTTGCTGC
>QYPH01000019.1 GCA_007279905.1 Actinomycetota bacterium | reverse complement strand
GTTGTTTCCGATCCGTTTCGTAAGCCTTCGACACTTTTTGCAACGACTTTTGCACCGATTGGCTCGATGATCGACAAATTGCGCATCGTATTGTTGCGCCTGCGTGTATTGCGCGGCGCGGCTCCCAAATTATTGCGCAACAACGACATGTCAACACTCGATGCGCTTCGCAGCGCAGGTTTCTCGCACCGCATGATCGAGACATTTTTCAGACCACTCTTCGGTGGTGTCCAACTGGACCCACAATTAGCCACTTCGCGACGCATGTTCGACATCATTTTTCGCTCCCTGAGTGAAGGTCAAAGTGTGTTGCCAGCCCGCGGCATGCAAACACTCCCCGAACAACTCAGTAAGCGACTTGCAGACAACACAGTGCGTCTCAACTCACCTGTGGAGTCGCTTAACGGAACAACAGTGGTTTTGTGCAATGGTGAGTGCATTGCAGCACGCGCTGTTGTGGTCGCTACGGATGGCCCAACTGCTTCGACTCTGCTGGGTTTACCAGCCGTACAGTCACGCACAGCGGGTTGCGTCTACTTTTCTGCCGACACTCCGCCGAATGACAAAAAGTACGTCATTCTTGATGGCTCCGGAAAAGGCCCCGTGCTTAATGTCGCAATTATTAGCAATGTTGCTCCGTCATATGCTCCGCCGGGCAAACACCTCATTGCGGCAGCGCTACCTGGCGTGATCACAGGCGACCTCGAGCAACTCGCTCGGCAACAATTACGCGAGTGGTGGGGACCGCAAGTCGATGCTTGGAAACATTTGCGGACTTACAGGATCAGCCACGGAGGACCAGTGCAATCGGCACCATTCTCGCCAAAGCAGCGAGTATCTCTTGGCAATGGCCGATTTGTATGCGGTGATCACCGTGATACCGGCTCCATCCAAGGCGCTTTGTATTCGGGTAGGCGATGTGGCGAGGCTGTGGTTCGTTCGCTCGCCTAGCCTGAATCAATGACTCACGACACAAAAACCAAAATAGTTTCAGTTGAGCGCTTTGTACCAGCAGCCCCTGGACTCATTTTTGAAGTTCTTGCAGACCCACGTCAACATTCAAAGATTGATGGATCAGGCAGTGTTAGATCCGCACAGGTTTCTGCTCCACCACGTTTATCACTCGGTGCAAAGTTTGCGATGGATATGAAGATCGGTGTTCCGTACAAGATGACCAACACCGTTGTTGAATTTGAAGAAAATCAACGCATTGCTTGGCAGCACTTTGGTGGTCACATTTGGCGCTACATCCTTGAACCTATCGATGGCGGCACAAAAGTTGTTGAGCAATTTGATTACAACGGAAGCAAGTCAATTCTGATTCTCAAGCTCAGGGGTTCAATGAAAAGCAATGAGAAGTTCATGACTAAAACTCTTGAAAATATTGAAAAATATTTCACCGCATAGCTATGACCATTTCACTTCCACAGGGATTCCGTACTCACATTGCAAATTTGGGCATCAAAGACTCAACGGATGACTTCACACTTGTCATAGCCGACACCACATGTGCAGCTGCAGGTGTCTTTACACAAAGCCGATTTGCTGGTCCAAGCGTGCTGGTAAGTCGCGAGCACATTGCCAATCTTTCAGCTCGCGCTGTTGTCGTGATTTCAAAAAATGCCAATGTTGCGACTGGCGCAGAAGGTATGAGCAACGCCCGCGAGGTTGTTGCCGGTGTCGCAACCGCGCTTGCTTGTGATCCAACCGATGTGCTCATTGCTTCTACGGGAGTTATTGGTCGCCAATACCCAATGACCCAAGTTCGAAGCGGACTGAACTCAATCCCTGAACAATTCACTGCCACTTCCGCCGAAGCAGTGGCAAAGGGAATCATGACGACAGACACCGTGCACAAAGTTGCAGAAGCAACAATCAGCGGCTCGAGTGCACGAGTTGTTGGCGTTGCAAAGGGTGTTGGCATGATTGAGCCAAACATGGCGACGTTGATCACCATGATTTTTACCGACGCACTCATTGCGCCAGCCGATCTCGACCGTGTGTTTCGCAAAGTCATCGACCAAACATTCAATTGTGTTTCGGTAGATACCGATACTTCTACGAGCGATACGGCAATTGTGATGGCGAGCGGTGCCGCTGGCGTCGTTGACCTTGTCGCATTCGAGCAGGCGTTGTACGAAGTTGCGCTGTCACTCACCAAACAAGTAGCGCGAGACGGCGAAGGTGCCGAAAAACTCATTGAGGTTCACGTTGATACTGCGAAAGATCGCGATCAGGCCAAAACAGTTGCCAAGGCGATCGTTAACTCTCCCCTTGTAAAGACTGCGGTGCACGGCGCAGACCCAAATTGGGGTCGTGTAGCAATGGCTGTTGGCAAGTGCAGTCAATATCTAGATATCAATCAAGACAATGTGGTGATTCGGTTTGGCTCGCAAGAGGTGTATCCCACCCAAGTTGATGCCGAAGGTCTTGCCAACTTGAGCAACTACATGCGTGGAAAAGATGTGCGCATTCATGTCAGCCTGGCTACCGGCACGAGCGATGCAACTGTGTGGGGCTGCGATCTCACCGATGGCTATGTGCGCATCAACGCCGACTACACCACCTGATATTTACGCGCTTGCGCGCCAGATCACTTAGGTGTCATGCGAATGCCACCGTCGACACGAATTGTCTCGGCATTCATATAACTATTGGTGATGCATTCGACCACCATGCTTGCGAGTTCTTCTGGGTAACCAAGTCGCTGCGGAAAGAGCACACCCTTTTGCAGGTTTTGCTTAAACTGTTCGCTGTTTTCGCCCTGACCATAAATCGGTGTGTCAATAAGACCTGGTGCAACGGTGTTCACACGAATGCCGATGGCCGAAAGGTCACGAGCGATTGGCAACGTCATGCCAACAACGCCACCCTTCGACGCGGAGTACGAAGCCTGACCGATCTGTCCATCAAATGCAGCAACCGATGCCATGTTGCAGATTGAGCCGCGCTCACCATTTTCGAGTGGCTCGTTTGTGCTCATTGCAGTACCAATGATGCGAATGCAATCAAATGTGCCCACCAAGTTGATCGCCACAACTTTTTTGAATGCATCCAAGTTGGCAGCCGACTCGTATGAGCCATCTTTACCCACGGTGCGCTGTGCCCAACCAATGCCAGCAGAGTTGACAAGTGCGCGAATTGGCCCCATCGACTTTGCCATCTCGGCTGCATTGATGATGTCTTGCGTGTTCGTCACGTCAACTTTGCAATATGCTCCGCCGACTTCCTTTGCCAGTGCCTGACCCTTTTCTTCTTGAATGTCGGCGATAACAACTTTGGCACCACGCTTGGCAAGCAAGCGAACGCATGCCTCACCAATTCCTGATGCTCCACCTGTGACTATTGCGCTTGCTCCGTTGAGTTCCATGAGGTGCAACACTACGCAAAGACTCCCGTTTCAGCCAAGCCGAAGGTTTGGCTGATCTCGTAGACGCTGTCTACTTGGCAAAACCGAGTGACGCAGCCACGGCCAGCGCATCAACATGCTCATTCATTGGCTCGCCATTATGCGCCTTGACCCAACTAAACGTGACATCACCTCGATTGTTGACAGCCTCAATTAATGGCTCCCAAATATCGCGATTGGCTACCGGCTGACGCTGCGAATTTTTCCAACCACGTTTTTGCCAACCAACCCACCACGAGTCTCGAAAACAATGAACCACATATGTACTGTCCGAACGAATCTCGATTGGTCCAGGATGATCGGCGTGCGCGCGAAGCGCTTGTAGAGCGGCCATTAATTCCATCCGTTGATTTGTGGTGTGAGATTCGCCACCAGTCTCTGACGGCTCACCAGTTGGATACGTTGCCCACGCCCAGCCACCAGGGCCTGGGTTTCCCGAGCATGCTCCATCCGTGTAGATAATGTTCATCCCATAGATACTTGCTTATTCTCCCCTGTTCGGTGGGTACCCACGAGTAGTTCTGCGAGAATGTATCAATGATCTTTGACGGTTCGATGCACCAACTTCCCGATACCGACCCGGGTGAAACTGCAGAGTGGCTCGATTCGCTCGATGCAGTTGTTGATGTACAGGGCAAAACACGAGCCAGATATTTGTTGTCGAGGTTGCTCGAGCGTGCCACAGCATCACAAGTCAGTTTTCCTGCAACTGTTTCGACTCCGTACGTCAACAGCATTCCCCGCGAACAAGAGCCGTGGTTTCCCGGCGACGAACACATTGAGCGCCGCATCCGCGCATACATTCGGTGGAATGCTGCAGTCATGGTGGTGCGTGCCAACACCAATGCCGAAGGAATCGGCGGTCACCTCTCTACATTTGCATCGTCTGCAAGTTTGTACGAAGTTGGTTTTAATCACTTCTTTCGCGGCAAAGACAGCGGCACACCCGGCGATCATATTTATTTTCAGGGTCACGCGGCACCGGGAGTTTATGCGCGTGCATTTCTTGAGCGACGCCTCGACGAAGACGACCTCGATCACTTTCGACGCGAAATCGGTCGCAATGGCCAAGGACTTTCGAGCTACCCACACCCACGACTCATGCCAGAGTTTTGGGAATTTCCGACTGTCTCAATGGGTCTCGGACCACTCACCGCCCTCTATCACGCGCGGTTTAATCGCTACCTGCAAAACCGCCAACTCGACGACACATCCAACAGCCGCGTGTGGGCATTTCTTGGTGACGGCGAATGCGACGAGCCGGAAACACTTGGATCAATTTCGCTTGCCGCGCGCGAGCACCTCGACAATCTCACGTTTGTGGTCAATTGCAACTTGCAACGTCTCGATGGCCCGGTCCGGGGTAACGGAAAAATTATTCAAGAACTTGAAGCAGTATTTCGTGGTGCGGGCTGGAACGTAATCAAAGTTATTTGGGGCTCAAAGTGGGACGAGTTAATAGCGCGTGATACGACAGGTGTGCTGCTCAACAAGATGAATAACACTGTCGATGGCGAGTTTCAGCGCTACATCGTTGAAGATGGAAACTACATTCGCGAAAACTTCTTCGGACCAGACCCACGCTTGCGAGAAATGGTCTCGCACTTAAGCGACGAAGAACTCGAGATGCTTCCTCGTGGCGGACACGACTACCGCAAGTTGTTTGCTGCGTTTAAAGCTGCGAGCGAAAACAGCGGTTCGGGTAGACCAACCGCTATTTTGTGCAAGACAGTAAAAGGCTGGACTCTCGGCCACGAAATCGAAGGTCGCAACGCGACTCACCAAATCAAGAAAATGACAGACCTTCAGTTGCGCACACTTCGCGACACATTGCACCTCAACGATGAGATTCCAGACAGTGCACTGAGTGGCGATGACCCACCATACTTTCGCCCCGCATTAGACAGCATCGAATACCAATACATGATGGAACGTCGTCGTGCACTCGGCGGGTCTATTCCAAAGCGCACCACAGTTGCACGCAAACCTCTCGTGCTTCCAAGCCCTGCGGTTTTCAGCGAATTTGACACTGGGAGCGGCGCTCAATCGGTGAGCACAACAATGGTCTTTACTCGGCTGTTGCGCAACATGGCGCGCGATAAAGATTTCGGCTCACGCGTAGTGCCAATCATTCCCGACGAAGCTCGTACGTTCGGCATGGATTCACTCTTCCCCGAACTCAAGATCTATGCATCACAGGGCCAGAAGTATGAGCCCGTCGATCATGCACTGCTCCTGAGTTATACAGAGTCAACATCTGGTCAGATTCTTGAAGAAGGCATTACTGAGGCTGGCAGCATGGCCAGTTTTATTGCTGCTGGCACAAGTTATGCCACACGAGGCGTGCCGATGGTGCCGTTTTACACGTTTTATTCAATGTTTGGCTTTCAACGTGTTGGCGATCTCATCTGGCAAGCAGCCGATGCTCGAACGCGCGGATTTTTACTCGGCGCAACCGCTGGGCGCACCACATTGATGGGCGAAGGATTGCAGCACCAAGATGGGCACAGTCTGTTGCTCGCAAGCGCAATCCCCTTTTGTCAGGCATACGACCCTGCGTTTGCCTATGAAGTTGCAGCAATTGTCAAGAACGGTCTCAATCGCATGTACGGCGATGCACCTGAAGACATTTTCTATTACATCACGTTGTACAACGAGAACTATCAAATGCCCGTGCGTCCAACTTCGCCAACTATCGAAGCCGAAATCGTGCAAGGTCTCTACAAGTGGCAGGCAGCCACTGGTGGCAAGCACCAAGCAACGATTCTATTTTCTGGCTCAGCACAAGGAGCAGCACGTGCTGCTGCGACCGAACTGCTTGAGAAATTTGATGTTGGTGTCGACTTGTGGTCGGCCACTTCATACAAAGCATTGCGCGAGGAGGCGATCAACACCGAGCGCTGGAATCGAATGCACCCGACAGATGCGCCACGCCAGCCACTCGTCACTCGCTTGCTCAGTGACACACCAAATCCGTTTAGTCCAATTGTGGCGGTCACCGACTTTATGCGCGCTGTGCCCGAGCAGGTTGCGCGCTTCATTCCTGGTCGATCGTTTACTCCACTCGGCACTGACGGAATGGGCCGTAGCGACACTCGTGAATCGCTGCGTCGCCATTTCGAAATCGACATGCCACATGTTGTTGTCACTGTGTTGCACCAGCTCGCATTAGCGGGGACCATCAAAACCGATGTTGTGAAAGCTGCGATCGCAGCGTATGCAATAGACCCAGAAGCCATCAGCCCGCTCTATTCATAGGCGATACTTGTAGCCATGGCTACAGCAACTCCACCCACCCAAATTCGCAAACTTTTTATTACGGGTATTCCAAAAGCAGACGCACTGCTCAATAGCAATGGCACTGCATTACTCATTGGAATGTTGCTCGACCAGCAAGTCCCCATGGAGTGGGCGTTCACTGGGCCCTACACAATCAAACAGAGGCTTGGTCATTGCGACGCGTCAAAGATTGCGGCGATGGAAGAAGACAAATTCGTTTCTGTATGTTGTGAGAAACCTGCAATTCACCGTTTTCCGGCATCGATGGCGAAGCGAATTCACCAGATGTGTGTGATCATTGCAGATGAATATAAAGGCAAGGGCTCAAACATCTGGAGCAAGATTGACGACGCCGAGACACTGCGCAAACGACTTCGTTTCTTGCCTGGATACGGCGAAGAAAAGACCGAGATTTTCATTGCTCTACTTGGCAAGACATTTGGGGTACGCCCAACTGGCTGGAAAAAGACTGCAGGCGTATTTAGCGATACCAAGCCAAGATCTGTTGCCGACATCTATTCTTCAGCATCGCTCCTCAAGGTTCGGGGCTTTAAGCAGATGCAAAGGGCACAAGATGTCGACAAACAAGACCGACCTCTTCGTTAGGGTTATTGCATGACTGTTCTTGTCACCGGTGGCGCCGGCTACATCGGTTCGCATACTGTGCGCGCACTCGTGGCACAGGGTCGCGACGTTGTGGTGCTCGACTCACTCGAGCTCGGTCACAAAGCTCGAGTAGGTACTGTGCCTTTCGTCGAAGGCAATATCGCTGATGCAAAAATCATCGACAAAGTCTGTCGAAAGTTTGATGTTTCAGAAGTCATTCACTTCGCTGCCTACAAGGCCGTTGGCGAATCGATGGAACAACCATTGCGCTATTACAACAACAACGTTGCTGGCACGATCGCGCTCGTGCGCGCACTGATGGCCAATGGCGTCGAGCAAATCGTATTTTCATCTTCGGCCGCTGTGTATGGAAACCCAGATCATGTGCCCGTAACAGAAGAAGCACCACTTCGACCAGAGAGTGTGTACGCCGAAACGAAAGCCATTGTCGAAAAGTTTCTGGCATCGTGCGAAATAATCGGATTACGTTCGGTAAGTCTGCGTTATTTCAATGCCGCAGGTGCAAGTGCCGACGCATCCATCGGTGAAGATTGGTCGATGTCACAAAACCTCGTGCCACTAGTCATGAAGGCACTGCTTGGTTTTAGCGGGCCTCTCAATGTTTTTGGCAACGACTACCCAACCCCTGACGGCACTTGCACTCGCGACTACATCCATGTAGAAGACCTTGCCGCCGCACACATCAAAGCGCTCGACTACCTCACAGGCGGTGGCAAGAGTCTGTCATGCAATGTCGGCACAGGCATCGCTACTTCGGTACTGGAAGTCATCAACATCGCCGAACAAGTGAGCGGACATAAAGTTCCTCATATTTTTGCCAGCAGACGAGCAGGCGATCCAGTGTCGGTGTTTGCCGACCCAACATTGGTGCGAGCCCTACTGGGTTGGAAAGCGCATCATGACTTGCGAGACATTATTAGCAGTGCATGGAACTGGCATAGCTCGTCAGCCAAATAAGTACACCTACATCGCAGCGATTGTGCGCTGCCTGTCCAACCATCCAATCAAGATCGCCATTGCGCGTGGATCATGTCGCAAGCGGTGACCAGCACCACTAATTATTTGCAACTCTGCACTTCCATGCGCTTCGGCCAACAATCGTGAGTCTGCTGTAGGCACAATTTCATCATCTGCACCGTGCATTAAAAACAACGGCCTCGGCGCAAATCGCCCTGCAGCATCTGCTGGCCTGAACCTGCGCAACTCGCGACCCCACTCTTCTGTTGATGGAGGAAAACCTGGACGTCGAATTGTGCCAATTTCTCGCGCGTGCTCAAGAAATCTGCGCGGTTGTTCGGCCCAGTCATCAAAGTCTGCTCGTGCACCAAGTAGTGCACATCCATTTACGCGTGGATCGTCTGCAGCAACACACAGCGCAAGTGCTCCTCCAGTGTTGTTTCCCACGAGCCAAATACCACTCGGTGATGTTTCGGCCACGACATGACTAATTGCGGCACGCAAGTCGTCAACCCAACCCTGCATTGAAAAGTCACCTTCGCTTGTTCCACATCCGCGAAAAGTAAACGTCATTGCATTCCAACCGATTTCACTAGCAACCTGCTCTGCTAGTTCTGGAAATGTTCCACCAGATTGACGCGCATCAATTCCGCCACTCGGAAACCCATGGCACAACACCATCGCTGGCAATGCGCCACTCTTGCCAGTTGGCTGGATCAAATATCGCGCAAGGTGAAGTCCACCTGAGAGAAACGATCCGTTCATCTTGGTGGACTCGTGCGAAGAACCCACTGTTGCGGTCAGGCGCGCGGCTTGCGTAAGCGGCGTGATGTGCCAGGAGTTGCCAATGTGTAGCCACGATTACGCGCTTCGGCAAGCGTGTCTGGGCCAAAACACAAGCCAACACCACTATCGGCAATTTCTGACGTAACTGCCACATCGCTCCAGTTGTCGAGGTCGTAGACAAGTTGCGTTCGCTTGTCACCCATGTATCGGAAATGTTCAAATTTGGTTGGACGGTTTGATGACGACATGTCTCAAATCTAGTCGCCGAGTTGCGCCTGCCAATACCCATCTTGTTGCTTCATTAGGATTGGCGTTATGAATAGCTCGGCCTCTGCGCAACCTGATGCCGCCGAACTAGATCGCCGGCAGCGAGCGCTTGACGATCTCGCCCAACGCGATATCGAAGTTGGGAGTCGTGCCCAAGCCAGAGTTGCCTCAATCTATGGACCAACAGCATCCAGTTCGCTTGGCACTTACGACTTCAGCGATTCATTTGCCAAACACGATCAGGTCAGCCGACGCGGAGACTGGGTCCATCGCAGATGGCTCCGACCAATCAGATTTTTCTATCGACATATCCCAAAACCAATTCGCTTTGCAATCAAGAAACTGTTCTCATGAGCAACTTCATCATTGTGAGTGATGCAAGCGGTTGCTCGTTTCGAGACCTACTCAATACCGCCCAATCAATTGTTGGCGGAACAATGCAACCAACACATTGGCTGGTTGTTGGCTCTACTACCCGTTTGACAAAAATCTCCCATCACCGATCGATTCGCAAGTCACAGGTTGTCGTCACCGACGGCTCTTCACTTTCCAACCTAGACCCGAACCTCGACAGTTCGAATTCAACAGTCATATTCCTGCGAGCAGGTGACACGCTCGCACCAAATGCTCTTGTGCTCATTGACCAGCACGTTCATCAACACGATTTGATGTACGGAGACTCTGCCCACGGACGCGCGCGAAAATTTGAGGAGCCTTCAAAGGCACGCCGACCTCAGTGGTCACCCGAGCGACTGCGCTCTCATAACTATGTTGGCGATTTGTTGGCGGCGTCCTCGTCGGTGATCGCTGCGGCAAGCCAACAACTCTCGGGAGGCTTGCAAGAATTGGCAAGTTTGCACGAGCACGATCGTTCGTTGCGGCTGTCTGACGCTTGCACATCTCCGTTTCGAATTGCAGAAGTTCTCTACCACTCGAGCCAAGAGCGAATGACGCCAACTGCATCGCTCGGCGCAGTGCAACAACATTGCACACGTAGCGGTATTGACGCAGTCTGCACCATCGACGAAGAGAATCACACAGTGCGCGTCAAGCGGCGTTTGCGCTCGCAGCCAAAAATCAGCGTGATCGTGCCAACACGAGGCACCACGGAAGACCTGAAGGGTGAACGTGTAGTGCTTGCCGCTCACGCGATTGAGACATTGATCAAATACAGCACATATCAAAACTTTGATGTTATTGCGGTGCTCGACAGCGTGACTCCAGCCGACGGGCGCGAAGCAATCGTCAGAGCCGGCGGTTCTCGACTTACCGTCGTCGACTACGACCGCCCATTCAATTTTGCCGAAAAAATCAATCTGGGCACAGTATGCAGCGATGCCGAGTTATTGCTCTTCCTCAACGACGACACCGAGATCATTTCCCCAGATGCACTCGAGACGCTTCTAGGAATTCTTGAAGACCAAACGGTCGGCATGGCCGGGCCGATGTTGCTTTACGAAGACATGACTATCCAAAGCGCGGGTCACATCCTCAACCCCGTTCCATTTGATTTGTATCGCGAGCGAGATTTGTCGTGCACAGGAGCGCAACATCTGTTGCAAGTACAGCGAGAGGCATCCGGATTAATTGCGGCGTGCGTGCTTGTCAAGCGAAGTGTCTTCGAAGAGGTTGGTGGGCTCTGCACCTTGTTTCCATCCAACTACAACGATGTTGATTTTGGACTCAAGATTCAAGATGCCGGATACCGAGTTGTATGGACTCCACACGCCCAGTTTCATCACTTCGAATCAAAGACGCGCACGCCAAAACTACAAACATTTGAAGTCGCCACCATCGGCGCTCGCTGGCGCGACAAATTGGAAGACGATCCATATTTCAATCCACACCTCGAGCGATATATCGATATTTGGAAAGAAAACGTAATGGGTCAGAGGTCGGTGCTTGACGCACTTGGCCCAACTGCGCCAATCGCCTCAAAATAATCTAGGTGTGCACGCACCACATGCACCACATCTACATCGTCAAGCACTTCAATGCGCGCTTCCGCTGCTTCTCCCAGTAAAAACGCAGTCAATGTTTCTTCACCAAACACCACCGATTCAGTGATGTCTTGTCGGCGATCGATCACATCTTGTGGCTGTAAACCTTTGGAGTGCATCCAGCCCATGTGCAGCACCAACATCTTGCGCAACTCGTCATACGTCAGTCGAGCCTGAGAATCGCTAGGCAATCTGTCTGCCACAAACGATGTTGCCTCATCTATGTCGTACACGACTCGTGGCGCTAACGCATCGAGACGATGTGCTTCGCGACCAATCACGATCGCGGCAATAACAAAGACAGATAATGCTGCAGCCACAGCGAAAACAACGGTCACCCAGTTGATAGCGCAACCGCCTGCTAATTAGATGCCGATGCGTTGCGCAAGCAACTCGCGGTGATACGTCGGATCACCGAAGAGCAACTCACTCGACTTTGCGCGCTTGAAGTACAAGTGCGCTGGGTGCTCCCACGTAAAGCCGATACCACCATGAATCTGAATGTTTTCGGCGGCTGCGTGAAAGTAAGCCTCTGAGCAATACGCCTTTGCCAATGATGCAACCGATGCAAGCTCGTCGTTCATCTCGGCTGCACACCACATGCCGTAGTACGCAGCAGACTTTGCCGACTCAACTTCGAGCAACATGTCTGCACACTTGTGCTTGATGGCCTGGAATGAACCGATTGGACGACCAAATTGCACACGCACCTTGGCGTATTCGACTGCCATCTCCAGCACCTTTTGTGCTCCGCCCACTTGCTCTGCAGCAAGCGCGACTGCTGCCAAATCAAACACCTGGCTCAACACGTCCCAACCCTTACCTTCTGTGCCAAGAAGAGTTGCGGGAGTTGCATTGAACTCCAACTTTGCTTGCTTGCGGGTTTGGTCCATGGTGGAAAGTGATGTGCGCGTGAGGCCCTTTGCATTGCCGTCCACAGCGAACAATGAGACGCCTTTACCCGTGCGTGCTCCAACAATGATCAAACTTGCGGTTGAACCATCAATCACGAACATCTTGGTTCCGGTCAAGGTGAAATCGCTGCCACTGCCCTTGGCCTCCATCGTGATTCCCTTTTCGTCCCACTTGCCAGATGGCTCGGTGGTTGCAAGGGTTGCAACTGTTTCTCCTGTCGCAATGCCTGGCAAATACTTTTTCTTTGCTGCGTCATCGCCACTCAACAACAATGCGTTTGCTGCAAGCACGACGCTCGAGAAAAACGGTGCACACAACAAGGCGCGACCCATTTCTTCCAACACAACACCAAGTTCGATGAAGCTAAATCCAGAGCCACCAAATTCTTCTGGAATCGACAAGCCCTGCAGGCCCATCTGATCGCCCATCTGTGACCACACGGCAGGATCAAAACCGTTTTCGGTTTCCATCTGCTCGCGTACGGCGGTTTCTGGAGACTTGCTCTCCAAAAATGCGCGGACTGTTTTACGGAGTTCTTCTTGTTCTTCTGAAAAGGCAAAGTTCATGAGTCAGATTCTGCCCTACCGCACCGCCCCAGCGCCAATCGCGTTGTGTACACAAGAGTACACAATTTCAAACCATTGGACTAGCCTGTATCTCATGCGCACTCTAGGCATCCGCGAACTCCGTGAACGCTCGGCCACATTTATCAAACGCGCCGGCGCGGGCGAACAGATGATCATCACGGTCAGTGGCGAACCAGTTGCCACTCTTGGTCCGCTGACACCACCCGAAACCCGAACTGTTTCTTTGATGGACCTCATCAACAATGGTTCAGTCATTGCATCGCGGCGACGCGACAAGTACCAACTGCCAGTCGCCGTCACAATTCATAGCGGATCACGAATCGACCAAACATTGCGCGAGGTACGCGGATGACGATCATGCTCGACACCAGTGCGCTCGTTGCGTTACATACAAACGGTACTGCGCGCACAATTACTCATGAAGCGCTCAAACATGATGCAGATTGGTGTGCAAGCGCACTCGCGCTCACTGAAGCAATGTCCATCATCGACCGCATGTCAGAACAAGAATTCATTCGACACGATTTAGAAGATGCAATTCGCCACACTTGGGATTATGTTGCTGTTGTGCCTGTTGATCAACGCTGCCTCGACGATGCCGCACTTCTCGTGCGCCAGCAACCACTGCACATCTCCGATGCAATTCACTTGGCGGCAGCGACACGTTTGCCAAAGCCCGTCAAGTTTGTGACGTTTGATCCAGCCCAAATTCCTGTCGCGATGTCGCTCGGTTTTGACGTGGTGTCGTCATGACAACAACCCTGCATTGGCATGACACCAACGTTGAGGTGCACAAGCTTGTCGTTGGTCCGTATGACAACAATGTTTTTGTCATTCGATGTCGAGCTACTGGTGAAGCAGTGCTGATCGACGCAGCCAACGAGCACGAGAAATTGCTCGAATTGTGCACCCAACTTGGCGTTCGTCGGGTGCTCGAAACCCACGGCCACTGGGATCACATTCAGGCAATACCTGCCATGCGTGAAGCGGGTTACGAAGTGGCAGTCACTGCAGCCGATGCACCACGTCTGAAAGATGTCGGTTACGACGTGTTTATCGACGATGCCGAAGTGATCGAAGTTGGCAACCTGCGACTGCTCGCCATTCACAATCCCGGTCATACAGAGGGTTCGATTTCGTTTGCTGTTGCCAATACCCCGCTGTTGTTTACGGGAGACACATTGTTTCCCGGTGGTCCTGGCAACACAGCGTTAGAGGGTGGCGACTTCGCGACCATCATCCAGTCAATCGACAACAAACTTTTTACGTTTCCGCCCGACACGATCGTGCTTCCCGGGCACGGCCTCGACACGACCATTGGTACCGAGCGTCCACACTTGCAAACCTGGGTTGATCGCGGCTGGTAGACAAGGTTTATGAATATGGTTCCTGACGCCTCAGTGTTTACTGCAATCACTGGAAACGACAAGATTCTTGCTAACGGACACCCAGTTTCGCAGTGGCGCACCGAGTTGCGACACATTCCAAATTTTCGTAACGCATTGTCTATTACTTCTATCTACGTGCAGACAATCGGCATCATTTGGGCAGCACTCTCGTTGCACAACCCAATTACTTATGTCATTGCGTTTCTCCTGATGGGTCGTGCGCATGCTCAACTGCTTGCACTCATGCACGAGTCGGTGCACCGACTGTTGTTTCGCAATCGCAGACTCAACGACTTCGCGGGGCGTTGGTTGCTCGGGTACATGTCTTTTGTAAATACCGACGGCTACCGATACGTACACATGGCGCATCACCGCGAAGAGTTTGGTCCAAACGAACCAGACATTCCGCTCTATGCCAACTACCCCATCACGCGCGCGAGTTTTTGGCGCAAGATGCGCCGCGACGGCTTTGGCAGCACAGGTTTTCGAATGTTGCGCGGACAATTCATGTCGATATTTAAGCCTGACCCGCAACAACTCAATACTCAGCGCAAAATCTTTGCCGTTCACGGTGTGATCTGCTTACTTTCTATTATCTTCGTCAACCCCTGGGTGTACGTGATGTTGTGGCTTGTTCCGTACATCACGGTGTGGCGTGTGATGAACAGACTGCGATCCATTGCCGAGCATGGTGGCTTACGTGCCGACTCAGACCGAAGAATCACCACGCACTCCGTCAAACAACACCTGTTTTCAAGCTTCTTTTTTGTGCCGTTTAATCTGGGTTGGCACATCGCACACCACATCGACTCCGGCATTCCATTTCGCTCCTTGCCCAGATATCACCGCCAACTTCGAGCATCCGGTTTTGTCTCAGACGCCTACGAATACGACAGCTATCTGGCCATTTGGCGCGCCCTTCGCTCGCGGCCCGAAGTTATTGCCGGTGTCAAATAATTAACACTACGCAGATAGTGCTAATCCCCAAAACGCCTGAATACACTGATCTCCGTGACCGAATTGTTCAGAGTTGACGAACTCCATGCCAAGCCAATCGAGGGCGACACCGAGATCTTGCGTGGTCTTAGCCTCACGGTCAATGAGGGCGAAGTTCACGCAATCATGGGGCCAAACGGCTCTGGCAAATCGACACTCGCAAACACACTCCTTGCTTCCCCCGAATACCAAGTTGTTTCGGGTCGCGTGTTTTACAAAGGCGACGACATCAGCCAGTGGCCTACCGATGCTCGCGCCAAGGCCGGCATCTTTTTGGGTTTTCAGTACCCGCAAGAAATCGCAGGTGTGTCAGTCATTCAATTTTTGCGTCAGGCACTCTCGGCACGCAAAGGCATCGACTTGTCGGTTCTCGAGTTGCGACTTTCTGCAATGTCGTGGATGAAGCGTTTGGGAATGGATTCGACGTTCGTTGATCGCTACCTCAACGAAGGTTTTTCGGGCGGCGAAAAGAAGCGCAATGAAATCATGCAGATGGCAATCCTTGAGCCAGAGCTTGCAATCTTGGACGAAACAGACTCTGGTCTCGACATTGATGCGTTGCGCATAGTCGCTCAAGGCATTCGTGAAGTTCGCAAAGAGCGACCAAAGATGGGAATCGTGCTGATCACCCACTATCAACGACTGCTCGACGAGTTGCAACCTGACTTCGTGCATATCTTGATTGATGGCCGCATCGTCAAATCGGGCGGCATGGAAATCGCAGAAGAGCTCGAAAAATCTGGCTACGAGTCGTACAAAGAATAAGTGCCGACCATGACTTTTGATGTAGCCACAATTCGCAAAGATTTTCCTGTCCTACATCGACTTGTCAATGACAAACCGCTCGTTTACCTAGATAGCGCAAATACCTCGCAAAAACCTCAAGTAGTGATTGATGCGCTTACACATTTCATGGAGCACGGGTATGCGCCGATCAATCGCAGCGCGTATCAAATGGCAGCCGAAGCAACAGATGCCTTCGAGGCAACTCGCAGCGCACTTGCCGCGTTTATCAATGCGCCAAAAGCAAACGAGGTCGTCTTCACCAAAAATGCCACAGAGGCACTCAACCTGGTCATCATGTCGTGGGGTCGAGCCAATCTCAAAGCCGGCGACACCGTGTTGCTCACACACATGGAGCATCACGCCAATATTGTCCCCTGGCACATGCTTGTTGCCGAGCGCGGCATTCAATTGCGCTGGGTGCCGCTGACCTCTGATGGACAACTTGATCTCGCTCATCTCGACGAGTTGCTCAAGGATGCAAAAGTGTTTTCATTCACTTCGATGTCAAACGTGCTTGGCACAATCAACCCTGTTGAACTCCTGTGTACTGCTGCGCACAAAGCCGGTGCAATCGCCATTGTGGATGCGTGTCAGTCGGTGCCGCATCAGCCCACCGACGTGCAGGCTTGGGGTGCCGACTTTGCTGTCTTTAGTTCACACAAAATGTGCGGACCATCTGGTGTCGGTGTTTTGTGGGGGCGCGAGTCGCTCTTAGAAGCAATGCCACCGTTTTTGGGTGGTGGCAACATGATCGCCGACGTGCGCCTCGATGGTTTCACAACGGCCGAAGTTCCAGCAAAGTTTGAAGCAGGCACTCCTGCAATTGCAGAAGTTGTTGCACTTGGGTCGGCAGTCAAGTATTTGAAAGACCTCGGCATGAACAACGTTCGTCAACACGAGATCGAACTGAGCACCTACGTACTCAATACGTTGAATGCCCGTTTTGGCGATGACATCACGATCCACGGTCCTACCAACCCAGAGTTACGGGGTGCCACATTTTCATTTGCGTTTCGCGGCATTCACCCACACGATCTGAGCCAAGTTCTTGATCAAACCAACGTGTGTGTTCGCGCTGGTCACCATTGCGCTAAGCCACTGATGAAGATCCTCGGTGCTAATGCGACCGTTCGCGCAAGTTTCTATCTCTACAACACCACTCAAGAAGCCGATGCTTTGGCCGACGCGCTCGATAGCGCATCGGATATCTTTTAACAAGGCGTATAAGGGAGCACATCATGGCCGGGCTTGAAGATCTCTACAGAGAAATCATTCTTGACCACTACCGCACGCCCCGCAATAGAGGCGAGCTCGAGGCTCCAGCAGTGAGCGCCGAGGGGCACAACCCGTTGTGTGGCGACGAGATTCGCATTTTCATAGATGTCAAAGATGGACTAGTGAGCGATGTTCGCTTCAACGGTTCGGGTTGCTCAATCAGCCAGAGTTCGGCATCCATGATGACGACTGCAGTTAAGGGCAAGCCTGTCGAGCAAGTACGCGCAATCGTCAAGCGTTTTAAGCAAATGATGACTCTCGACGAAGACGACAACGCAACAATTGATGAGTCAATCAACTTGGGTGACCTCGAGGCACTGCAAGGTGTTGTCAAGTTTCCGGTGCGCATTAAGTGCGCCACCTTGGGCTGGAATACGTTGCTCGACGCGCTCGCCGAATCGGGTAAATAGTTTTTAGCCAACCAAGTTTGGAGCGGCTTTGCCGCCCAAAATAGCTAACGCATTCGTTGCAGCCAAGTCGGCCATCGCAGCACGCGTTTCAACTGTGGCCGAGCCAAGATGCGGTATCAGTACCGCGTTGTCAAGACCCAGCAAACCCTCGTGCACGATTGGTTCTTTTTCAAACACGTCCAAGCCTGCGCCGGCAATCCCGTTGTGTTTGAGTGCATCGGCCAACGCTGCTTCGTCAACAACCGGGCCACGAGCAGTGTTAATGAGATAAGCGCTCGACTTCATCTTTGCCAATTGTGCTGCGTTGATGAAGTGATGCGTCTCTGGAGAATACGGGCAGTGCAATGAAACAACATCGCTCGTAGCAAGCAATTCATCCAGCTCGACATGCTTGGCATCAAGTTCTTTGTGTGTTGCGGCATCAAGTGGCGTGCGCTTTGTGTAGGCAATAGTCATTCCAAATGCACGCGCCCTGCGAGCCACAGCCACACCTATTTGGCCCATGCCGACAATGCCCAATTGTCGGCCCTGAATACTTGAGCCCAACATGTAAAACATGCCCCACTGCCAAGGTTGCGAGGCGCGAATCACGCGCTCGCCTTCGGCCAAGCGGCGTGTCACCATCAAGATCAACGACAACGCAATGTCGGCAGTGGCTTCAGTAAGCACACCAGGCGTATTGGTCACGAGCACTGAGCGAGCCTTGCACGCAGGCACATCGATGTTGTTGTAGCCCACGGCCACATTTGACACCGACCTAAGCTGATCTCCGGCTGCAACGAGTAGTTCATCATCGACTTTCTCGGTGAGCAAACTCACGATCGCATCAGCACCAACAACTCGCTTCAGCAACTCTTCTCGGCTGATTGGTGTTGATTCTTCCCATGCCAATACGTCGTGTTCTGCGCGCAGTCGGGCCAGTGCTCCAGACGGAATTTTGCCGGTAACAACAACTTTTGCCATGGCTACTTCTTGATCCAATCACCAAACATCGACATACCAGTTTCGATTTGATCTTTGTTGATGCCAGAAAATGCAAACCGCACATAGTTGCGTTTTTCGCCTGGCTGTGGACGACCGAAGTGGCGTCGTGTACAAAACGAAACGCCAGTTGCATGCAGTGCCTGCTCCGCAAACACGGGCAAGTCATCAATGCCTTTGTTCTGCATTGCTTCAGTTACGTCAGGAAACAAATAAAACGCTGCCTCAGGCGAATGCACACTGACACCTGGCATTGCATTGAGCATGTTGACTGCGATGTCGCGACGCTCACGAAGAGTGTCGAGCATTACTGCTGTGCCCGACTGGTCGCCAAGCAATCCTTCGACTCCGCCATATTGCACAAAGTGTGTCGTGCACGACTCGTCATTGGTATTGAGTTTGGCAATCATGTTTGACACCTCAACTGGCGCAATAGATGCACCAAGTCGCCAACCCGTCATTGCAAACTTTTTTGAGAAGGTATACAAGATCACGGTGCGCTCGAGCATGCCTGGCAACGACGCAATCGACTTTGATGTGCCCGAGTAACGCATTTCAAAATACGCCTCATCCGACAACACCCACAAGTTGTGCTTGATCGCCAATTGGGCAATTGCTTCACGCTCGGCATCGGTCGACTCTGCACCAATTGGATTTTGCAAGTCGTTATAAATAATTGCTGTTGTTTTAGGTGTGATCGAAGCCTTGATCTGATCGAGGTCGATATTGAATCCGGTCGATGACGGCAAGTAACGGTATGCCTTAGCAACGCCACCAAAATATTCGATCTGGCTTTCATAGATCGGGTAGCCAGGGTTTGGATACAAAACTTCGTCACCTGGATTCATCACTGCCTGGATGAATTTTGTAATTACAGGTTTGCCGCCTGGTTGCACGACCACATTGGCTGGCGAAAAATTGAGACCACGACGAGCACCGACGTCATTGGCAAGTGCTTCGCGCAGTTGTGGGATTCCTGCTGCGGGGCAATAACCAGTTTTGCCATCGGCAATTGCGCGATTCATTGCGTCAACGATGTTGTGCGATGTTGCGATGTTGAGGTCACCAAGATGAAACGGAAAAATGTGATTTCCCTTTGCGCCCCACTCTGCTGCGGCTTGCGAAACTGCGAACGCCGTCTCGGTTCCAAGTTTTTCTAACCGTGTCGCTAAATCCATCTCGTCCCCCGATTGATATGTCACTGATATATTACCAACTTTACATTACATAAAGTTGAGAGCCCGAGATTACAAGGGATTTCGGTGGTGGCTAATCGGCCAGAAAGGCTTGATCAACTGGCTCACTCATTGGGTTTCGCATGGTGAGGTATACCCCAGCCAGGGCAACGACCAACGCCACCAGCGACAGCAGGCTCAGTCTTTCGCCAAACAAGATTGCACTTTCGATTGCGCTCAACGCAGGAGTCAAAAAGAACAGGCTGCTCACGCGAGCGGCAGAGTGTCGCGAGATCAGCAGCATCATCAACATCACTGCAGATATCGAAAGCACAAACACCGACCACAACAGCGCCAGTAGCAACTCGGCGTTGAGATGGAACTCCCACTTTTCAAACAAGCTAGATGCCACAAGCAACACCGCTCCAGCCGAAACATATTGAGCGGTTGTGCCACTGACTAACGGCATGTCTTTGCCGCGAGCACGTTGCACCAATGTTCCGGTTGACATTCCAATGATTGAGACGATCATTGCGATCAGTGCCGGTCTCGTTACGTCGCCCACACCGTCACGCACTTTGTCGACCACAACAACCACTACCCCACAGATACCGAGAAACACTCCAAGCCACTGACTCACTCGCAAGCGTTCTTTCAAAATCACTCTTCCTGCAACAGAAGTAACAACCGGGTGCAGCCCTGCGATCAACGCACTCAGACCAGAGGGTAACCCGCGCTTGATCGCATAAAAAACACCTCCTAGATAAATAGCGTGCATGCAAATACCAACGATTGCCGAAGTTGACCACGAGCCTTTGGGAAGTTTTGGAGCTTTAACGACACGGGCGATCACCGCCAACACCAATGCTGCGCACAACATGCGCACCGTAAGAAACGCCAGTGGGCCAGCATTACGTGTGCTGTACCGAGCAACCACAAACCCGGTGCTCCACAACGCCACAAAAATCCATGGTGTGAGTCGCTCAAATAATTTTGTCTGTGTCATGCACACACCATCATGCTGACTGAATCAGATCCCATGGCGCACCATACAAATCCTCGAACACAGCGACGGTGCCATACGCCTCATGTCGCGGATGTTCACGAAACTTGACCCCGCGGGCCGACCAATTCGCATAGTCACGATCAAAGTTGTCGGTGTTTAAAAAGAAGGCAACGCGACCACCGGCTTGATTGCCAACACTTGCCTTCTCGCCATCAGTTACTGCCCGTGCAATGAGCAACGAAGCGCCACTAGCTGGAGCAACAACCACCCATCGCTTGCCGTCGCCCATGTCGGTGTCTTCCACTAATTCGAAATCGAGTTTCCCGACAAAGAAACCGATTGCTTCGTCGTATTCGCGCGCAACAAAAGTGACCAATCCGAGCCGGTTCATGGGTTTGTCACAGTTTGGTTGCTCGAGTAGTTACGAATGGATGGTGTTTTCAACGACAAACATGCGACGCCTACCAGAGACGTTTGACATCGAGTCGGCAACGACTGCCTTGCCAATTTCGCTTGCATATGCGGCCTCAAAATCACTGTGAGAGTCAAACCACAACTCAGACACACCATCTGGGTCGCCCTCTGCTGGGTTTTCTACCAAGTTAAAGACTCCGCGACGTAATTCTGGCAATTGCTTTGCTAGCGGTGCGTGCTTTTTGAGCCACCAATCCGCAAACTGTTCGTGAGTCGCGTCAGCCGCGCGAGTGAGCAAAATAATTGCCTTGAAGTTCATGACACTTTGTTCGTTCGAGCAAAAGGTCGGCCGCCAACGGCTAGGGCAACACTGACCAAAATTTCGTGCGCCATCGGTGCATCACCAATGCACACTTCAATTGCGTCCATTTCATTGAACGACCAGATGTCATCTTTGTTTGTGATCGGAATAGTGATTGAGGCACCTGGGCCAGCAACTTTTTTGGTAGACGGAATGATGTCGAGCCCCTGCACCACCACTTTGCGCACAGGCGCACCAAACCGTGGGTGAATCAATGCTGCAGCATGCTCAATCTCGCCTGCTGTTCCAACAATGGCTGCTTTGCCGTATGCGGTTACGTCCCCAGCCTCAACTCCGAGGGCCGCGAGTGCTCGCTCGGCCAACATGCCAGAAATCTCTGCGCCCATCAGCTCGAGCATGGTGAGGTCTTTGTGTCGCTTGCCAACGAGTGGATTGGTGATGACCGCACTGCACACTGCCTTGCGCACAATGCGTCCGGTTGGTTCGCCGAGTTCGGCCTGAATATCTTCACATGTAGTGACAAATTTGCGAATTTCCATGCGTCAAAACTACCAGTTTGCAGTGTCTACTCTGTAGCGCGCAAATGAGCATTGATTTTCGCAAATGCAGATCCGAGCGCCTTTATCTCCGACTCATTCAGCAAGTCGATCATGCGACTACGAACATCTTTCAAATGCAGCGGCGCAACCTTCTGCAAGAACTCGTAACCCTTCGCTGTCAAATGAGCAAATGAAACTCGTCGATCGTCCTTGTCTTGTATTCGCTCGACATATTTGGCCTGTACAACACCATCCATTCGACGAGTGAGTCCGCTTCTTGACAACCGCAACGTGTCGGCGAGATCGCACATCTTGAGTTTGTGATCAGGTGCTTCAGACAACATGGCAAGCAACTGGTAGTCACCAGCATCGAGGCCAAATATGCCCAAATCGCGTTCAATGGCGTTCATCAAGTCGGGAGACGTAGTAACGAAACCTCGCCACGCCTTCATCTCCGCGTCATTGAGCCAACGTGGGGTTGCCATGGTTCAAGTATATCCAAGTAGTTGCGTACGCAACCACTTAGGTGATATAGTTGTGCTCGCAACTACCTCGCCTATGAGGTTCTTAACACAGGGAGAAATTAATGAATGCAGTGATGTTGATCGGGCGTACTTTGCTCGCCTTTATGTTTATAGCAAGTGGTCTCAACCACTTCACAAAAGCCGAGGCAATGGCTGGGTATGCGGCTTACAAAAAGGTTCCATCACCAAAATTTGCTAATTTGTTGTCGGGAATCGTGATGATTCTTGGTGGCCTCTCGGTCATCCTCGGCATCTATGCCGACCTCGGTGCAGTCGTGCTTGCTGCACTCCTCATCATCATGGCGCTCAAGATGCACGCTTTCTGGAGCGAGACTGACGCAACGGCCAAACAAACTGAAATGATCGGATTCTTGAAGAACATTTCGATGGCCGGTGGCGCCCTCTTTATGTTCGCAATTGCTGCAACAGCAGACTCCGACTATGGCTGGAAACTCACTGACAGCCTCTGGCAAATCGCTAAGTAATGAATGCGGGGTCACCCCCCGACCCGCTTATAAATAGAGAAATAGAGAAGGGCGACCCGCAAGGGTCGCCCTTCTCTATTTCTT
>QYPH01000062.1 GCA_007279905.1 Actinomycetota bacterium | reverse complement strand
GCATTTAGCGAAGACCAAATGAAGGTTGGCCGCAAATTGGCCACCAAGTTGCTTAATGCAACCAAGTTCGTCTTGGGCGCGGGCGATGTAAGCGCAGATGTTGTGCCAACTGAACCACTCGACGTTGCCATGTTGCAGCGACTCAGTGTTGTCGTCAATGACGCGACAAACGCATTTGAAACATTCGACTACGCGCGTGCGCTCGAACGCACCGAATCATTTTTCTGGTGGTTTTGTGATGACTACCTCGAGCTTGTCAAGATGCGCGCATACGGCACCACCGACATCTCGGCGTCTGCGCGGGCCGCACTGCAGCGCGCACTCAGCGTGATGCAGCGCTTGTTTGCACCACACATTCCGTTTGCCACCGAAGAGGTGTGGAGTTGGTGGAAACAGAATTCGATCCACTTGTCTCAGTGGCCAACAGTTGGCGAGATCACAGGTGACACCAAACATGTAGATGCCGCCGAGTTGATGCTCGATTGCGCCTGCAACGTGATCGGAGTGATACGTCGCACCAAGACCGAAGCAAAACTGTCGCAACGCGCCGATGTTGAATACACATCGGTGAGTGCCACCGACAATCAGATCGCTGCACTCAAATCATGTATCGGTGACTTACAAAATGCAGGTGTCGTGCCTGCAATCGAATTTGTTTCGCACACAGTAGGTGATTCGGTCGCGCATATTGTGACGACTGTGCGACTCGCGCCAGTAGTGGACGCAAAGTGAGTGGCGCCAAGCGCCGCATAAAGAGTCACTACAAGCGACCTCGTTCGCACTACTTCGTTCTTGCACTCAACATTGTTGTGGTTTTTTCATTGCTCATTGCTGGCGTTGGAATGGTATGGGCCAACAATCGTCTTAACGCCCGACAAGTTGTTTCGCTCAATCGTGACCCAAACGGTCAACCAAGCACCGACGCCGAAATCACTCCTTCGGATAACTGGAATTTGACCGAAGGCGACCTCGCCGCCAAGAACTTTTTGCTCACTGGCTCCGACAACGGCAGTTGCGTCGACCCAGATTCTCCATATGCGGGCGCATTTGGTGATCGCACAGGTTTTGGTGAGCGCAGCGACACGATCATGATTATTCGTGTCGATCCAAAAGACAACCACGCAGCGTTCTTGTCATTTCCGCGCGACTTGTGGGTCAAGATTGCAGGATCTACTCGCACCAACCGCATCAATACAGCGTTTGATCGCAAAAATCCCAACAAACTCGTCGACACGATTTATCAAAACTTCGGCATCTCTGTTGACCACTATGTCAATGTCGACTTTTGCGCGTTCAAAGAAATCGTCAATGCGGTAGGCGGCGTAAGCATTCCATTTTTGTATGAGACTCGCGATAAAAAAACCGGCCTGTATGTTCCAGCCCCGAGTTGCTTTGAGTTTTCTGGCGATCATGCCCTTGCATACGTGCGATCCCGGTCGGGTTATTCGTATTTTGATCCTGCAAAAAATGATTGGATCAAAGACGGCACTGGAGACCTAGGCCGCATTAGTCGTCAACAAGACTTCATTCGTCGCGCCATGCAACGCGCTCTCGACAAAGGTTCAAGCAGCCCAACTGTCGCCAACAAATTGCTTAACGCAGCGCTCAAAAATGTGATTACCGACGATCAACTCACGCCAATCTCGATGCTGCAATTGGCACAAGCAATGCGCAATCTCAACACCAGCAAAATTCCTACCTACACAATCGCTGCATCAGGTGAAATGGTCGGCGATCAAGCCGTGCTTGTTCCCCGTATTCAAAACGACACGATGCGCGAAATTCTCGCTTTGTTTCAGGGCAAAGCAAGTTTTGCGACACCAGGAAGTGTGGCCGACGCGCCAGTAACTACCGACATGACAACAACCGAAGGCGCCCTCGGTGGTGTGATCAGCAGTGACATAACACCAGTCAATTACGTGAAATACACGAGTAACGCATCATCCTCTGCGCCACCACCAACCCTGCCAGTTGTCGCACCAGAACAAGCAACGCTCGGTGTTTCTCCTCCAAACGATCCGAGTTGCCGCTAGTCAAGCACTCGTCGTAGTGCATCGGGCACGTCACTCGGCCCACTCACCGTTGTAAAGCGTGCACCAACTTGTTGCGCAAACACCCGAGCCTCGGCATCGTCGTCAACTGGTGCGATGACCACAAGCTCTTCGAGCGAACAACCAGCAAGCACAGCATCGCCCTCGACCGTTGAGCGACAATCCGAAAACAAAATCGTCACCTGCCTACCTGCGCGAGATCGCGCAAGCTGCTGGCTCGCTGTTGTCAGTGCTTGCGCAAGATTTGTTGTGCCAAACCCGCGTAACGACAACACCGTGTTGACTACCTGTTCAGTTGAGCGCGAAACATCCTGAGATTTTGCGACCACAACATCATTGCCAAAGACCAGCACGCTGTAGTCACTTGGTTCGCGACTGGCTATGGCAGCAGCGGCCATTGCCGAATTGGCAAGTGGCTTGCCGCCCATCGAGCCACTGCGGTCAACCACCAAACTGAATGCTGTCCCTGGCTTTGTCCACCCTCGCACCTTCAGTGCATCCACATCGACCGCTCCATGCGCTCGAATCTCGTTTAGTCCATCAAGGCTTGCATCGATGTCGATGTCGCCTGCATCTGGCTGGTAGTTCACCAACGTCATTTTGCCGATCCCACGAGGACGCGTTCTTCCTGTGCTCGCAAGTTCGAGCATGACACGACCAGCGAGTCGGCGCGCAAGTTCGCGCAACTTTGGATCGGTTGCTGCAGTCAAATCGGCAATCATGCCAAGCACTTCATCAGGCGCATCGTTGAGTGCTTCATCAATAGCGGCCTCATCGAGTTCTCCAACCTCAGGAGAGATTTGTTCAAATCGATTGTGCCGAGCAAGGTCACTGCGCGAAACAGTTTTCTTATTTGCTTGACTCTCTGCTTGTTCGGCGAGTGCGCCCTCTTTGATTGCCGGATTTGCTAGTTCGAGGTCGTGGCCCCAATCGGGGCGCCAGCTTTTCCCGCTGACTCGTCGCCAGCAGTCGTGCCAAAAACATCATTCCAGATTTCGGTGACGACTTCTTCTGCGCTGCGCGCGCTTCCTTCGCGGATTCGCACTCTGCCACTCAAGGCAACTAGCGCGCTATCAAGCCCGATCGACGCAGAAATGTTCTTTGATGAACGAACCTCGGCCAAACTTGACGCCACCAACGCTGTGTCGATAGCCCCTCGCACCGAAGATCCGACTCGCAAATCAGTGTGGTTGCGTGTGCGACGAACCACTTCGACAACTTTGGCGACCCAAGGCGCATCTGGTTGCACGCCAGCGTTACCTTTTGGGCTATTGGCCTTGAGATTGCGATCAACAATTGCACACTCATCTTGCGAAGACTGATATGTCATGGCAACGCGGCACACTCTGTCGTATACGGCGCTTGAAATGCGAGCAGTACCCACGGCATCAAACGGATTCATTGCTGCGACAAGTCGAAAACCATCTACACCACTCACTTTGCCGAGGCGCGGAATGGTGATTTCGCCTTCACTCATCACCGTGATCAATACGTTGAGTGTCTCTTCAGGAATTCGGTTGATCTCTTCTACATACAACAACGCACCCTCGCGCAACGCAGTAACAAGCGGTCCATCGACAAAGACATCTGGTGTGTAGCCATCGCTCAAGACGCGTGCAGGGTCAAAGTGACCAATCAATCGCGCTGGTGTGAGCTCGGCATTGCCTTCAACAAACGAAAACCCAACTGACATGGCTTGCGCAACTGCTCGTAACAGTGTGCTCTTGCCTGTGCCCGGTGGGCCTTCAAGCAACATGTGTCGACCTGCGACAAGCGCCGCCACAACCATCTCTATTTCGTGCTGCCGACCGACAACATTGTTGCCAACAGCACCAATGATCTGGCTGGATGTTTGGGGATCAGTCATATTTGATGACGCCACGGATATTTTCTCCGTCACGCATCGCGCGATAACCCTCGTTGATGTCGTTCAACGTATATGTGCGAGTGACAAGACCATCAAGATCGAGTTGGCCTTCGCGATATAAGCCGAGCAGTTTTGGAATATCAGAACGCGGATTGCCAGAACCAAAGAGCGAACCAACAAGTTGCTTCTCCATCAAGGTCAGGTCAAGCAGACTGATTGATGCACCGAACTCCATTGCGGGGTGAATGTTGGTAACTACGACACGACCACCTTTTGCGGTCAGCGCCATTGCTTCATGAATCACAGCGCCACTGCCGATACCCATCGTCATGACGACTTTGTTTGCCATTGCGCCACGCGTGAGTTCTTGCAACAGAGGAACTGCTTCGGCCATCGAGTTAGCGCTATGTGTTGCACCAAACTCCATTGCCTTCTCGCGCTTGAACTCAATTGGATCAATCGCAATAATTTGTTTTGCACCAGCAATACGTGCGCCCTGAATTGCATTGGCTCCGATGCCACCAACACCGACGACGACAACGGTGTCACCAGGTTTCACTTCGGCTGCATACACGCTCGAGCCCCAACCAGTCACCACACCACAGCCGAGCAAGCATGCTCGGTCGAGTGGCACATCTTTTTCGATCTTGATGCAACTTGCTTCGTGGACCACGGTGTGTTGCGCAAATGTTCCGAGCAGGCACATGATGCCCAGGTCTTTGCCACTCGCGTGGTGACGTGAAGTTTGATCGCTGATCTGCTTGCCTGACCCCAAGTAAGCACCGAGGTCACACAAGTTTTGGTGACCAGTCGAGCAACTCACGCAACGTCCACATGACGGAATGAAACCGAAGACGACGTGATCGCCAGGTGCAAGCCAACTTACGTTTGCACCCACTTGTTGCACAACACCAGCGCCTTCGTGGCCGCCAACCATTGGCAACTCAAACGGTAGGTCTCCCGTGACTACGTGTTCGTCCGAGTGACACAGACCCGACGCGGCCAACTTGACCAATACTTCGTTTGGGCCCGGTGCATCAAGCTCAATCTCCTCGACGCTCCACGGAGCATTGACTTCCCACAACACGGCTGCTTTTGTCTTCACGATGTCCCCCTACTATTTGGCTATTAAATGTGGCTCTTAAATGTGGCTCTTAAGTGTGGCTCTGATAGCCACGGTTCCTACTGCTGACAATAGCCCGAGAGGTGGCATTTGAGTATTGTTGGCAGGTAATGGAACCGACTACTACAGCCCAAGTGAGCGAAATTGTGCAGGAAACGGAATCGGCTAATCAGGCCATTTCGCCAGTTGTTGCCGAACTGCTCGTCGAAGAAATCTCTATCGACGGCATGTGCGGCGTCTATTAACCACAGACATTATCTCTCACCAATCATGTCAATCACGCTGGAAACGGCATGCGAGCTCAACCCACAAGTAGCACTACGCCCTGAAACGTTTGGTGCTCTTGCCTATCACTATGGCAATCGCAAACTCGTTTTCTTAAAACACCCAGACGTAGTAGCTGTGGTTCGCGACATCGCCGACTACGCCACCGTGCAAGATGCACTGGGCGCTCACGATATTCAGCCTGCTCGCTGGCCAAGTTTTATTCAAGCCATTGACTCTCTCGTTGCATCGGACATCATTCGTGTCAGGTAAAACGCTCGCAACACAACTCAAGGCTGGACTCGACGCTCCAATTTGTTTGACATGGGAAATCACCTACGCATGCAATCTGCAGTGCGTGCATTGTTTGTCGAGCAGTGGCACCAGAGACCCACGCGAACTTTCAACCAATCAAGCAAAAGCCGTGCTCGATGAGTTGCGTGACTTGCAAGTTTTTTATATCAACATCGGCGGCGGCGAGCCAATGATCCGCAAAGACTTCTTTGAAATTCTCGAGCACGCGGAAACCAACAACATCGGTGTCAAGTTTTCGACTAACGGTACGTACATCACTGCAGAAAATGCTCGACGGTTGGCAGCAATGAATTATCTCGATATTCAAATCAGTCTCGATGGCGTAGACGCCGCCACCAACGACGCTGTGCGTGGCAAGGGTTCGTATGCAACAGCAATCGCTGCGATGAATCATTTGCGCGATGCAAACTTTGGTCAATTCAAAATTTCCGTGGTCATTACACGACACAACGTCGATCAACTCGATGCATTCAAAGCGCTTGCCGACTCGTATGGTGCGCAATTGCGCATCACTCGCCTGCGTCCGTCTGGCAGAGGTGCCGACACATGGGACGAGTTGCACCCAACGCAACATCAACAGCGCCAGATTTACGACTGGCTGATGAAGCATGGCGACAACGTGCTCACTGGCGATTCATTTTTTCACTTAAATGCGTTTGGCGAGTCACTCCCTGGTCTCAACCTGTGTGGCGCTGGCCGTGTCGTGTGCTTGATCGATCCGATTGGCGATGTATACGCATGCCCATTCGTGATTCATGCTCAATTCAAAGCCGGTTCACTTCTGAATGATGGTGGCTTCACCAAAGTGTGGAAAGAAAGCGAACTGTTTCTCTCGCTGCGCGAGCCAGAGTCGGCAGGAGCATGCTCGGCATGCGGAAGCTACGACGCCTGCCAAGGTGGTTGCATGGCCGCCAAATTCTTTACTGGCATACCACTCGATGGACCAGACCCTGAGTGCGTTACCGGCCACGGCGAAGAACTTGTCAAGGCAGCAACGATCAATCTCATCCCCAAACCCTCGATGGATCACTCCAGATCTGTAAAGATCAATTCACCCCGGCTGGCTACTTCTAGAGATCCTGCGCAACGAATGGAACGAGTATGAACGACGTCAATCCACTGCTGAGTATCGGCGCCATCATTGTTTCGTATTTTCTCGGCACATTCCCAAGTGCCCTTCTCGTTGCCAAGCGAGGTGGAGTCGATGTCACCGCAGCAGGGTCCGGCAATCCAGGCACATCCAATGTTGTGCGCTTGCTCGGGTGGAAATACGGTCTCGTAGTTTTCGTTGCCGATGTGCTTAAGGGTTCTGCTTCGGTGGGACTTGCGTGGCTCGCGATGAACACACAACCGAACGCGCATCCTGTCTCGTACCTTGCCTATGCCTGTGGCTATGCCGCCGTGATCGGCCACACGTTTCCCGTCACTCGCAAGTTTGTGGGTGGCAAGGGTGTTGCCACCGGTGGTGGCGTGATGTACGTGCTGTACCCCATCATGAGTTTGATCTTGTGCACATCGTGGTTTGTGTTGCGCAAATCAACTGGCAAGTCATCAATTGCTTCATTGATCATTACCGTTGCAGTACCTGTGTACGTTGCCTTCTGGCGCAATGACCACATGTGGGAGTTGGCTGCATCACTTGGGCTTGTTGGCATGATCATTATTCGACACTTGCCAAACATTCGCCGACTCAAGACTCACGAAGAAAACGCTTAACGTTTTTGGCTGAAATGTAATGAATCAGCTCAACGACTTTTTTGCATGGCTTGAGCACTTTTCATCGTCACCCTGGTTTTATTTAATTATCTTTACGATTGCGGTTGCCGATTCGGTAATACCGATCGTGCCAAGTGAAACACTTGTCATCGTTGGCGGCGTAAGTGCAGGCTCTGGAAATTTGTCGATTGCACTGGTCATTCTGGTGGCAGCCGCTGGTGCATTTATTGGTGACAATATGTCGTACCTCATCGGACGCGAAGCGAGCGAGCGCATACTGCAGCGATACACCCGCAACGAAAAAAGTCAAGTGCGCCTCGAAAAAGTTATTCATCAGATTGAGCAACGCGGAGGTCTATTGCTGATCACCGCACGTTTTATTCCCGGCGGACGCACCATCCTCACGCTCACGTGTGGTGTCACTCGCCGAGACCACAGGTGGTTTGTTGGCTGGACAATTGTCGCGGCTTCAATTTGGGCTTTGTACGCATCTCTTCTCGGCTTCATTGGCGGCAAAACGTTTCAAGATGACCACACCAAGGCATTTCTGGTCGCGTTCGGTGGCGCAGTGAGCGCAACTTTGCTGATCGAAGCAGTGCGCTTTGTGCGCAAACGTCTTCGCCCTTAGTCTTTGGCGTGGCCAACAACTTTGCATCCAACACTTGGCCACAGGTTGCGAGTCGCCAATCGACCGTTTTGTTATTGCCACTCGGATCATGCGAACAGCACGGCCCGCACCTGCCACTTGACACCGACACCCAAATTGCGCAGTATTTGTGCGCTCAGGCTGCACTGCACAACGATCGCATCCTGATTGCCCCAAGTCTTTCCATCACAGCAAGTGGCGAACATGCTGGCTTTCCTGGCACCTTGTCGATTGGCACTGCTGCTCTCACCCAAGTCTTGATCGAGATCGTTCGATCCGCCGACTGGTGCAACGGTGTTGTATTTGTCAATGGTCACGGTGGCAATACCGATGCTGTAAACGCGGCAACACGCACACTCAAGAGCGAACAGCACAATGTCGCAACATGGTGGCCGCGTATTGCTAACGGCGATGCTCATGCAGGAACAAGCGAGACTTCGATGATGCTGGCCATCGACTCATCACGAGTCAACATGTCGATGGCGAAGGCTGGCGCTACCCAACCATTCAGTCAGTTGGAAACACAATTACGCAGCGGCGGAGTACGTGCGGTTTCTATCAACGGCGTTTTGGGAGACCCGACTACTGCGACTGTTGAACACGGTCTGAGCTTGCTCTCGCAATTAACACAAGATCTCGTTATCTTTATTAACGAACACATGAACTAAGAAACACACAATCCACTAGGCACAACTATGACCGATCTCGTCAACCAGCCGCACTTCATTGTTGATCCGTCCTGGCGTCGTCCCGTGCGTGGCCTCATGGTGTTTGCGGGCTCTCCACTCAAGATGTTTACCTTGAGTGAAGAAGGCCGCCATATTGCGGAGTTGCTCGAAATTGGGCTACCTCTACCAGCAGGTCACGAGACATTGACTAGCCGACTACTTGATGCTGGCGCCATACATCCGACTCACATTGTTGGCACCGAACAGCCATTTACGTTGGCCGATGTAAGCATCGTGATTCCTGCACATGTGCGTAACTCAAAAGACGCGCGGTTGCTCAACACACTTGTTGGCACGCTGACCAATCTCTCTTCTACTGCAGCCACCATCATTGTGGTCAACGATGCGTCTCCTCACGCAATTTCTGACATTGTTGGTGCACGAGTCGTTTCGCTCGACAACAACAAGGGACCAGGCGCTGCGCGTAACCACGGATTGCAATTTGTGACCACACCGTTTGTTGCGTTTGTCGATGTAGATGTAACACTCGAAAACAACACGTTGATTGAACTGCTCTCGTATTGTGCCGACGAGCGCATTGGTCTTGTTGCACCGCGCATTATTAGTACCCCTACCGAAGGGGCTCTTGGCGCCTATGAAACTGTGCGATCACCGCTCGACCTAGGTCCACTTGAGGGTCGTATTCGCAAAGGTACGCGCATCAGTTACACACCGTCGGCCATGTGGTTGTGTCGCACAGAAGCAATGCGCGAGATCAACGGCTTCGACGAAACATTGCAGGTCGGTGAGGATGTCGACGCACTCTGGCGCATGGACGCTGCGGGTTGGCGCTGTCGTTACCAGCCGACTGCAGTGTGTTCTCACTTACCACGATCAACTGTTAGTGATTTTGTGGCGCAGCGCATGAGTTATGGCACATCGGCTGCTGCACTCGCAAAACGACACGACGGCGCACTTGCACCCGTGCGAGTAAGTGGATACTCGGCCGGCATGTGGGCACTTATTGCGCTCGGTTACCCAATCTTTGGCGCACTCGTAGGCGCAGGCACGATTGCCGCACTTGCACGAAAATTGCGCGATGTTCCCAACGCCGTCGAAGAGTCTGCTCGCTTGGCTGGTCTTGGCAATTTGCATGCCGGACGCACAATTGCTAGCGCAATTACGCGAGTGTGGTGGCCAATTGCAGTTGTGGTTGCACTGTTTTCAAAACGTATGCGCTGGGTACTCATTACTGCTGCAGTTGTTCCATCAATGTACGAATGGTGGAAATGCCGACCAAAGCTCGATCCAATACGGTTTACTGCATTGCACGTGCTGGACGACGCCGCCTATGGAGTTGGAGTGTGGAAAGGCGCCGTGATTGAACAAAACTTCGACGCGCTTAAGCCTGACTTGACGTCGTGGCCAAAGAACGCAAACTGAAGTTATTGCATTCTTCACAAACTTCTTCAGGAATCAAACCGGCTTTCATCAACCATCCAAACACGATGCAACCGAGACATATCGCAAATGCTGATTCAAGAAACGCGGCTCCAACAAGTGCTGCGATTACAAATCGTGCAGGTGTCTCTGCGCCACTCAAAAACAGCGCACTCGCAACGATGCTAAAAGTTGCGCCAACACCCTGTGCAAACCTTTTTGGCGGGCCAGGCACCAGTCGATGTTCACCCTTCATCAATGGTGTGATCAATGGTGTGAGCACTTGCGTCGAGAGCCGACCAAGTGGGCTTAATGTGGGGCCGGTCAATACTCGTGCAATAAAACCGTAAGCCAACGCAGCCAATACCCACCCACTGCCAAGTGCGGCAAATAGGGTGCCCAGAATGACAGCACCGCCTGCCACGATTCGGGCAGATGTCTCGTTAACGGGATTAGGAAAACTGAAGAGTTTGGCCATTGCATCAGCCTAAAGGGCAATTGTTGACTTAACAAGTCGGGTTTAAACGGGGCATCCAAACCGTTCAGATACCGTGATGACACATGACTTTGCGCCTGACAGTCGATCGCCAAGCATGGCTCAGCCATGTGCAGACCTTTGCCGCAGGCCTTGGCGATGCCCAACATCTCGTACCGGTTGTCAAAGGTAACGGTTACGGTTTTGGCCGACCGATCTTGATTGAACAAGCACTTTCGATTGCCACCGAGATTGCTGTTGGCACGGTGTTTGAAGCCCACGATATTCCTGCATCGCATACGCCACTCGTGCTCACACCAGTTGGCTTCGAAATACCGTCGTCGCTTCCTGCCAACGCAGTTCTCGTCGTTGGGTCAGTGCATCACGTCGACACACTTGTGTCGCACGGATGGAGCGGACGCGTGATTATCAAACTCCGATCGAGCGTGCAACGTTTTGGTGTTGAAGGTGCTGCCGGTGTCGCGTCGATTGTTAGTGCTGTTCTGGCTGCAGGCTTTGAGCAGCATGGTTGGTCGGTGCACCCACCGCTCGATGGCACGGCTACTGAGCACATGCAAGAGATCACCCATTGGCTCAGCATCTTGCCGAATAATCTGCCAATGTATGTCAGCCATATCGATGCGTCTGCACTGAACACGCTACGTATCGCTCATTCACAACGAAAGATCATTGCTCGCTCTGGCACTGCTTTGTGGCTTGGTGACAAGTCGATGCTCACACTCGGTGCCGATGTGTTGGATGTGAACCACGTCAGTGGAGGAACAGCCGGCTACCGCAACACGCCAATTTCCGGCAGTGGATCACTTGTTGTGGTTGGTTGCGGATCAAACCATGGTGTTGCTGCACTTGCTGGCGATCTCAGCCCGTTCCATTTTGCAAAACAACGCCTCACGATGCTCGAGCCGCCGCACATGCACTCAACGATGCTGTTTGTACAAGATGGTGCAACTTGCCCAACAGTCAACGACATTGTTGATGTGCAACAACCACTCTCTCGAGTCTTTGTCGACACCATCTCCTGGAAATAAATCAATTCGTGACTCCGACATCGCGGATCGAGAGTTTGGACGTCACCCGAGCCATTGCTCTCTTCGGAGTCGTTGCGATGAACTATCACGCATATCTCAACGGCGCACAGTCGATGTACCCCACTCACCCGTCTGTGTGGGAACGCATGTTCAACCCACTCACAGGACCACTCACCACACGATTCGCCGCCACGTTTGTATTGATTGCCGGCATCGGTGTGAGTTTGTTTACTCAACGCGCACGAGCCTCGAACAACCGCGCCGACATCCAGCACGCTCGCATCGTTCTTCTGCGTCGCGGAGCATTGCTGTATTTTTTGGGTTACTTCCTGCAATGGATCTGGCCAGGCACAATCCTCTTTTATTACGGCGCATATTTCATCATCGCGGCGGCTGTGTTTGCGTGGTCATCTCGACAACTCATTGGACTTTGTGTAATAAGCATGATTGGCGCAGCGGGCCTTTCATGGTGGCGAGCAAGCCAATTACTCGATGGCAACCTGACGAATTGGCTCTCACCCTCGCCCAATTCGCCACGCAATCTGCTCATTCGCACATTTACTGATTACACCCACCCCGTGTTTCCATGGATCGCATTTTTTGTCGCGGGCATCGTGATCGGACGCCACATCCATCGATTGCCCGAGATTCGCCTACGGCTCATGTTCGCGGCGACCCTCCTGATGCTCGCCACGCACGTCGCCAATTATCTCTTGACGCCGTCTTTGCGGCTGGGCAATCGTGACTTCGTCCTCGCAAAGCTGTTGTCGACCCAACCCCTCGATCGCGGCATTTTGTTTTCACTCGGCACGCTCGCAACAGCCGTTGTCGCACTCTGTCTCGTTTCGCTCGCAGTTGAGCGCGCGCCGCAACTTGCTCTCACACAGTTACTTGCACGGGCCGGACGCATGACGCTTTCGGTGTACCTCTTGCATGTCATATTTTTTAATCTTGTTGTTCATCGGTTGCATTGGGTGGGTGCAACTGGGCTTGACACCGCGCTTGTGTTGTCGCTGTCGTTTTACGTCGTTGCACTATTACTCGCAAGCGGATGGAACAACAATTTTGGGCTCGGACCAGCAGAGCGTGTTTATCGAGTATTTGGCGGATGAGCGACATTTCTGCAAGTGCAGATCAATTGCCAGACCTCTGGAAAGACTTGCTTGATGACGAAACATCGAAGCCATATTGGTCGACGTTGCAAGATTTTGTTGCTGCCGAACGACAAGTCGCCAACGTCTACCCACCTGTAGGCGCAACGTTTCGTGCGTTCGCACTCACCGCACCACAAGATGTGCGCGTGGTTGTGCTTGGCCAAGACCCGTATCACTCACACGGTCAAGCAAATGGTTTGTGTTTCTCTGTATCGCACGGCGTCAAGATCCCTCCATCGCTGCGCAACATCTACAAGGAGCTGCACGCGGATTGCGGGATTGAGCCTTCGTCAAGCGGCGATTTGACTTCATGGGCTCGCCAAGGCGTGTTGTTGCTCAATGCAACACTTACTGTTCGACAAGACGGCGCAGGCACACACCAAGGGCACGGCTGGGAAACATTTACTGACGCAGTAGTGCGCACCCTCGGATCACTGAAGTCGCCCATCGTGTTTGTGTTGTGGGGCGCATTTGCGCGCAACAAAAAATCCTTGATCACGCAACCGCAACACACAATCATCGAGTCGACACACCCGAGTCCGCTCTCGGCACATACTGGCTTCTTTGGGTCAAAGCCCTTTTCTCACATCAATCAAGCACTTCGAGCAAACGGCTCAGACCCCATCGACTGGCAGATACTTCACCACTAGCTCGCGGGCTTTGTGCAGTTTGAGTGCGAAAAGATTAGATTGAACGGCGTGGGAACCGTGCGTCGCTTTGGCTTTATCGAATGCGACGCCGACACCGTGTGGGCATTTGTTGGCGCACCAGAGCGACTACACGAGTGGTTTCCAATTACCTCGTGTCGCGTTGAAGGCAACAAGCGTTGGATCGTGCTTGCTGCCGGCATCACGTTCGAAGAAGACATCGTTACCCTCGACCACGACTTGCGTCGCTTTCAATACAAGATCGTTAACAACCCACTGATCACATTTCATCTCGGAACAGTTGATGTAATTCCTGATGGACCCAATCGATGCCTGCTCATGTATTCGACAGATATGGACCCAGAAGTTTTGGCATTGCCAATCGGTGGTGCTGCAGGAGTGGGTATTGCCAAAGTCAAAGAGATGTTTGATCGGAAATAGATGGGCCGCAAGATTTTGTTTATCACCACCGATCAACAGCGCTATGACGCACTCGGTTGCAACGGCGGACTCATTGCACGCACTCCAACAATTGATGCCTTGAGTAAACACGGCATCACGTTTGATCGTGCGCACCCACAAAATGTTGTGTGCATGCCGTCGCGCAGCACCATGCTCACCGGCCAACACGTTGCTACTCACGGCGTGTGGATGAACGGCGTACCACTGCCAGAAGACGCACCGAGCATTGCAGCTGACCTGCGAGCAACTGGATACGCAACTGCACTCATTGGCAAAGCCCACTTTGAGCCATTGCTCGATCCATTTTTGCGCTTTACCGAAAACCGAATGGGTGCCCATCGCTCTACGAACGAAAACCCAAATGATCCGCATCGTGGTTTTGACCACATGGAACTTGCAACGCATGGTGCTGCAGGTGCATTGCATTACTCGCAATGGATACGCGACAATCATCCAGAATCAGTTTTGAGTTATTACCGAGTGCTCGACAATGAATTGCAAGTCAATGCCGAGGGCGGTGGCGACACCAAAGCGCCCCAAGTGCACGTCAACCCAATTCCCACCGAGTGGTATCACACCGAATGGGTTGCTCAACGTACGATTGCGTGGCTCGAGTCGTTGCCTGCAGATCGCGACTGGTTTTGTTGGATGAGCTTTCCTGATCCACATCACCCATGGGATCCGCCGGCTTCAGAGATGCATCGCGTGAAATGGCAAGACCTCGATCTTCCCGAGGGATACATCGCAAATTCAACAACTCGTGAAGCAGTGCTCGACGACAAATTGCGCCACTGGCGCGGTTGGTACGACGGCACATTTGTTTCCAACTACGAAGCACCGGCTCGCTGGGTGCCAGCAACGCTGACGCAAGACCAAGTTCGCGAAGTCAATGCATACACGCATGTCGAAAACGAATTGATTGACGAAGCCATTGCCAAAGTCATGGGCGCGATCGAGTCACGCGGTTGGGGCAACGATCTCGATGTGTTGTACACCACCGACCACGGCGAGTTTCAAGGCGACTTTGGTCTACTGTTCAAGGGTCCGTACCACGTCGACTCGTTAATGCGACTTCCACTCATTTGGCGACCAGCACCAAGTGCCAACATCGCACCTGCTCGTGTTTCTGCTCCTGTCGGCCACGTTTCACTTGCCGCAACTTTTGCTCACATCGCAGGCATGGCCCAACCGAGCTACGTAGAAGCACCTCGACTGCCAATGCATCAAGCCGAGGCCGAACAACTTGGTCACGAGCGCGTGCTCACCGAGTGGGATTCTGTGCTGTTTGGAAAAATTGTGCATCTGCGTACCATCTGTCGCAATAACTGGGTATGCACAGCCGCCCTCGACGGCACCATGAACAAAGCCGGTGATGGCGAGCTCTACGACCTCACACACGACCCTTTGCAACACGTCAATCGTTGGAACGACCCAAGTGTGCGTGCGCTGCGCGACGACTTGCTTGCCGACATGTGGGATAACCTGCCGTCGCAGCACTTGCCGCTGCGCTCAATGGATGCTCCTGTTTAAAAACTGCTAGAGCACAGCAGGTATTTGCTGCGTGATGCAGTGAATACCGCCGCCGCCGTAAGCAAGAATGCCACCGATGTCGAGACCAATGATGTCGCGATCGGGAATGTATTCGCCGATGAGGGCCAGCATGTCGTCGTCGGCTGCGTGTCCACAAACCGGCACAATCACCGCCCCATTGACCATATAGAAATTGAGATATGGAACCTGCACGCGCTCTCCGTGGTACTCGACAACAGGCAGCACAGGAATCTCATGCATGGTGACGCCAAACGATTCGGCAACTCTGCGGTTTTCCTCAAGACGCACGTGATCGCTCAGCGACTTGTCGTTGCATGTCTGAAAGACCATCGTGCGTGGCGCAATAAAAATTGCAACGTTGTCAACGTGTCCGTCGGTATCGGCATCCATCGACAAACCATGTGGAAGCCACATCACTTCGTTCAAACCAAACTCGCTGCGCAATCGTTGTTCAATCTGATCTTTGCTGAAGTGCGGATTGCGGTTTGGATGCAACAAACATTGTTCGGTTGTCGCCAACAAACCAGCACCGTCAGAGGTGATTGAACCACCTTCGAGCACCATGTCGATATTGCGCACCGCATGTCCAGCGTGTTGCGCCCACGCGCTAGCTACAGCGGCATCTTTGTCAAATGGCACAAACTTTTGGCCCCAGCCATTAAAAATCCAGTTTCCTGCAAGGCGCTCATCGCCGTCGAAAACATAAATCGGTCCAGAGTCTCTAAACCACGAATCGTCGATAGGTATCGCAACCACGTCGACTGTTGGGCCACACAACTCGGATGCAATCTCGGCTTGATGTTGATTTACAATCATGGTCACTGGTTCGTAGCCAGAGATCGTGCGCGCTAGTGCCGCATGTGCGTCTCGTGCCTCACCCAAATACTCGCCATACACGTCGTCGCGCGTCGGCCACGCAATCACTGTGCGTTCGTGAGGAGCAAACTCACCCGGCAGTTTCATGGTCAGTTTCCCGACGTCGTGCCGTCAAACGTGGTCAAACCGCGATACAGCTCTGGGCGTCGGTCACGAAACAATCCCCAAGCGCTGCGCATTAGACGATTTTCGTTGCAGTCAATGCTTGCCACCAAGACGCCTTCGTCGGTGCGATTTGCCTCTGCAACTTTGGCACCAAGTGCATCGGTGATAAACGACGATCCGTAAAACGTGATTTCTGTTTGCTCCCCAACCTCGCGACCGATGCGATTGGCTGCAACGACCGGAACCATGTTGGCTCCTGCGTGGCCTTGCATTACGCGTTGCCAATGGTGAGCAGAATCCCACGATGGGTTTGGTGGTTCGCTGCCAATGGCGGTTGGGTACATCAACACATCAGCGCCAAGTAGCGCCATTGAGCGTGCGCATTCTGGAAACCATTGGTCCCAGCAAATACCTACACCGACGGCGCCATGACGTGTTTTCCACACCCGAAATCCGGTATCGCCAGGACTGAAATAATATTTTTCGCTGTAGCCAATGCCGTCGGGAATATGGCTCTTGCGATAGATGCCCATCATCGAACCATCGGCATCAATCATCGCAACCGTATTGAACAACGCTTCGTTGGCCCGTTCAAACACGCTGATTGGCAACGCAACATTGAGTTCTTTTGCAACCTGTTGAAAGTGCGCGATGGTGGGATGTCCGTTGATGGGCAAAGCAAGGTTGAAGTGTTTCGGATCAACGTCCTTGCAAAAATAATGCCCTTCGAAAAGCTCGGGAATCAAAACAACCTGTGCACCTTGTGATGCAGCATCGCGCACGAGTCGCTCTGCAGTTGCAATATTTGTCGCAATGTCTGTCGACATCGACATCTGTATCGCACCTACTTTGAGCATCGTGTTTAGCCCAATGCTGAAGTGATTGCGGCCAATACTTCTGGCGCATCTGGCTCAACTTGCGGTCCAAACCTTGCAACCACTTCGCCGTTCCGACCGATTAAAAACTTCTCAAAGTTCCAACGGATGTCGCCTGTATAACCTTCGGCATCTGGTGATGTCGTGAGCGTTGTGTATAGGGCGTGGCGCGCATCACCATTGACATCTACCTTTTCGCTCAATGGAAAATCAATACCGTACGTTGTCGAACAAAACTCTTGGATCTCTTGTGCGTTGCCTGGCTCTTGGCCCATGAACTGATTGCACGGCACGCCGAGCACGCTAAAACCTTTGGCCGATAAGTCTGCGTGCAGTTTCTGCATCGCCGAGTACTGCGGAGTTAAGCCGCACTTGGACGCCACATTGACGAGCAAGGTCACTTTGCCAAGCACGTCTTCAAAAGGGTTTCCGGTGCCATCGAGGCGTGCGATCTTCGTTTCATAAACCGACATATTTTGCTCCTTCGCAATCGAATTTGGCTGGCTTGCGCAACAATCGTAACGGCAACAATCGTAATGTAAGCCCCGTCACCTGCTACACAAGATGCATGCCCCGCCAGACATTTGATGCCGCTTTTTTCAAGCGGTTCTATTCAACAAGCCCAGTCCACAGCCGAACCAAGGTCAACAATCTTGCCGCGGGAGTGCACGCGATGTGCCAATGGTGGGAAGTGCCCGTGCGCTCGGTGCTCGATGTAGGGGCAGGTCTTGGCTACTGGAGAGACTGGTATGCAACCAATCACCCAAAAGTAAAAAGATTGTCTGTTGATATCAGTGAGCACGCCTGCGAAAAATATCACCACGAGTGCCACGACATTGCGACATGGTTTCCATCTCGACAATTTGATCTTGTCGTCTGCCACAGCGTGCTGCAATATCTGAACGACAAGCAAGCCGCCACCGCTATCGGCAACCTGGCCAAAGCAACTCGCAGTGTTTTGTACCTTGAAGTGCCAACGTCTGCAGACTTGCGCAATGCAGTCGACAAAAAAACGACAGACCTCAACATTTACTCTCGCACTGGCGAGTGGTATCGAAAACGCTTATCCAAAAATTTCGTCCAGGCAGGTGCAGGACTCTGGGTGGCGCGCAACAGTGGCACCACGTTGTACGAACTTGAGCGCTCGCGCTAAGCGCGTCGTTGCTAGCTCTGCTTTTTGAGTGCATTCCAAACAGTGCTCGTCAGACCTGCCGCGACTAAAGCCTTGAGCAAGTCACCGATCAGAAAAGGCGCGACACCAAGACTGATTGCATTCGTCTCACCGTTTGCAAGTGGAACATTGATGTTGTGCGCCAACCATGTTGCACCGAATGCATAGATGATGGTTGAGCCAAGCAACATTGCTGGCAGCGAAGTAACAAAGTTGCGATCTTGTTTCTTTTCAGCAAGATAACCAATAGCTCCAGCAGCGACGATGAAGCCCACGAGGTATCCGAGTGTCGCGCCAGTTCCAGATTTCCATCCACCTGCGCCACCCGAATAAAACGGCAAGCCAGTGAGGCCCGCAAACCAGTAGGCCAATTGACTCAATGCGCCGCGCCTCATGCCGAGCACTGCTCCGGCAAGTAACACAGCAAAAGTTTGGCCAGTGAGTGGCACTGGTGTAAACCCGAGTGGTATTTCAATTTGTGCCGCCAAGGCTGTCAGCAATGCAAATCCACCGACAAGTACAACATCCTGCGTGATGGTCGATGCGCGCGTTAAACGCTGTGGCAAAAAATCGGCCAATACTCTGGCTACGCGGACGGGTGAATGTACAGATGTAGATGCAGTCGTATTCATATCGCACCACGCTACCGATGTAGATGTCCCAATCCGAATTTTGATGCGTAGCCTTTATCCATGGGTCTTTATTTAAGGTTCAATTTACGGATTAAATCATGGATCAAGTAGTCAACGAGGCATTCGCGCTGGCCGATCGGTCTGCCGAAATAGTGAGCGCCCAACTCGGCGGCCAACACGATGTACTTGTGGTGCTCGGGTCTGGCTGGGCAGATGCAGTTGGTCTGATCGAAGAAGTGTCCTCGACTCCTGTGCGCTCGATAAAAGTTGGTGACATTCCAGGATTCACTCGCCCCTCGGTCATTGGCCATGGTGGTGCGCTCAAGTCGATAACGATCGGGTCGACTCGAGTGTTGCTGCTTACTGGTCGCACACACTTATATGAAGGTCATGGAGTGCACGCAGTTGTCCATGGTGTGCGTGTTGCGCATGCCCTCGGATGCAAGATTGCACTGCTCACCAATGGAGCAGGGTGTTTGCAAAAAGATTGGACGATTGGCGAACCAGTTGTCATCAAAGACCACATCAACATGACGGGTCATTCACCACTCACAGGCGACAATCCGCCCGCACCACATGCTGGTCGCTTTGTTGATTTAACCGACGCTTACAACTCTTCATTGCGCGCGCTTGTACACAACGTGTCTCCCAACATCAACGAAGCCGTTTATTTCGGATTTCACGGGCCGCATTTTGAAACACCCGCAGAAATTCGTGCTATCGCCACATTGGGCGCCGACATGGTTGGCATGTCGACTGTGCTCGAGACTATTGCTGCGCGCCACTTAGGCATGCGCGTGTTGGCGCTCTCGCTTGCCACCAACTTGGCTGCGGGCATCAATCCTCTTCCACTTTCGGGCGAAGATGTGTTGCAGGTTGGCAAAGAGTCTGCACAACGCGTTGGCGCACTGTTGCGCGACGTGCTCAAACAAATTGACACTACGAGAGCGGTGAATTTTTCATGAGCGCCGCCAAAGACCTACTTGCAATTGTCAACGCATGCGTCGTCACGGTTGATGCTGTTGGAACAATTGTCAACGATGCAAGCATTGTGGTTGGCGCAGACGGCAAGATTCGCGCAATCGCTTCTGGAGCAGTCGCCCATACTTCGCCAACGGTCATTGACGCCAAAGGTGGCATCGTCATGCCGGGCATGATCAACGCTCATACGCACATGGGCATGACATTGTTTCGCGGACTTGGCGACGACATGAATTTGGAAGATTTTCTCGGACGCCTCATGCCTGCAGAGATTGCGGTGCTTTCCCATGAAGCAGTTGTGGCCGGCACTGAGCTTGGCGCGCTCGAGTCGCTGCTCGGTGGCATCACTACCGCGCTCGACATGTACTACTTGCCCGATGCTGCACTCGACGTTGCAAAGCGATCAGGCATGCGCATTCACTGCGGACCAAACCTGCTTGAGTCTGATGGCCCTGAGCCATTGCCGTTTGCTCAGCGCATGGCGTGGGCAAACGAATGGTTAACCGAGTCAAGCAAGCGTGAACAAGAATTCTCATTGGTAAATGGGTTTGATTCGCTCAACTGGCTGAGTCCACACAGCACCTATTTGCTCGGTGAAGATCACTTGCACCAAATCTCGGCACTAGCCAAAAATCATGGCGCACATATTCATGTGCACGCCGCAGAAACTGTTGGCGAAATGTCGCTTGTAGCAAAGCGACACGGTGGACGTACACCAATTTCGGTACTTGCCGATACTCAATTGTTGTCAAACGCCGTACTTGCACACGGCGTACACCTCAATGATGCCGACATTGCGCTCATTGCGAAACATGGCGCGTCGGTGACTCACTGCCCAGCATCCAACTACAAGTTGGCAAGCGGAACAGCGCGGATTGTCGAATTGCACAATCAAGGTGTCAACGTGGCTTTGGGTACTGATGGTCCAGCGTCAGGCAACGACCTTGACTTGTGGCTCGCAATGCGACTCGCTGGTTATGTGCAAAAAACTGCGGCGACTGACCCGACAGTGTTGCCGGCTCTCGATGTCTTGCGCATGGCAACAATCAATGGCGCACGCGCGCTGCACATTGATCACTTGGTCGGCTCACTCGAAGTCGGCAAGTTTGCTGATCTTGTTGTGCTCGATGCGTTTTCTCCATCGCTCACCCCGGTTTTCGACCCGCACGTCGCAATTGTGGCTGCAGCAGGGCGTGGCGATGTCTGCCATGTTGTTGTCAATGGCCAAGTAGTTGTGCGCGATCGCACCGCACTCACCATCGATGCTCCAGCAATCGTGAAGCGCGTGAATGAGTTAACTCCCGCTATTTTGGCATCAGTCGCCCGCAACTAGAGTTGGCTTATGGCCACCATCTCGACTCCCATTGATTGGCAAGTGCTTCGCGCTGCTGCACGTGCAGCACAGCAACATTCGTATGCCCCGTACTCCAAGTTTCGAGTAGGCGCTGCTGCGCTCATCGATGACGGCCGAATTGTTTCGGGCTGCAATGTAGAGAATGCTTCCTATGGCCTCACACTCTGCGCAGAGTGTGCAATCTTGGGCGCGCTGCACATGGGTGGCGGTGGACGGATCATCGCTGTTGCGTGCGTAGGAAACGACACCGATGTCACGCCGTGCGGGCGATGTCGTCAGTTGTTGTGGGAGCATGGTGGTGCAAATTTGCTTGTCGACGTAGAAGGCACACCAACACCACTCAACATTTTGCTGCCCGCAGCATTTCCCGAGCATTCCAACTTCGAAAATCCGAGTGGGTCATGACAACGACTTCAGAGGTTCTTTCACCACAACAACTGCTCTCGTTTCACGAGGATGGCTATTTGGTTTTGCCAAATTTCGTTGATGATGGAGCGTGTCTTACATTGCGCGAACGAGCGTTGCAACTTGCCAAAGACAATGTTCCGTCGCCACAAGAAGCCACCATCTTTACTGCTGATGCCTCTGCTCAACATGCAGCCGACCAATACTTTCTCACTAGCGGCGACAAGATCCGTTGCTTCTTCGAAAAAGATGCGTTTGACGAAAACGGTGTCTTGCGCTCTGAAGCACACCTGAGTCTCAACAAACTCGGACACGCAATGCACGACCTCGACCCAGTATTTGGCGCGTTTAGTCGTACTCCGCAAATGGCTGCAGTTGCACAACAGATTGGCTTAGTCGATCCATTGCTGCTGCAGTCGATGTACATCTTCAAACAGCCGCGTATTGGTGGCGAAGTGAATAGCCACACCGACCACACATTTTTGTGGACAGAACCACAGAGCGTGATTGGGTTTTGGATAGCGATCGACGATGCGACCACTGAAAATGGATGCCTGTGGGCACTTCCTGGAGGTCACCGAATTCCCGTCAAGTCACGATCAAAACTCAATCAGTCGCGAACAGCAACGATCACCGAGGTGTTCGACAAAGATCCGTATCCATCCGAAGGTCTCGTGCCATTAGAAGCCGCGCGCGGAACCATGGTGCTTCTCAACGGCACGCTGCCCCATCGCTCTGGGCCAAACCTGAGCGACAAACCGCGCCATGCATACACAGTTCATGTGATCGACGGTCAAGCAAATTATTTAAGCGATAATTGGCTCCAGCGCCCACACCTTGCGATGCGCGGCTTTAGCAACTAGCTATCGGCATTTTGCATTTTGCTATCTAGCTAGGAGCTCGGCAATCTGTAACGCATTGAGCGCTGCACCTTTGCGCAAGTTGTCATTAGAAACGAACATGACAAGACCATGGTTACCGTCAACACTTGAGTCTTGACGAATACGACCAACAAAACTTGGGTCTTTGCCAGCAGCCATCAATGGTGTCGGCACGTCGGCTACAACGACGCCCTGTGCAGTTGCCAAAATCTCGTGCGCACGCGCAGCAGTGATTGGATGTGTGAACTCTGCATTGATACTCAGTGAGTGTCCTGTAAAAACGGGCACCCTCACACAAGTTCCCGATACTCGCAATTCTGGAATATGCAAAATCTTGCGACTTTCATTACGCAGCTTTTGTTCTTCATCGGTTTCAAACGAACCATCGTCCATCATCGATCCGGCAAGAGGTAGCACGTTAAATGCAATCGTTTGTGCAAACTTGTCCGGCTTCGAAAACGCAATCGCCTCGCCGTCGTAAGTAAGTTTGCTTGCATCGGCGACGCCTTCGCGCGTCTGATTTTCGAGTTCTGCTACGCCCGCAACGCCTGCACCACTCACAGCCTGATACGTGCTGACTATCAGCCTGACCAAAGTCGCTTCGTCGTGCAGCGCCTTGAGCACTGGCATTGCTGCCATCGTGGTGCAGTTTGGGTTGGCAATGATCCCCTTTTTTGCCAGTGCTACGTCTTGGGGATTGACTTCAGCAACAATCAACGGCACATCGTTGTTCATGCGCCATGCAGATGAATTGTCGATGACCATTGCACCAGCATTGGCATATTTTTCGGCGAGTGCGCGAGAAGTTGTTGCTCCTGCCGAAAACAGCACCACGTCCATTCCACTTGGGTCTGCGGTAGTCGCATCTTCAACGGTAATTGTCCGACCATTCCACTCAATGGTCTGACCAGCAGATCTTGCAGAGGCAAACATCCGCAGTTCATCAACTGGAAAATTGCGCTCGGCCAACAATTGTCGCATCACGGTTCCCACCATTCCGGTGGCTCCAACTAGTCCTACGCGCATCGCACCAGTTTAGTTGTTAGACCGTCTCAAATAGCCAGTCATTTACTTGTGTTGGTGTCAAGTTGCTTCCGCACAAAATCGTCGCGAGGCGCATCTTCTTGAGATGTGGGTGTTCGAGAATTGCCGACACACCTGCAATTCCTGCAGGCTCGATTATCAAACCAGCTTTGTCAAACACCATTTTCATTGCACGCTTCAGAGCGTCTTCCGAAATCAAGAGCACGTCGTCAACCAGCCCCTTCATGTCGTCGAGTGCCTCTGGCACTGGGGTGCGCACTGCAATGCCATCGGCAATCGTGTTTGCAGAGGCACGCTCAATCACTGTGCCCGAACGCCACGATGCTTCCATTGCATCGGCAGAAGCACTTGATACTCCAATGATCTGCACCTCTGGCGCGACGTGCTTGATGTATCGCGACACTCCACCAATCAATGCGCCATTGCCTAGTGGCACGAGCACGGCATCAAATGTGCGCTGTTGCATGAGTTCGACCGCAATTGATCCAGCACCTTCCGAGATGGCGATGTCGCGGCCATCTTCGACAAAATAGGCACCTGACTCAACACAAAATTGTTTTGCGTTCTCTTTTGCGCCATCAAAGTTGTCGCCCTGTTGACGCACTTGAGCTCCCATCGAGCGCATTCGGTCAACTTTCAGTGGGTTTGCGTTCGTCGCACAATAAATAATCAATGGCCGATCATGTGCTCTACAGACGTACGCCATGGCTTGACCGAAGTTGCCTGCCGTAGCGCACACCAAGTCTCTGCCAGCAAGAACCTGAGAGTTTTCTTGCATAAAAAAATCTGCACCTCGGCCCTTAAAACTTCTAATCGGATTAGACGTTTCGACTTTGAGTGTCAGTTGACAACCCAATTCGTCGGAGAGAGGCTCGCTATTGAATTGTGGTGAGTGCAAAAAAACTGGGTCGATGGTGCGAGCCGCACGCTCGATATTTTCAACGGAGAGTCGATGTGCTGTCATGAGCCAGCCGCCGTTGCAACGAGCCACCAATGACTGCGATTCACACGCTTCAACGACTTCACTTGTGCATTGGTATGCGATACGTGACGCACCTGAAACGGCGAGTGGTACACGGTGATATTGGCCAATGATTTTTGGCTGTGATCAATAATGTCTTGCAGCACTTCGTCAGGACTCAACCTGTTGGCCTGCCATCCAAAACGAGTTGCCCAACGCATTCCCGAAATTTGCTTGCCGATTGACGGAACTCGCCACAGCAACCGCACCAAAATTCCAAGCGGGATCAGTGCGATGTCGCTCAGTACCCACGAGCGATAGTTCAAGATCACGGTGCCACCGCTGCGAACTACGCGCAATGCTTCGCGAGTAAGACCAAGTGCGTCATTGCGCTGACAGTGCTGCAACGTGATATACGAAAACGCAATATCTACTGAATTGTTCGCAAGTGCAAGTGTGCTGCCATCTTGCACGTGTGTGGTTGTCAATTTGTCGGCACGTCCATGTTTCCCAACTGTTTCTCTGCAGCGCTCCAAAAATGCCGCGTCAACGTCGGCAGCAATGACGTGAGTGCACTGTTGGGTGAATGAAGCAGTCATTCGACCAATTCCGCTGCCTATTTCGAGCAATGTCAATGGCGCAAGTCGGTCGGCACCAAATCCAAATTGGCGCATATAGCGACGTACTTCCTTGTCGCCCGTTGCCACAAATTCTTCAAGCGTCAGTTCGCTACCTGTTTCGTTGTTAAACACCCAACCAGTCGAACGCACAATGTCGTCGGCGGTGCCACCTGTTTCTGTTCGGTTGCCTGCACTTCGCCAGGGCACAAATTGGGCACGTTTTTTAGCGTCGCGCGGACTCGTCATAATTCGCTACAACCTACTTGCGTTCGGGCAGTGGTGCAGAGTAATCCTCGCCGCTATCAAGACCAAAGGCTGTGTGCAGTGCACGTACTGCGGTCTCCAACTTGGATCGTTCAACGACTACCGAAATTCGGATTGTTGATGTCGAGATCATTTCAATGTTCACGCCATTATCGGCAAGTACTCGAAACATCTTTGCTGCAACACCTGGGCTCGATTTCATACCGGCTCCAACGAGCGACAGTTTGACGATATTCTCGTCCTTGTTCACTCCCTTTGCGCTAACTTCCTTGCCGACGCTTTCCAAAATGGGCTGGGCGGTTGCAATGTCTCCCACTGGAAGCGTGAACGAAATGTCGGTAGTGCCATCAATTGATGTGTTTTGCACGATCATGTCAACGTTGACATTGGCCTTTGCCAGCGACTCGAACAGCAGTGCAGACACACCCGGACGGTCTGGTACTCCGAGCAATGTCATCTTTGCTTCGCCCACATCGTGAACGACTCCAGAAATAATTGGATCTTCCATTGTTCTTTTCCTCTCATCGTCGGCACCGAGAACCCATGTGCCTTCTTCCAACGTAAAACTAGAACGAACATGAATCGGCACATTGTGGTTACGCGCAAATTCGACTGAGCGCAATGCCAACACTTTGCTGCCTGCTCCGGCCATCTCGAGCATTTCATCAAAACTCAGCTGCTTAATCTTGCTTGCTTGCGCCACTAGGCGTGGATCGGCGCTAAACACACCAGTTACGTCGGTATAGATCTCGCACACATCGGCCTGCAACGCTGCTGCTAGCGCAACTGCTGTTGTGTCGCTTCCGCCTCGGCCAAGCGTCGTGATTTCGCGATCCGTGCTCACGCCTTGAAAGCCCGCTACAACTGCAACTTTGCCCGCCAATAGTGCTTCACGAACTCGATCGCCTTTGATCTCCAAAATCTTTGCTTTGGTGTGCGAGGTGTCGGTGATGATGCCCACTTGGCTTCCCGTGAAACTCACCGCGTCACAACCCACATCGTGGAGCGCCATGCACAACAACGACATCGAGATTCGCTCGCCAGTTGTGAGAAGCATGTCCATCTCGCGGCCTTGCGGATTGCTTGAAACTTGACGTGCTAATTCGACCAGATTGTCGGTTGCCTTACCCATTGCAGACACAACCGCTACAACGTCGTGACCTTTGGCTCTGGCGTCGGCTATTCGGCGAGCAACATTGCGCATTCGGTCTGGATCAGCGACCGAAGTGCCACCATATTTTTGAACAAGGAGCGCCACAGGCTCTTTACGCTACCTCTGCGCGAGTATCCTTTTAAAACTATGGGCACCGACAAACGAACTCGCAAAAAAGAAAACCGCCGCCAAAAGCTTGATGGCCTCGCCAAACAGGGTCAAAAGCAAAAGGTGCGCAAGAACATCATTCGTGCACTCACCGTTGTTGGAGTCATTGTTGGCGTCGTGCTCATTATCAGAGTTTCTGGCGGTACAACAGGTGACTCTTCTGCCCCTACCGACACCAAGGCAGTCATCGATCTGGGCGAAGACACCATTGCGCCAACGCTTGAAGGACGCGAAATTACGGGAGATACTCCTTGTCCAGCAGCCGATATGTCAGAGACTCGTGTTTCCAAGTTTGAAAAAGCACCTCCAATGTGTCTCGAAGATGGCAAGACGTACACGGCCATTGTTCTGACAAATAAGGGCGAGTTTTCAATTGTGCTCGACCCAATCAAAGCACCCATTGCAACCAACAACTTCGTTGTGCTCGCCCGTTACAAGTATTTCGACGACACGAAATGTCACCGCGCAATCACCAACTTTGTTGTGCAATGTGGCGACCCAACCGCAACTGGCTCTGGTGGTCCTGGCTATTCATTTGCCGACGAACTCCCCGCAAAGGGCGAATACACAATCGGTTCAATCGCTATGGCCAACTCTGGACCAAATACAAACGGGAGTCAGTTCTTCATCATCACAGGTGAAGACGGCGCGGCACTTAACCCCGACTACACACTGTTCGGTCAGGTCACCGAAGGCCTTGAGCAAACAGTTCCAGCACTCAACGCTGCGTCCAATACAGATCCAGCTGCTAACGGTGTTCCACCAGCAGAAGACTTGATCATCCTCAACGTCTCAATCATCGTCAGCTAACTCTTGTCCGCTGAGCGCGGTTCAAGCAGCAGATCACTTAAGGCATCAACGGTGCTGTCGGCAACGCCGATTTCGCGCACATAGTTGCGCACCGAACCGTGTTGTTGAGCCAACTCGCTCAAGATTATTTGCATTGCGCGTGGGTCTGCTGCCAAATACGCCTTGGGCATTGTGGCATATCTTTCTGCCATTTCGGGTCGGTGGATTTGCGCCCATGCAATTGTTCGCTGCACTGCATCTTGAGTTAATCCATAATCTGCACTGATGTGCGCATCGTCGACGCCAATGCTTGACAACAACAACGCTGCCAAAATACCCGTGCGATCTTTGCCGGCAGCACAATGGAAAACCGCTGGAAGCGAATTTGCCTGCGAAAGCACGTCCATCGCATCTGCAAATCGACCCGATCCAATTTCAAGCATGTCGCGATAGCCCCACACCAAAAACTCAACTTCGTCGTCAAACTCCGGAGTTTCCGTGTCAGACCATGTCACATCAACGATTGATAAGTGGTGGAAGTCAACTGCAATCTCTGCGGTAGGAAAAATTCCTTGCTCGCGCTGTTCACGCTCGGTACGCAAATCGATGACCGCCTTCAAGCCCAATTGCTGTACTTGAGCCATGTCATCAGCACCGCGCAGACGATGCAAACCGTCCGAACGAAACAAAGTTCGCCACTTTGTGATGTGCCCAGATGAAGTTGGATAGCCGCCCAGGTCACGAAAGTTGTGCACAGCCGCCAGACCGATAATCCGACTCGGATGATTGACAATGTCCTCAACATGCGTGTTTGCCATGAGGGAAAACCTATCCAGCATCGGTAACGCCCAGACATCTCTTCGATTACCAGTTGGTAAATTACCGACCTCTTTGACTACGGTTGCTCGCTATGACTTCACCAACAACTCGAGACGTAACACCAGCCAGTCCTGCCCCACTTCCACAGCTTGTGGGCGTCTGTGGCTCTGGCATCATGGGCTCTGGTCTTGCCGAAGTAGTTGCTCGTGCCGGAATCAACGTTGTCGTTCGCTCGCGCACCATGGCTGGCGCACAGTCGATGCTTGGGGCAGTTGAGAACAATCTTGCGAAGCAAGTCGCAAAAGCCAAGATGACCGAAGAACAACGCGCAGAAATTTTGTCGCACATCAGCATCACCGATCAAATATCTGCACTCGCCAATTGCGACCTCGTGATTGAATCGATTGTTGAAGAACTCGCACCAAAACAAGAGCTGTTTGCGCAACTCGACAAAATCGTTAAACCGTCAGCCATCCTTGCTACCAACACCAGCACGTTGCCAGTTGTCGCAATGGCTCAGGCAACAAATCGTCCGGACAAAGTTTGCGGTATTCACTTTTTCAATCCAGCGGTGATGATGTCGCTTGTTGAAGTGATTCGACCAATCACCGCAAGTGACGACACCATCTCTGTTGCAACAGCATTTGCAGTTGCATGTGCCAAGGATCCTGTACAGGTTGTTGACCGAGCAGGTTTCATCGTTAATGCATTGTTGTTCCCATATCTCAACAATGCCGTACACATGCTTGAAGCCAAGACCGCATCTATGGAAGACATCGATACCGCGATGAAGGGTGGTTGCAATTTCCCGATGGGACCATTTGCGTTGCTCGATCTCATTGGCATCGATACGACGGTGTCTATTCTCAATGCTTTGCGGAGTGAATTTCAGCAAAGTCATCTCGAGCCTGCCGACTCACTCAAGAAATTGTTGGCCGAAGGCAAACTGGGCCGCAAGACCAAGCAGGGATTCTTTACTTACTAGATCTCGTTGCGCCAGATGTACCGTGGCGTATGACGTCTTGGAATGACCCGCCCGTCGAGGTTGGTCTGTCTGCTTGGAATTTTCCGCCGTCAGTTGAATGGCCCCAGTACGACATCATTGGGCGCGGTGCTGATTTGGAGCCAGCAACATTGATTCAGGCCTATCGCAGCGGAGTGTTTCCAATGTCTAGCGACATTCCAGACAGAAATCCTGACATGGGTTGGTGGTCTCCAATGATGCGCGGAGTTCTTCCACTCGATCAACTACGCATTACTCGATCGATGCGCAACAGTGCGCGCAAATATTCGGTTCGCATCGATACATGTTTTGAACGGGTGATGCGCGGGTGCGCCGTGCCCAACCGAGAGGGCGGATGGATCACCAACGACATCATTGATGCATACGTGACACTGCACGAACTTGGTTGGGCTCACAGTTTTGAAACATTCGACGAGAACGGTGTGCTCGTTGGCGGCTTATACGGTGTTCGTGTGAATGGCCTCTTTGCGGGTGAATCAATGTTCCATCTCAAGCGCGACGCCTCAAAAGTCGCGCTCATGCACCTCGTCAAGATGATGCAAAATTCGACAATGTCGTTACTCGATGTGCAGTGGGTTACTCCCCACCTGCTCTCGCTTGGGGCTACCGAAATTCCTCGCGACGATTACCTGCATCGTCTTGGCGAGGCCATCAACCTCTAACCTTGTCGTATGAGTCGCCGCGACGAGCCCTGGCTGATCCGCACCTATTCTGGGCACTCCACAGCTGAGGCCTCCAACGAGCTGTATCGCAATAACCTCGCTAAGGGACAAACCGGCCTGTCAATCGCATTCGACTTGCCCACGCAAACGGGATACGACCCAGATCATGTACTTGCTCGCGGAGAAGTCGGCAAAGTCGGCGTGCCGGTCGTGCACCTGGGTCATATGCGCACGCTGATGCAACAGATTCCGCCTGCGCAGATGAACACGTCGATGACCATTAACGCAACTGCTGCATGGATGCTCGCGTTATATGTTGCCAACGCAGCCGAACAAGGCACTCCGGCAACAGATTTGCGAGGTACCACACAAAACGACATTCTCAAAGAATATTTGTCGCGTGGCACATACATTTTTCCACCCGCAGCCTCGCGTCGCATCATTGTCGACATGATTGCTTGGTGCGCCAGTAATGCACCGAAGTGGAACCCGATGAATGTGTGCTCGTATCACTTGCAAGAAGTTGGTGCTACTCCAGTACAGGAGATCGCATTCTCGCTTGCCAATGCCATCGACATTTTGGATGCCGTACGCGCAAGCGGCCATGTTTCCGATGAAGCGTTTCCACAAGTTTTTGCAAGCATCTCGTTTTTTGTCAATGCCGGCATTCGATTTATCGAAGAACTGTGCAAGATGCGCGCCTTTACCGAGTTGTGGGACCGCATAGGCAGCGAGCGCTACGGCATCACCGACGAACGCGCTCGTCGTTTCCGCTATGGAGTACAAGTCAATTCGCTGGGACTCACCGAAGCACAGCCAGAAAACAATGTGCAGCGCATCATGCTTGAAATGCTTGCCGTTACGTTGTCGAAGTCGGCTCGTGCACGAAGTGTGCAATTGCCGGCGTGGAATGAAGCCCTCGGGCTGCCGCGCCCATGGGATCAACAGTGGTCGCTGCGCATGCAACAAGTGCTCGCCTATGAAACAGACATTCTCGAATACGAAGACATCTTCACTGGCTCGCATGTGATCGAGGCACGCACCGCCGAACTTCGCGACGCCGCGTGGACCGAGTTGCAAGAAATTCTTTCTCGCGGTGGTGCTTTCGAGTCGGTAGACGAACTGAAGGGTCGTCTCGTTTCATCAATGGCCGACCGCACTCGCCGTATCGAATCTGGCGAACAAGTAGTTGTAGGCGTCAATCGCTTTACAGAATCAACACCCTCGCCACTCGATGGCGCAAACAATATTCTCAAAGTTGATCACACTGTCGAACAGCAACTTGTCGACGACGTTGTGGCTTGGCGAAAACAACGCAATAACGCCGATGTGCAACAAGCACTCGACCAATTGCGCACCGCAGCAACTGGCACTTCCAACTTGATGGATGCCTCAATTTCTCTGGCCAAGGCTGGTGGCACTACGGGTGAGTGGAGCCAAGTGCTGCGCGAAGTCTTTGGCGAGTACCGAGCCCCTACTGGTGTTGGTGCTGCAGCCGGCCGTCGTACCAAACAGCTCGCCGATGTGGCCGAACTTGTGCGCACAATCCCAGGTGGACCACCAAAGTTTTTGGTTGCCAAGCCAGGCCTCGATGGGCACTCAAGTGGCGCCGAACAAATTGCTGTTGCGGCTCGAGACTCGGGCATGGAAGTTGTCTATTCCGGCATTCGCCTCACGCCAGCGCAAATCGCTGCTTCTGCACGCGACGAAGATCCCGATGTGATTGGGCTCTCGATTTTGTCAGGTTCGCATCTGCAACTTGTTCCCGATGTTTTGCACGAACTACGACAACTCGGTGTTGACGCACCAGTTATTCTGGGAGGAATTATTCCCGAAGACGATCGGGACTCATTGCGAGCGCTCGGCATCGCCGCGGTGTATACACCGAAAGATTTTGACATCGCTCGTATCATGCGCGAGATAGCAGAGATCGTGCGTCAACGACGCGGTTAAGGATTCATCGTTGTTGACGGTGCAACAGGAATGAAACCTGTCGCAACTGGCAACTGAATTACTTCGCCAGCGTTGACCTTGTCGGGGTTAGTGATGTTGTTGATAGCCATTAACTCGGCCATGTTTAAGTTAAATTTTTTGGAAATAGCAAACAGTGAGTCACCTGGTAGGACTGTGTAATACACCGGCTCTACGTACAGCGTTGTGGTTGATGCAGGAATCGACGTTGAAACAGTTGTTGGAACCACGATCTTTGGCTCACCTCCACCACGCGAGAGCAACACGGCAATTACTCCGCTGAGTACCGATATCACGAGAAGCGACCATTGAAGCCTGCCTCGTAGATACATCAAATTCATAGTAGACCCTCGACCCATACAAAGTTTGCCTATCCTGTACGACATGCGAGTACTTGCGGCTGTCGACAAGTTTCGTGGCACGGCCTCGGCGGCACAGGTTGCATCTGCAATCGGTCATGCGTGTTGGGAGTTGGGAGTCGACTGCATTGAAGCGCCAATTGCAGACGGAGGAGAAGGAACACTTGACGCACTCGGCGGACCAAATCGCACATCTCGAGTAACCAACCCGCTTGGCAATCCTGTCGAGGCACAATGGCGTCTCGCTGGAGATACTGCCGTTATCGAAATGGCGCTTGCTTCAGGGCTGTTATTGGTCGGTGGCCCAAAAAAGAACGACGTCATCGCGGCGTCCACTATTGGTACCGGTCAACTGATTGACACTGCGCTCAACGATGGGGCTAAACGGATCATTGTTTGTGTCGGCGGTTCGGCAACCGTCGATGGCGGTCTCGGTGCGATACGCGCAATCAGTACACCGGCGCGACTGCGCGGCACCGAATTTGTGGTGGCTTGCGACGTGCGCGCACTCTTCAGTGACGCTGCCAAACTTTTTGGAGCACAAAAGGGTGCATCACCTGTGCAGATCGAATTTCTTACTGGTCGGCTCGAGCAATTACAGCAGTCGTACTTGCGCGAATACGGCGTTGACGTTTCTCAACTCGTTGGTGGTGGTGCGGCTGGCGGACTTGCAGGCGGACTTGGCGCACTTGGCGCACACCTTGTTCCCGGTTTTGACGTGGTCGCCGACGAAGTTGGCCTACACGAGCAAGTTGCTCAATGCGACTTGGTCATTACCGGCGAAGGATATTTAGACAACGAGAGTTTTGACGGCAAGGTTGTTGGGGGTGTACAACAACTGGCACAACAATTCAACAAACCTGTTGTTGTTATTTGTGGTGGCGCAGACTCAAGCGCTCAAGAACGCATCGATTCTTTCAGTTTGATAGCCAACTTTGGCGAGCAACAAGCATTCAGGCAACCATTAATGTGCATTGAGCAAGCTGCAGCGACGATTATTCGTCGCTTCAACTCACCGTTACAAACGATTGGCTAAATCAGCCGCCAGCAACAGTGGTTGGCGCATTTGGATCGACTACCGCAGGGGCGACAGGCACAGTCGGTACCGGTGAAGCTAGTGGTTTGCCAGCGACATCAGTACCGAGCAAAATCAAAATGCTTGCTTCGCCAAGCTTCCCAGTTTCCGTTGGTATCGGTGCCGGCATGACAGCAGTCGCTACACCACCAAGCTCGGCTGCAACAAGTGCTGCCTGACCTTCGCTACCCGGCAAGTAGTAGACCACTGTTGCTGTGAGTTTTGGTGTGGGTTCACTCGCGTTCATTGCGGGTTGCACGATGAAACCTCGCCCTTGCAATTCGGTGGTCAACTGTCCGGCGCTGCCGGCAACCTTTGAGGCGTTGGCGATCTGAATCTTGAATGCCGTGAGCGGAATAGTGACCGCAACTGTTGTCTCGACAGGAACTGTATCGGTGACGACAGTTTCAGAAGTTTCCCCTTCGGTTGCCGCCGGTGCTGTGTTGCCACCTCCCCGAATGTCGCGCAAAATAAGAAACCCCAACAGAACGGCAACAACCGCAATAACTATCGACATTGTTGAATTAATGGAAGAACCGCGTTGAATTGGTTCGCGGCGAGGACGACGTTGTTCTTGGCTCATACCAACAACCGTACCTGATGTAGTGGAGCCGAGTGTGGGAATTGAACCCACGACCTACCGCTTACAAGGCGGTTGCTCTGCCTCTGAGCTAACCCGGCTCGTCTAGGTTACAGCGAATTATTTGGACTTCGCAACGCGTGAACGAACTACTTCGTATGTTGCAAGCGCTGCAGCAGCTGAAACATTGAGTGATGATAATGACCCGCCCATTGGAATATTCACTAATAAGTCGCAACGCTCTTTGACGAGTCGCGACAACCCAGCGCCTTCAGCACCCAAGACCAAGCAAATTGGTTCGGAAGTCAACTCGCCAATCTCAAAAATATTTTTTTCCGCAGCATCGCTTAAACCAACGATCCATACTCCAGCGTCTTTCATTTGTTTGAGCGCAGTTGGCAAACCACCTACAACACACATCGGCACATACTCTGCAGCACCCGCTGCAGACTTTGCTGCGGTTGGCGTGATATGCACCGCGCGATGACGAGGCAAAATCACTCCATGCACACCTGCGCCATCACACGAGCGCAAGATTGCACCAAGGTTGCCCGGGTCGGTGACTCCATCGATCGCTACCAAAAATGCAGGAATATTTCCTTTACGCGGCGCAAGTAAATCTCCAAGTTCAACATCTGGAATTGGTGCAGCCATTGCAAGTACACCTTGTGGTGCTTCGCTGCGTGCTTCTTTCTCAATTTCTTTTCGCGGTACTCGACGCACGGGAACACGCTGGTCTGCGGCCAACGCAAGGATGTCGTTGATCACGTCGTTCTCGTCCAAATCATTTGAGACCCAAATTTCAAATGTGCGTCGGCGCTGCGCGATCAACAATTCGCGAACGGCTTGACGGCCTTCAATCTGTGATCCTCCGAGACCATGCTGATCTGGTCGGGGTGCTCGCGGCCCAGTGTGCTCGCGCACTGGAGGACGACTGCGCTTGGTGTTGACGGCTGCGCGTGGCGCATATTTCGCGTCACGAGATGGCCGCTTTGCGTCTCGTGGATCACGACGTGCATCGCGAGGATCACTTCGGCTAGTTCCGCCCGCGGCTGCGCGCTTGCTACCGCCTGCAGCACTGCGGCTGGTTCCGCCCGCAGCTGTGCGCTTATTACTACTTGTTGCTCCGCTGCGCGGGCCCTTGCCCGGTCGCGAATCGCGAGGCTTCATTGTGCCACTCGCTCAATTACGCATACTGCCCAGCAGGCAATTCCTTCTTGGCGACCAAGCGCCCCAAGACCTTCTGCTCGACGTCCTTTTACAGAAACAGGAGCGCCAACCACATTGATGAGTTTACGTTGCATCTCATCACGATGAGGTGCAAGCTTTGGCTTTTCGCACACAACACTGCAGTCCACATTGCCAATCTCAAAACCGGTTTGCTTCACCAACGTCACTACATGTGACAACAACAGCAACGAATCAACACCAGCCCATTTGGGGTCAGTGTCTGGAAAGTGTTGGCCGATATCACCAAGCGATGCCGCACCAAGAAGCGCGTCTGCGATTGCATGAGCAATTACATCTGCATCGCTATGACCAACAAGTGCACGCTCACCCGCAAATTGGACGCCGCCCAATACCAAAACACGACCGCTTGGAGCATCTTCAAAGCGGTGAATATCAAAACCCTGACCAACACGCATTCCGGTAGCCATAGTCGCCTTCCTACACTTCGGTCCGCGCGGCAGCGCGGGCCCATTCCAAGTCTTCTGGAGCCGTGAGTTTGCGATTGAGTGCTTCGCCCGCCACCACGACAACTCGCTTGCCAAGCAACTCCACCAACGTTGCATCATCGGTACCTTCAGGACAGCCCGCGTGCGCCTGACGCAAAATCGAAGCGCGAAATACTTGTGGAGTCTGCACGGCAACCAACGACGATCGGTCTGGGGTATTGACCACTACGTTCTGCGCATCCACTTGCTTAATGGTGTCGGTCACGCCAATTGCTGGCACTGCTCCATCTGCTCCCATGTGCACTTGAGCAATAGTCTCCCTAAACAAATGTTCAGTCGCAAATGGTCTGGCTGCATCGTGCACACAAATAATTGTTGCTTCCAGTGGAACCGCCTGTAGTCCACAGCGCACCGATTCACTGCGGGTCTCACCACCCGCAACCTGACCGTCGGTCAGTGCCTCACCTGGCGGCAACACCACAACCACACCGGCACTCACTGCGCTTGCGGTAGCAATCGACCAATCCACGACGCGTCGATCGCCGAGCATTGTAAATTGCTTGGGGCTCCCAAATCTGGCGCCCGATCCAGCGGCCACGATGATTGTCCAAATAATCTCGTTAGGCCAGGTTGTCACGCTCATTTAGGGTAGTACCGTCATATCTTCATGACACACGAAGAGATCCTCTCCAACACTGCGTTCTTCGCTGAAACACCAGTCGAAGCACTGACAGCAATTGCTTTGTCGGCCAAAACTCAAACCCTCCAACGTGGAGATGTGCTGTTTAATGAGGGCGACAAACCTGATGCTCTGTTTGTTGTACTCAGCGGTCGCATCGCTATCGCCATTGGCAACAAACCGCTCGATAGTCGCGAGAGCATGCTGGCACTCATGGAAGATGGCGACTTGTTTGGTGAACTTGGCGTGCTCGACAATGGCCCACGAAGCGCTATGGCACGGGCAATCGAGACAAGTTCTGTCTTGCGTATTCCGTATGAACCAGTAGTCACACAGATGCACGCTCATCCAACAATGTTGTGGGGCGTTACAAAGTTGCTCGCCACCCGATTGCGCGTCATGGACGAAGTGTTGGCCGACAGCGTGTTTCTTGATGTCACTGGTCGCACTGCAAAACGCTTGCTCGAACTCTCCGGCGGCAGCGACGATTTCGTACTGCCTGTCACTCAAGAAGAGTTGGCTGGAATGGTCGGTGCTTCACGCGAACGTGTCAACAAAGCAATCGCAAGTTTTATTCGACTTGGCTGGCTCAAGCAGCAAGATCGTCGCTATCACATCATCATGCGCGATCGCATGACAGTTCGCTCCAGCTAGTTCGCT
>QYPH01000055.1 GCA_007279905.1 Actinomycetota bacterium | reverse complement strand
TCGTGCTGCGTGGATGGTGATGACCGGCCCGCGCAAACACGCAACGAGTTACATCGAAGGCATCACGATGCTCACCAATATGAGATTGTGCGCCAACGTGCCAGCCCAACACGCGATTCAGACTGCACTCGGTGGGCGACAAAGCATTAAAGATTTGGTGTTACCGGGTGGGCGACTGCTCGAGCAGCGCAATGCCGCAATCACTGCTCTACGCAAGATTCCCGGAGTTTCATGCGTCGAACCAAAAGGCGCGTTGTACGTATTTCCAAAACTTGATCCAGATGTGTATCCAATTGTTGATGATCGCAAGTTTGTGCTTGATCTGTTGCGAGCCGAACATGTCTTGGTAGTACAAGGAACCGGTTTTAATTGGCCGACACCAGATCACTTGCGCATCGTGACATTGCCATGGGCGACAGATCTGACTGAAGCGATTGGTCGCATCGGAAATTTCTTGTCGACGTACTCGCTAAAATAGTGTCGACAAAATAGTGTTGCCAAAATAGGTTCCTCGAGTAGAAAGTAGTTGTAGATGCCAGCAGTAACCGCAGACACACTCACACTTCCACGAATTCGCGCGACGTTGTCGAAGCGCTCGCGCACTGTTCGCTCAATCACTACCGCGCCTAGTGGTTTTGAAGGCGAAGGTTTTCCAGTGCGTCGCGCTTTTGCTGGCGTGTCGACAGCCGATCTCGATCCATTCATCATGATGGATCAAATGGGCGAGATCAATTACGCTCCGCTCGAGCCCCGCGGCACCGACTGGCATCCGCACCGTGGTTTTGAAACCGTTACGTATTTAATGGACGGCACCTTTGTGCACCAAGACAGTCATGGCGGCGGCGGAATCATCGCCAATGGCGGCACACAGTGGATGACCGCTGGTAGCGGAATTTTGCACATTGAAACTCCGCCCGAAGACTTGGTCATTCGGGGCGGTTTATTTCATGGCATTCAGTTGTGGGTCAACTTGCCCTCCAAATTGAAAATGATTGCGCCGGCATACCAAAACTTGGAAGCCGATCAGGTCGTGTTGTTGTCTTCTGAAGACGGTGGCGCACTCGTGCGACTGATTGCTGGAAATCTGGGCGACCACCGTGGGCCAGGCTCGACACAGACACCGATTGTTGTTGCACACGCAACGTTGAGCGCTGGGGCACAGATGACATTGCCATGGGACGCGTCGTACAACGCACTTGCCTATGTGTTGTTGGGAAGCGGCACCGTTGGTGATGAAGCGCACCAAATCACACTCGGCCAACTTGCTGTATTTGTCGAAGGCGACTCGATCACGCTGCGCGCATCGGCACACGAAGCGCTTAATGTGATGTTGCTCGGTGGTCAGCCAATTCGTGAACCAGTCGCTCAGCACGGACCATTTGTGATGAATACAAGAGACGAATTACAACAAGCATTCGATGATTTTCAACGCGGGCTACTAGGAACTGTTCCCGCCAACGGAATTCGCCCGTTTAGGTGGTCTTAATTTCTTTGCCGATCTCGAAAGCTAGGTAGTCATCGGCCGTGTTTTCCCACGTCTCAAACTGAATGACGCCCATCTCTTCAAAGCGGTGACGCAACCATTTGTCGTTGCGGTCGAGCAGCCCTAGCTTTTTACAGTTAGGCACAATCTTGGCAAACAACATTTGCTGAAACATGATGCGTGTTGGATCGCCCATGAGGAATGGCAGAATTTCGCGTGGCTTGAGGCCCATGCGCTCCCAAACTTCTTGTTGTAAGAAGCGGTCACGCATTCGCACACTTGCTTCGTACGCAAATTCCTGGCGCTCCTTAATTTCAGAGTCAGACATTTGTGCGTACACCTCTTGCAGGCTGATGACGCCGAAGGCCACGTGTCGTGCTTCGTCACTCATGACCATGCGCAGAATCTGCTTCAGCAGCGGCTCGGTGGTGAGTTGGTGCATAAATCCAAACGCCGCGAGCGCTAGACCCTCAACCATGATCTGCATACCCAAATAGGTCATGTCCCAACGGCCATCGTTAATGATGTCATCGAGCAGCATGCGCAAATGGATGTTGATTGGATACTCGCCACCAAGTTTCTCGTTGAGATATTTTGCGAATACTTCTACGTGTCGAGCTTCGTCCATTACTTGAGTAGCCGAATACAACTTGGCATCGTGCCATGGAACGGTCTGAGTGATTTTTGCTGTACAGATGAGTGCACCCTGTTCGCCGTGCAGAAACTGCGAGAGAGTCCAGTTGCGACCCTCAATGCCGAAGTTGAGCCATTCTTTGTCGCCCCACTTGGCAATCGGTGAGTCGGAGTAGCGAGAAGGATCAAGACCAGCTCCGGTGATCGCCTGGTCTGCTGTAATCGTTCCTTCAATATCTACAGATTGACTCCAGTCGAAATCAGTTTGGGCATTCCACTGACCTGTCTTGGCTTTTTCATACAGTTTGTGAAGTTGTGGGCGACGTGTTTCGTAGTCCCACGTAAAGATGGTTGGAGCATTGTTGGTGACGTAGTGAAGTGCTCCATCTTCGTCTGTATTACTCAACGCCAAGATCGCTTCGATGTCATCTAGATCTTGTCTGCCAATAAGTTTTTCATTCTTTGTATTGTCGGTGACACTCATGTTCGTGCTTCCTCCGTTTGCTTGGGTATCTATTTGAAGATACTCCTGTGAAATTATTTATCACGAGTTCGACGACATGCGAACGAACACAAAAACTTTTCTACGTCTGAATTTGTAAGTCATGACAAACATGAGAATCGTCAATGTTGATCTATGCGATACGCGTAAGGTTTACTTAACTGCTTCGCTCATGAATCGTTGAGTCAGAAGTTGTACAATAAAAAATAATGAATGACAAAAATTTTGTAGACGTTTTGATCGTTGGCGCTGGAATATCCGGAATTGGATCTGCGGTTCATCTGCATACCCAGTGTCCAACCAAGAGTTTTGTTGTGCTGGAAGCCTTCGAAACTTTTGGTGGAACGTGGCACATGCATACGTATCCAGGCATCCGATCCGATAGTGACTTGTACACATTTGGATATCGCTTTAAGCCATGGACGGGCGCACCGATTGCGACTGCGGCAGAAATCATGAAATACATGGGCGAAGTGATTGATGAACACGACTTGGCCCAACACATTCGTTATCAGCACAAAATTACTGGCGCGAGTTGGTCAAGTGCGCAAAACCTGTGGACAGTTGATGTGTTGCGCACCGATACAAACGAAGTAGTGCAATACACCACCAACTTTTTGTGGATGGGTCAGGGTTACTACAAGCACTCGCAGGGCTATACGCCCGAGTGGCCGGGCATGGACAAGTACAAAGGCCGAATTGTGCATCCCCAAACATGGTCGAACGACATTGACTACAAAGACAAGAACGTATTAGTGATTGGCTCTGGCGCGACTACAGCGACAATCGTTCCGGCAATGGCTGCAGACTGTAAGCACATCACGGTTTTGCAGCGGTCACCAACATATTTTTGGACTGGAAGAAATGCCAATGATCTTGCCGACACATTGCGTCAACTGGAGATCAATGAAGAATGGATTCATGAGATCGTGCGTCGCAAGGTGCTCTTCGACCAGCAAGCAGTTACCAAACTTGCATTTGAAGAACCAGAGAGTTTGAAGCAGCTACTCATCGATAATGTGCGCGCGCTACTCGACCCCGATTACGACGTCGACAAACACTTCACGCCCAAGTACCGACCATGGCAACAACGTCTTGCATTTGTTCCAGACGGCGACTTGTTTGCGGGAATCAAATCTGGCAAAGCCTCTATGGTGACCGACGAAATCGAATCTTTCACTGAGAACGGTGTGTTACTCAAGTCAGGCACGGAGATCTCTGCCGACTTGATCATTACTGCTACAGGGTTCAACCTCAGCGTGCTTGGTGACATTCCATTTATTGTTGATGGCAAGCCAGTGGATTTTGCACAGACGGTGACATATAGAGGAATGATGTTTACCGGTGTGCCAAATATGGCGTGGGTGTTTGGCTATTTCAGGGCAAGTTGGACACTGCGAGTTGACCTCATGGGCGATTTCATTTGTCGATTGCTCAAACACATGGACGATCTGCATGTTGCCACAGTGACTCCACAGCTTCGACCCCAAGATGCTGCAATGCCAATCGGTTCATGGATGGACCCGGAAAATTTCAACCCCAACTATTTGATGCGCAGCCAACATCTGATGCCCAAGCGGGGCAACATTTCGGAGTGGCAGCACAATCAGGACTATTGGGTGGAGCGAGAGATCTTGCCCACTGCGAGCCTCACTGATGGATGTCTGACCTTTTCGTAATTTTGAGCCTTGATCGAGTTGAAGCCATCTCAATCAGCGCACGAGGTGAGTCAATACACTCAACTACGTGTCTGGGCCCTTGCAACTTGAATTTGTAACGTCGGCCGTCAATATTCGTGACTTGCCAGAATCGCCAATTGAAGTTGCCGTAGTTGGCAGGTCAAACGTGGGTAAGTCGTCACTGATCAATGCACTTGCCAATCGCAAACAACTCGCACGGGTTTCTAATACTCCTGGTCGCACACAATTGATCAACCTGTTTGAGACACCAGGTGGTGGAACGGTTGTGGACTTGCCAGGTTATGGTTACGCCGCAGCACCAGGAAATGTGCGCAAGCGTTGGCAGAGCATGATCACCAATTATTTGCTCGACCGCGAGTCGCTCGTGATGGTCTTTGCATTGGTCGACGGTGTGATCGGGCCAACCGAACTCGATCAACAAGTGTTGGGTGAACTAGAAGAAAATGGGATTCCATTTACGGTGGTGGCTACCAAACTCGACAAAGTAAAACCATCACAACTCGAAACGCGCAAGCGCGATCTTGCTCGTGGATGTGGACTTGCTCAAGATGACATTGTGTGGGTGAGTGCAACTACCGGAATTGGCATTGTCAAGTTACGCGCGTCGGTAGGCAACTATCTAAATATAAAGAACGCTAAGAAAGAACGCTAAGAAAAAACGCTAAGAAAAAACGCTAAATATTTACCGCGCGTAGGTGACGCCGCCATCAACGACAACGGTTGATCCAACCACATAGTCGCCAGCACGCGAAGCCAAATAAATCGCAGCACCAGCCATATCTTCTGGCGTTCCAATGCGACCTGATGGAATTGCTGCTGCAATTGCGTCACCGTGATCGCGTGCGACCTTGTTCATGTCGGAAGCAAACGCTCCAGGAGCAATTGCGGTGACGCCGATGCCGTCTTTGATGAGGCGCAATGCCATGCGCTTTGTCATGTGAATGAGGCCTGCTTTGCTGCCCGCATACGGATACGTTTCTTCCATGTTGGTGGAGATTCCGTCAATCGATGCGATGTTGATGACTTTGGCGAGGTGACCATTTCTTGCTGCTGCCGCACGTAGTTGTGGTGCAAGTGCTTGGGTCAAAAAGAAGGGCGTCTTTAAGTTGAGGTCGACTGTCTTGTCCCATCCGCTTTCTGGAAACTCATCAAACTTTGCACCCCATGCAGCACCTGCATTGTTGACGAGAATGTCAAGCGTTTCTTCACGTTTTGCAATTTCGGCGGCGAGTGCCTCGACACCTGCCTGGGTAGAGATGTCGCCGGGGATCGAGATGCATTCGCCGTACATCGAAAGGTTTTTGGCCGCTTCGTCACATTGGGCTGCTTTGCGAGCGGTGATATAGACGCGTGAACAACCGTGCTCCAAAAATCCCTGGACAATCATGGCGCCGATGCCACGAGATCCGCCAGTTACGAGTGCCACACGACCGTTGAGTGAGAAGATGTCTTTCATCCGAGCCACTGTAGAGGGTGAGTAGTAAAGTTGTCAGCATGCATCATTCTTGGTGGCGTAGCGTTTTTCGTATTGTTTAAACCAAAATATGTACTGGAGGGTGCTCATGCCTAGTGACAGAATATTGAAAACAATGAATGGTGTGCACCGACTCATCCTCGGTGTCACGCGCGGCAAAGCAGGTTGGACTGCAGGCAAGATGCCTGTGCTCGAGCTGACAACGATTGGTCGCAAGAGCGGTGAACCGCGTAGTTGTTTGTTGACATCGCCGTTACAAGAAAACGGCGAGATTGTGATTGTTGCATCTCGTGGAGGAGACGACCATCACCCGGCCTGGTATCTCAATTTGCTCGAGACCCCACAGGTGCAGGTCTCATACAAAGGTGCACCTCACAAAATTATGACAGCCCGCACAGCCAACTCCGAGGAGCGTGCACGGATGTGGCCAATTGTTGCTGGAGCATTCAAGGGGTATGCGGGGTATCAAGAAAAGACATCGCGCGAGATACCTCTCGTCATACTTTCCGAATCCTAAATCTGTTTGGCGCTCTGACTAGGTCGCCAAATCGGCAAGACGGGTAGCGTGGGGTTATGCCAAAGCCCGGAATGCACTCAGGAATAACCACCGACGATGCAATGAATTTGGCCATGTCGGCCAAAGCTGTTCCATTGTTTGAAGCCGTCAAAGAATTTGTTGCCAAAGAGATTGATCCGATCACCGATGAATTCTTTCGACTGGGCGAAGGCCGACCTGACCGCTGGCAATATGGAAAAGGTCAACTCGAGTTGCTCGATTCGGTAAAGGCCAAAGCGAAGGCAAAAGGATTATGGAACTTCTTCCTGCCAAACGCCGAGACTGGTGAAGGTTTGTCAAACCTTGACTATGCCTACATTGCAAATGAATTGGGCAAGAACCCCATTGCATCAGAGTGCTTTAACTGCAGTGCGCCAGACACGGGCAACATGGAGGTGTTGGAACGTGTTGGTACTCCTGAGCAAAAGAAGCGTTGGCTCGAGCCGCTACTCGCAGGCGAAATTCGTTCTGCGTATGCAATGACCGAACCAGATGTCGCTTCCTCGGATGCAAAGAATCTGGAATGTCTCGCGGTTCTTGATGGTGACGAGTGGTTGATCAACGGCGAAAAGTATTACATCTCTGGCGCCGGAGACCCACGTTGCAAGATCATGATCTGCATGGTGATGACGAGCCCTGATGGCCCGCCGCACCGCAGGCACTCACAAATACTTGTACCCATGGATGCACCTGGAGTAAAGATTCTTGGCGCCATGCATGTATTTGGTGAAGACGATGCACCGCACGGTCACATGCACTTGGGTTTCACTGACGTACGTGTGCCTGCAAGCAATATGTTGCTGGGCGAAGGTCGCGGTTTTGAGATCAGCCAAGTTCGTCTCGGACCAGGACGCATTCATCACTGCATGCGTTCGATTGGTGCGGCCGAGCGCGCTCTCGAATTGATGATCCGACGTGGACTTTCGCGCGAAGCTTTTGGCAAACCAATTGCTCGACTCGGCAAGAACACCGAAGTGATTGCCAAAGCTCGCATTGAAATTGAGGCAATGCGCCTCATGGTGTTGCGTGCAGCAAAGGCCATGGACACGCTTGGCAACGCCGAAGCGCGTGTGTGGGTGAGCGCGATTAAAGCAATGGTGCCAGAGCGTGTATGCAAGATCATCGACGAAGCGATTCAGGTATTTGGTGCAACAGGTGTTTCACAATGGACACCGCTGTCGCGCATGTATGCGGGGCAACGAACATTGCGGCTTGCCGACGGACCAGACGAAGTGCACTGGCATGTAGTTGGTCGAGCAGAAATTGCTCGCTACGAAGGTGAAGTGCATCCGCCAATGAAGGGCGATCGCAGCGGTTTGTTTACTGGCCCTTGAGCCGTGTGTATCTAAAAAACTACGAGATTAAAAACGGGTTTTTGGCGACACGGTCAGCCGTGGATCGCTCACAATGATGCCATCAAGCACAGTGTCGATGGCCGACAGAATTGCTGGCTCGAGCACAATGTTTGCGGCCTTGACGTTGTCGTCGAGTTGCTCTGGGCGAGTAGCACCAACAATTGCTGACGCTATGTTTTTATTTTGCAACACCCAGGCGATGGCCATCTGCGCCATCGTGATGCCTGCTTGAGCAGCAATTGGCTTGAGTTCTTGCACTTTTGTCAGTGTGGTGTCGGTGAGCCAACGAGAGATGAAGTTTTTGCCGCTCAACTCGTCGGTTGCACGTGAACCATCAGGCGGCGGTTGACCAGGCAGATACTTGCCAGTGAGCACGCCTTGTGCCATTGGCGACCACACGATTTGTGAAAGTCCTTCGCGCTCGCTTGCGGGCACCACTTCTTCTTCAATGACTCGCCACAACATCGAATACTGAGGTTGGTTGGAAATAAACGGCACGTGCAGTTCGCGCGC
>QYPH01000010.1 GCA_007279905.1 Actinomycetota bacterium | reverse complement strand
TGCTGTGCTGCTCGGCTCTGCCTCGCAGCGCCCAGATAAACAACGCTTTGCGTTGCTTTTTGTCGCGGTAGCCTTGTGTTGCTACTTGGCCCCATCGTCTAGTGGCCTAGGACATCACCCTCTCAAGGTGGCGGCACGGGTTCGAATCCCGTTGGGGCTGCTCACAGCAATATCGTCAGATCAATTGAGTAGTGAGAGATCTTTCATTGCAGGGCGGCGATGAGACCAAGGCATTGCAACTTCGAGCTGCGAAGCAAGTTGCAACAGCAAGTCTTCACGGCCATACGCGGCCACTAACTGAATTCCAATCGGAACACCTTCTGGTGTCCAGTGCAGCGGCAAACTGATGGCAGGTTGACCGCTCGTGTTATAGGCGGCAGTGAAAGCGACAAAGTCGCCAGCATCTTTCATTGATTTCATTGGATCTTTCGGATCATTGGCAAACTGTCCAACCTTGAGCGGAACACGACTCACCGTCGGAGTAACCAGAATGTCCCATCCATCTGCCCACCACTGTTGCACTGCGCGTCGGTAATACGACGTCGCAAGAATTGCGCTTGCGTAGGTCGTTGACGAAGTATTTTTTGCATATTGAGCCATGGTCCAGTTGACAAGTTCAAAATCATCAGCCGTAACTTCGCGACCGAGCATCGTTGCGGTTGTCTCGCAAGCAACTGACATGTTGGTTCCCCAAATCGCCGTAAATCTAGGAGGAAAGGATGCGTCTTCAAGAGCAGATGGCCACGCGGCTTCGACCGAGTGACCAAGTTGTTCGAGTTGTTTTGCAACAATGTGAACACCTTCGACGCACTCGTGATCGATATCGCCTTCAAGCGGGCGATGATCGAGAAAACCAATGCGAAGTTTGCCGACTGGTGCACCGATTTCACTCAAGTATGGTCGGGTTGGCGGAGGCGCAATGACTCGATCACCGACTCCTGGCCCATGGGTTGCATCAAGTAGTGCCGCGCAGTCACGCACCGTTCGAGTGACAACATGCTCGACGCCCAGATTTGTTTCGTCGCGCATTGGTGCTGCAGTAATGCGGCCTTGACTAACTTTTAATCCAACTAATCCACAACATGCTGAAGGGATACGAATAGAGCCACCACCATCGGTGGCATGAGCAGCAGGCACAATGCCCGCCGCTACTGCCGCGCTACTGCCACCACTTGAGCCACCCGCAATTCTGCTTGTATCCCATGGTGATCGAGTTGGACCCCAAGCCTCTGGCTCTGTAGTTGGAAGACTTCCAAATTCCGGCGAGCTGCCGCGACCAAAAATCACGAGACCAGCGCGGATGAATCGCTTGACGTGGTCGGTTGTGTAGGTGGACGTATAGTTTGCGTTCTTGAGAGCAATGTTGCCGTTAGAAATTGGCTTGCCTTTGAGGGCTGCGTTGAGATCCTTCAAAATAAATGGCACACCACGAAACGGCATCGCAGCGTCGTCGGGGAGTGCGCTTGCATCCGCACGTGCGTCGTCGTCCCATCTATATGTGAGTGCGTTGATGGATGGGTTGAGTTTGTCTGCTCGTTCGAGCGCAGCATTCAGCAATTCGAGTGGGGTGACCTTTCCATCACGAACAAGTTGAGCCTGCTCGGTTGCATCCATCCATTGGGTTTCATCAGCAATTGCAGACATTGTTTCCCCTAGTGTTGTTTGTTCATGAGCGATTCTACTGAGTCACGCCAACTTACTGCACGCGATGTCTTGCGTTCTACAAACGTGCGGCGAATGCTCGGCAGCAGTTTGGCCTTTCATGTAGGTGTATCGCTTCAAGCAGCAACACTTGGAAAACATATTTTTGACATCACTGGCCGAGCGATTGATATCGGCTGGCTAGGTTTGGCCGAGTTTGGGCCAATCGCGATACTCGTACTAGTGAGCGGAAGTGTGGCCGATCGCTTTAATCGCAAGCACGTCGCGGCATTGGCACTTGTGGGAGAGATGTTTTGCGCAATCGCGCTGGTTGCATACTCGCTGTCTGAGCCATCAGCTGTTTGGCCCTTCTTTGTTATTGCAACATTGTTTGGTATCTCGCGAGCATTTTTGTCTCCAGCCACGCGCGCGATGTATCCGATGGTTGCGCCCGATGGCGGCTTGCCGCCAGTCATTGCTCTGTCTTCAGGTTCGTGGACATCGGCAATGATCATTGGCCCTGCAGCATCTGGATTTTTGTATTCGGCCGCACCGTGGGTTGCGTACGCGACAACAACCGCGTTGATTTTTATCGGCATTATCGGCATCATGCGTGTGCGTTTTGAGCGCGAACCAACGCCGCGTGACCCAGATGAGAAAGTGACGATGCGCTCGGCGATGGAAGGACTGTTCTTCATTAGGCGCACACCAATTTTGCTGGCAGCAATCTCGCTCGATTTGTTTGCAGTGTTGTTTGGCGGGGCAATTGCTCTTCTGCCTGCTATCGCCGAAGAGCAATTGCATGTAGGCGACGTTGCCTATGGATGGCTAAGAGCGTCTGCTGGTATTGGTGCTGCTTCGATGGCATTATTTTTGTCAATCAAACCGTTACGCCGCAATGTGGGCAAAGCATTGCTCATAGCTGTCGGTATTTTTGGTGTTGGCACGATTGTCTTGGGCGCCACACACACATATTGGATTGCATTTGCCGCCGTGTTGATACTCAGCGCTGCCGACATGGTGAGTGTCTTTATTCGCGGCTCAATCGTTCCATTAGTGACCCCAGACTTGAAGCGGGGCAGAGTGTCGGCAGTGGAGAACGTATTTATTGGTGCGACAAACGAGCTTGGGGCATTTGAGTCTGGAATCGCATCGCAAGCATTTGGAACACCAGCGGCAGTGATTGGCGGTGGCGTGGCTACTCTTGGTGTTGTGGCCGTGTGGTGGTATGGCTTTAAGCCATTGCGAGATATCGACATGTTCAGTGATTTGGATGCTCCAGAAAACCCTGTATGAAAATCATTACCGCCTGTCCGCTTGATTGCCCAGACTCGTGTGCACTTGAAGTAACGGTTGAGCTAGGCAAAATTGTTGACATCGATGCCGCACCTGTTGGTGAGCAAGCAAACCCGTTAACCGATGGCTGGATTTGTAAAAAAGTGAAGCATCACGCCGAGCGCGTGTATTCCAAAGAGCGCATCATGACGCCGTTGATCCGCACAGGCGCAAAAGGCTCTGGAGAATTTCGCAGCGCTTCATGGGACGAAGCAATAACGCTTGTCGCTAACAAGATCTCGGGAGCAATCAGCGAATTTGGCCCCGACAGTGTGTTGCCGTATTTGTACAACTCGTCATCTACACGTATTGATAAGAAGCGATTGATGCCATATTTGTTTGAGCGGCTTGGTTGCCCCGAGATTGAACACACAATTTGTGCAGGCACCAACTCTGCGGCATGGGAGCGAGTGTTTGGCACCATGTTGTCGAGCGACCCAATGGATTTGGTGCACTCAAAACTCATTGTGGTGTGGGGCGCAAACCCGGGAGCAAGCAATACCCACATGTTGCCGATTATCACACAAGCAAAAAAGGACGGTGCAGTAGTTGTGGTGGTTGATCCGCGACGCACAACGCCAGCGGCTCGAGCCGACTTGCATATTGCTTTGCGTCCCGGAACCGATGTGGTGTTTGGATATGCAGTTGCCAGGTGGATCAATGAGCACAATCGAGTTGACAAAGACTTCGTGAAAAAGCACGTGGTTGGAGCAGAGCAGTTTTTGCTGGCTGCCAATGAATATTCTCTTGAACGGGCGAGCGAAATCTGTGGCGTGCCAATCGATGACATTGTGCGATTTGCCGAATTGGTAACAACAATCAAGCCCGCAATGTTGCGAGCTGGTTGGGGAATGGAGCGTAATCGCAACGGTGGCAGCGCCTACTTGGCGGCATATGGAATGTGGGCGCTGACCGGAAACTTTGGAGTGCTTGGAAGTGGAATCATTGGCTCGACATCGGGTGGGTTTCCGAACAGTGTGTTGGCTCAATGGCCGCAAGGTGTCAGTCGGCCAGAACAAAATAAGATGAACATGAATCGAGTTGGTCGCGTATTGCGCGGCGAGCCTGGAGCATGGCATGTGCCAGCCAAGGTATTGGTGATTCAAGGAGCAAACCCTGCAGTGACTGCGGTCGATCAAAAAGGAATGCTTGATGGGCTAGCAAACGAAAGCGTATTTGTGGTGTTGCACGAGCAAGTCATGACCGACACGGCATTGTTGGCCGACGTGGTGCTCCCCGCAACAACACACTTTGAGATTCATGATGTGGTGGGCTCTTATGGCGTGTATGCAGTGCAAGAAAATCGTCGGGTAATTGACAGAATTGGCGAGTCGCGCAGCAATGGAGAGTTGGCAGAAGCACTTGCCGTTGCGCTGGGTTATTCTCGCCAAGAGTTTGATGCGTCCGAGCAAGCAATTGATGCGCTTGTCGCTGATTCGATGTGCGGAACAACACCTGTAAGACCGGTTGGTGGAACAATTCAGTTTCGTGATGTGTTTCCATCTTGTGAGGGTGAGCGAATGCGAGTGTGGGAATCGGAGAGCGAAATGCCTGGACCACAGTATGAACAGTTGGTCGATGATGCACATCCGCTCACTCTCTTGACGCCCTCAACCTCGTTCACAATCAACTCGATGTTTGGAGACACGTTGCCGCCACCAGTTGTGCTGAAATTGCATCCCACAGATGCACGCCTACACGGTGTTTCAACTGGAGAAACAGTGACCATATTTAATGACCGTGCCGAATTGTCGGTAGAAGTAGAAATTGACCCTGCAATGCGTGAAGGGGTGTGTGCAATGCCCAAAGGGTTGTGGCGCCGCAGTATTAAAGGTGGGTTGACCGCAAATGCATTTGCTCCCGATTCATTTTCTGACTTGGCAGATGGTGCATGTTTCAATGACGCACGGGTGCAGCTAAAGAAACTTGCCAGCAAGTAATCTCGATTGCTATGGATTCAAAGAAGCTTGGCATTGTTCACGAATTTAAAATGTTTATCAACCGCGGAAGCGTGGTGGATGTAGCAGTCGCATTTGTGATGGGTGCGGCATTCAAGACAATTGTCGATGCCGTTGCCGGTGACGGCAAAGATAATCAAGGTGTGTTGGGCGGGCTTGTTGGCGCCGTTTTTGGTGGCACACAACCAAATTTTAATGATAAGGGTTTCAGCATCAACGGAAGTTTTATTCCGGTCGGATCGCTTTTTACTGCATCACTCAACTTTGTGATGGTAGGAGTCGTCATGTTTTTTGTGATTAAGGCTTACGGCCGCTACCGAACAGACGGAAATGCACAGACAAGCGAAACAACCAATGAGTTGTTGGCCTCGATACGAGACGAGTTGCGAAATAATCGCGTAGAATAAAACAAATGTTTCGCCCAACCCCCACGTGGCGACGAGTGCTCAAGATCGCCGCACTCGTCTGTGCTTCTTGCTTGACTCTGACGAGTTGCGGTGTGGTCAATTTGCTGACGAATAACGACAATGTCGTTGATGGAGTTGGACGTATTCCTGGCGGAAACTTTGCAAGTCTCGTGACGTTGCCCGAGGGAATCACTATCAACTTTCCAGAACTGCTCGGACCAATGATGGGCCCGCAGGTTGGCGGACCACGTGTACTGATGATCGGCGACTCGATCATGGCCAGTACCTCAAGCCGTTATGGAAACGAGATGTGCGACACGTTGACGCAGCTGGGTTGGAAAGTAGAAGTAGAAGCGCAGTCGGGGAGTTTCGTCGATTTTGGTCTCAAAGTATTGGGGCAACGTCTCGAGGACGGTTGGGACACTGCGGTTGTATTTTTGGGCACCAACTACGACGGCAATCAGGCAAATTACGAAAATAAGATGCGCCAGATTTTTGAGGGATTGTCGCCCACGCCATTTGTGGTGTTGACGACTGCATTGTTTAATCCTCGTCAACAGGAAGTCAATGACGTGATTATGAAATTGGCCGGCGAATTTCCAAACGTGACAGTTTTGGATTGGGGAACAATCGCCGCAAACAACGGATTGATAGGCAAAGACGGTGTGCATTTAACCGCAAACGGTAGGTCGGTGTTTGCTGCGGCAATTGCGCGAGCACTTGAGTTTGCTCCAACGCGAGAAGGCGAGTGTTTGCCGATCTATTTCAAGTCGGATGCACCGGTACCTGGGGTAATGCCCGATGAAACTGTGCCTGTTGAAAGCGAAACGACTGTGCCAGTAGATGTGATACCTGATACCACTACGACCTTGCCGTAGAGCGCAACTGCCTGTAGTTTTGTTGCATGACAAAACGGATGAACATCGGAATTTTTGGATCTAGCAACGACAGCACCATTGATGGCGTCGTTGCCGAAGCAGCTCAGGCAGAGCGCGACGGGTTTGCCTCATATTGGCAGTCGCAGATTTTTGGTCTTGATGCGTTGAGCACATTGAGCGTCGTTGGTCGTGAAGTACCGCGCATTGAACTCGGGACCAGCGTGATCCCTGTGTATCCGCGTCACCCAATGATGCTTGCTCAGCAAGCACTGACGGCAAACCAAGCAGCAGGCGGCCGTCTTACCCTTGGTATTGGGCTTGGTCACAAAGTTGTTGTTGAAGGCATGACTGGCATGTCGTTTGATAAGCCTGTGCGTCACATGAAGGAATACCTCTCGATCTTGATGCCACTGATTCATAATCAAAAGGTGTCGTTTGCTGGTGAGGTGCTGACCACACATGCCGAATTGACGATTGGCAAGCCACAAAGTTGTGGCGTTGTAGTTGCGGCCCTTGGTGCACAGATGCTCAAGCTTGCTGCTGCATTTACCGAAGGAACACTCACGTGGTGCACCGGACCAGAAACATTGCGCACACTCACTGTGCCAACAATCGTGCAAGCAGCAGAAGAACTTGGCCGCCCCGCACCACGAGTAATCGCTGCGCTGCCGATGTGTGTAACGAAAAATGTGGCTGAAGCAAAAGCACGAGCCGCAAAAACTTTTGTGGTGTACGGGCAATTGCCTAGCTACCGCGCAATGCTCGACCACGAAGGCGTGGCTGGCCCGGAAGATGTGGCCATCATTGGTTCGGCGAGCGAAGTGTTTGACAGAGTGGCAGCGCTACAAGAATTTGGCGTGACCGACTTTGGCGGAGTGGAGTTTGGTGGAACACCCGACGAGGCGCACGACACCCGTGAAGTCTTAAAGAGCTTGCTCAAGCGCTAATTAACGAACATTGATCTGCACGCCAACTGTGGCATTGACAGCATCAAAAAAATCATTGCCTTTATCGTCGACCACGATAAATGCAGGGAAGTCTTGGACTTCGATTTTCCAGACCGCTTCCATGCCGAGTTCGGCATATTCGAGCACTTCAACTTTGGTGATGCAGTCTTGAGCGAGCCGTGCTGCAGGGCCGCCGATAGAGCCGAGATAAAAACCACCGTAGGTGTTGCACGCGTCAGTGACTTGTCGCGAGCGGTTGCCTTTGGCAAGCATCACGAAACTGCCACCTGCGGCTTGAAACTCGGCAACGTAACTATCCATGCGACCAGCAGTTGTGGGGCCAAATGAACCAGATGCATAACCAACCGGTGTTTTTGCTGGGCCTGCGTAATACACGCAATGATCTTTGAGGTACTGGGGCAGTCCTTTGCCGGCATCCAAGCGTTCTTTGATTTTTGCGTGCGCAATGTCGCGAGCTACCACCATCGGGCCGCTCAACATCACGCGAGTCTTGACTGGGTATTGCGAAAGTGTGTCGCGAATTTTGTCCATCGGTTGATTGAGATCGATCGCAACGACTTCGGATGCCAATTGGTCTTCGGTTATTTCCGGCAGAAAACGTGATGGGTCTGTCTCGAGCACTTCTAGGAAGATTCCGTCAGCGGTGATCTTGCCGAGAGCTTGACGATCTGCACTGCACGAAACAGCCATTGCGATAGGGCAACTTGCGCCGTGACGCGGGAGGCGAATAACACGCACATCGTGGCAAAAGTATTTGCCACCGAACTGAGCACCAATGCCAGTTTGTTGTGCGAGTTTGAGCACTTTGGCTTCCAATTCAATATCGCGAAATGCGTGACCAGCTTTGCTGCCCGATGTTGGCAATGAATCGAGATAGTGCGTACTTGCAAGTTTCGCCGTCTCCACCGCAAACTCTGCCGATGTTCCACCAATCACAATTGCCAAGTGATACGGCGGGCACGCTGCAGTGCCAAGCGTAATCATTTTGTCGAAGAGCCAGGGCAGCAATGTTTTTTCGTTGAGCAGTGCCTTCGTCTCTTGGAACAAGTAACTCTTGTTGGCTGAACCGCCACCTTTGGCGATAAACAAAAACTTGTATTCGTCGCCTGCAACTGCAGCGATCTTGATTTCGGCAGGAAGATTGGTGTCGGTATTGACTTCTTCAAACATCGACAGCGGTGCAAGCTGGCTGTAGCGAAGGTTGCTTGTGAGATAGGTGTTGTAGATACCGCGACTGATTGCTTCTTCGTCGTTGCCACCAGTGAACACATGCTGACCTTTTTTGGCTTTGACAATTGCGGTTCCGGTGTCTTGACACATTGGCAATACGCCACCAGCAGCGATGCCGGCATTCTTGAGCAAGTCAAGAGCTACAAAGCGATCGTTGTCGCTGGCCTCTGTGTCTTGAAGAATATTTGCGAGTTGTTGCAAATGCGAAGTGCGCAGCAAATGTGCAATGTCATGCATTGCATGCTCGGTAAGAAGCGTGATCGCTTGTTGGGAAACTTTGAGAAATGTGCCTTCACTTGTCGAGAATGTAGAGATGCCTTCCTTCGAAATGAGTCGATACTCGGTGGCGTCCGGACCGAGAGGCAGTAACTCTGTATGTACGAACGGCTCTGGCGTGTTCATGCCAGTGCTGGTGTGCCCTTGAATGAGCCTGGATCGCTAGCCACAGGGAACAGAGGTTGCTGCCACTGCACGACTTGAGAAATGTGGTTGGCAACGAGACTCCAAGACGCCGGGCTCCAGCCTTCGGCAGATGCAGGCACCGTACCATCGCTTTGAATGAACACGAATGCAGGCAACTCATGTAGTCCAAGTTGCTTGATCATGATGCGCTCTGGATCACAAAATGTGAGGAACTGATCGGCTAGTGGTCCGAGAAATTGTTTTGCTTCTGCAGGCGACCCAGCAACGATGAAGTTGACTCGCACTGCAGCGTCAGCGAACTGATGCAACACGCGTGCTGCGGTATCAAGAATCCACGCACTTTCGTTTGTGAACGGATCGATAACTACGGATGCAAGATGAAAAGTGGTGAGCCAATCGCGCAGCGGGCGGGCATCGCCTGTGAGCGGATTGAGCATGGTGTCGAGGGATGGTGAGTTTGTCACGCATTTGACGGTAGCAAGTCGGCACTATCGTTTGGGAAATGCACCCAATTGAGCATCTGCGGTATGTGGCACGTGCCACGGGAGCAGACCCAGTTTCACTCGTCGTTGAGACGGCTGAGGCCCTGCGTGGCCTGCGATCTGAGCCCGCTGGGCTTGTGCTTGCGGCTCGGCGAATCGTTGAACGACACCCCACGTGCGCCCCCTTGTGGTGGCTTTGTGCGAGTGTGCTTGCGGCGGCCGACCCCTTTGAAAAAGCGCGGGAGTTGAGTGACCGCATGGACGCAGACGAAACCACAAATTTTCTGATTGAAGCGTTGCCTCAAGACGCGACGGTGTGCATCGTTGGCTGGAACCCGACAGCTCTTGAAGCAATTGCTCGGCGCGGCGATTGTCGGGCAATCATTGTTGATTCGTTTGGAACGGGGGACTCGGCAGTCAATGCGCTTGAGCGACTTGATATCGATGTGCAGGGGGTGACGTTGGAACACGCGGGCCTTACTGTGCAGATGAGCGACATCGTGATCATTGACACGCTTGGATGCGGGGGCACTGAGGTGCTGGCGGTTGGTGGCTCGCAGGCAGTTGCCGCACTTGCGTATTGCGAAAGTAAACCAGCGTGGCTTGTAACGCGATTGGGAACACGATTGCCAATTGAGTTGTGGGATGCGATGAAGCTGGCCAATCGCGATGTCGATGCGCCGTGGCGCAGCGACATAGATGTGATTCCTCGTCAACTGCTGGGGCGGATTATTGGACCTACGGGTGTTTCGGATATTGATATGAATACTGCGCAGAATTTTATTGGGGAATGCCCGGCGTCCACCGAGATGCTCGTGCGAAGCGCGATGTAGCCTTATAGCTATGTCTTTACGCTCACGCAATCTCCCGCGCCGTTCCTGTCTCGCAATTCCTGGTTCATCCGAAAAGATGATGGGCAAGGGCCCTGGTACCAATGCAGACATGGTGTTTTTAGATCTTGAAGATGCTGTTGCGCCGAAGGAGAAAGAGGCTTCCCGAGCTCGCATCGTGAGTGCGATTCGTGGACACGACTGGGGTAACAAGGTTTTGTGCGTGCGCATCAATGACTGGAGCACCAAGTGGACCGCATACGACATCTTGGAAGTTGTTGGTAACGCAGGCGAGCGTTTGGACGAAATCATGTTGCCGAAAGTAGAAAATGCTGCGCAAGTAGTGGCAGCAGATTTGTTGCTGCGTCAAGTAGAGATTGCAAGCGGACTGCCAGTTGGACACATCGGTATTGAGGCACAAATTGAAACTGCGCGCGGACTCATCAATGTGGAAGAGATATGTGAAGCAAGCCCGCGCCTGGAGACCATCATTTTTGGACCAGCAGACTTCTCGGCAAGTATGGAAATGCCCGTACTCACCGGTGGCGTACAGATTGCCGACTACCCAGGTGATCACTTCCATTACGTGTTCAGCAAGATTTTGATGGCCGGTCGCGCAAACGGCCTGCAAGTAATTGACGGACCGTTCCTACATGTGCGCGACAACGACGCTTTGCGCGAATATTCAAAACGAACACGCACACTTGGCTACGACGGCAAGTGGGCATTGCACCCAGATCAAGTTGATGTACTCAACGACGTATTTTCACCAACACAAGAGCAATTTGACAAGGCATGGCAGATTTTGGATGCGTATAACTCGGCGACCGAAAATGACGGCAAGGGTGCCGTGATGTTTGGTCTCGAGATGATCGACGAAGCAAGTCGCAAGATGGCTCTCAAGTTCATCACTCGCGGCGAGCTCGCAGGTCGTACTCGAACGCCACAAGCGTGACAAAACGTTTTGACGCAATCCTGTTTGATGCAGGCGGCATCTTTTTACTACCTGACCCGGTCACGCTCGGCGCAATTATTCGCCCGCTCGGTGGCGACGGCAGTATCGAGAGCTGCATTCGCGCACATTACGCAGGCATGGCAGCATTAGACGCGATTGCACAGCGAGAGCAAAGATCGTTAGACGGCTTTAGTTGGGACGGATATCGGCGCGGTTATGCCATCAGTGCTGGAGTGCCAGAAAAAGATATTGAAACTGCAATAGTCACATTACGAAATGTATTCTCACCATTCTTGTGGCGATTCCCATTACTCGAGTCGGCTGCCGCATTGTGGAAGATGCATCTTGTGGGATTACCAATTGGGATTGTGTCGAATGCGAGCGGACAAGTTGAGGCAACGCTTGCCAATCAGTGCATCTGCCAAGTGGGGATTGGTGCAGGCGTGCCTGTCGAGATCGTGACCGACTCGCACGTGATTGGAGTAGCCAAACCGCACCCCGGAATCTTTGCTGACGCCTTGCGTCTAATGAACGGCAAGGGAATCACGAATGATCGGATTGCGTACGTAGGCGACTCGTATGTAAATGACATTGGTGGTGCGCAAAATGCCGGACTCGTGCCGATCTTGCTCGACCCATACGATCACCGTGCGCATGAAACGTGTGAGCGGATACAATCGCTGCACGATCTGCTTGCGTTTATCTAATTGTATCTAGCTTTTGTTTGTAGCTATTTCGAGCCGGACTCTTCAACAAGTCGACGGGCGATTACTTTGAGGCACAACGTCTCATCTGCGCCTTCAAAAATAGAGAGCACGCGGGCGTCAACAAACAGTCTGCTCACCGAATATTCTTCGGCATAGCCAAAACCACCGTGAATTTGCATTGCTTCACGAGTGACCCACTCGGCTGCCTTGCATACATATGCCTTGACCATGCTGGCTTCCATCGTGCCTTCGCCTTTACCCATCAACTTGGCAACGACGTAACTGAATTGTCGTGAAGCCTGAATGATGGCCGCCATGCGCCCAAGTTTGATTTGGGTGAGTTGGTATTCGGCAATGTTGCTGCCAAAAACTTTGCGGTTGTTGGCATAGGCGAGTGCCGCTTCGTACGCGGCCTGCATCACACCTACTGCGCGCGCTGCTGTTTGTAGCCGACCATTTTCGAATCCACTCATTTGGTAATAGAAACCCTTGCCGAGACCAGCGTCTTCGCCGATCAAATGGTCGGCAGGTACCCACCAATTTTCGAGAGCGATCTCGTATGAATGCATGCCGCGATAACCAATGGTGTCGATGGGGCGACCTTCCATTTTTCCGCCGCCTGGCTGATCGAACATAAAACCATGGGCGTCGCCAATTGGTTTTGGCACAATCAACACGCTGAGTCCGCGGTGTGTTTTGGTGCGATCAGGGTCGGTGCGGGCCAAAAGCATCAGCACATTGGCGCGAGCAGCAAACGTGCACCATGTTTTGACACCGTTGATCACGTAGCCGTCTTCACCTTTTTCGTTTGCTGCTCTCACGGCCATGACTTTGATGTTTGCAACATCGCTGCCGTAGTCGGGTTCGGTGACTGCAACAGCGGCCATTACTTCGGCGGTTGCGAGTTTTGGAAGCCAATATTGTTTTTGTGCTTCAGTGCCGCCGTTGACAAGTGCGCGAGTGAGGATCTCGGGGCGAGTGATCAATGAGCCGCCGATGCCAAGCGACGCGCGAGAGAGTTCTTCGGTGGCGATGCAGCTCGCCATATATTCGCCATCCCCACCTTCGGAGAAGCCGCCGTATTCTGATGGCACCGAAAGACCAAATGCTCCGAGTTCAGCAAGTCCTGAGATCACTTCTTCTGGAACGTCCTCATTGAATCGATGCACGTGTTCGGCGCGTGGCGCAATGACTTTGTTGGCAAAACTTCGAAATGTGTCTTGAACCATTTCGAAGTCATCATCGAGATGTCGTGGCCCAGATTTTTCGGCGAGTGATGCAACAAAAACCGGGTCGCGAAACGTTGCCATGAAATCGTATGCACCTTCAAGTGGGTGTGGCTCAAGACCCCACAAATGTTCTCTGCCCAAGAGCCTTGACGAAACTTCAAAAATCATGTCTGCGGTAAATGCGCAGGTGAGGAGCGCTTCTGTTTCACCTTTTGATCCGTAGTCAAGCATGGAACGTGCAGTCTCGACGGCGGCTGCTGAGTGAGCGAGATCGTATGCAAGCTGTTGATGAATATCAGGCCCGCCAGTAGATGCAAGATGTGCGACACCCGTATTCACAATTTTCTTAGCTTTTTCGATGGCTTGTGCCGCTTGGGCGAGGTCGCTGGAAAATGACATGCGCTAAACGCTAGTTACATTTTGCCTCTGAGACGCAACTCGGGTTGACTCAGCACCTACGATTTATCTATGGAACTCCCGGGTGGACTCAAGTCGAGCCTCGTGGCCCTGAAGTGGGTGATTTTTGCGATCATCATTTACTTCTTTGTCTTGCCGCTCACACCTGGCTTAGGAAAAGCGCCTTCAGAACTTGCCAAGGTTCGACCGAGTTTGTTGGTGTTGGGGCTTGGTCTTGAGCTTGGGGCACTTTTTGCATACTCGTTACTGACGCACGCCGCGCTCGGTGATTCTCGTCACTCAATTTCAATTTGGCGACTCTTTCGAATTCAGTTGAGCACCAAGTCGGTGAGCCAAGTATTGCCAGCTGGCAGTGCAGCGAGCAGCGCACTTGGATTTAAGTTGCTCACCAGCTCAGGCGTGCCTGGACCAGATGCGGGCTTTGCACTTGCAACTGCAGGACTGGGTTCTGCTGTAGTGCTCAATCTGATTTTGTGGGTTGGACTTATTGCGTCGATTCCTGGACGCGGTGTGAATGCTGCATACGGGTCTGCAGCGCTTGTGGGAGTCATTTTGATGCTGGTGGCAACAGGACTCGTTGTTGGATTGATTGATGGGCAAGGCAGAGCAGAACGAAGCATCAAATGGATTGCCGCAAAGTTGCGAATGGATCCAGACAATGCAGCCGATGTGCTGCGTCAACTCGGTTTTCGCTTGCAAGGCCTTGCTCGTGAACGCGGGCTCAAAGAACGAGTGTTTGTGTGGGCGTTACTGAATTGGTTGCTTGACATGGCGGCCCTGTGGGTGTTTCTGCTTGCATTTGGTGCACAAATTGACTTGCGTGGGCTGATCGTTGCATTTGGTCTTGCCAACATCATGGCCGTAGTGCCAATCACACCTGGCGGTCTCGGCATTGTTGAGGGTATTTATATTCCAACGCTTATTGGTTTTGGTTTGACGCGAAGCGTTGCGACGGTTGGTGTATTCAGTTATCGAATTGCGCAATATTGGATGCCACTTATTGTCGGTGCAATTGTGTACTTGAGCTTGCGTGTTGGACCATGGGCAATTGATCGTCGTGTAAAACTCAAATCGTTTCGCAAAGTGGCAGTGGATGCAAACGAACATCCGAGCAACAAGTACAACTGGGCAGAGCACTACGCGCCACGAGACCGTACAGGGCAATTTCCGCTACCAGACTTTAAGGGCTCATATTCTGACGATGCTGATGACACGCCGATATGAGACGCGCCAGTTCTCGTGTCACGGTTGAAAATCGGTAGCGTTTACTCACATGACCACGCACGAGCGCCCATTTGGCAGATGTTTAGAAGATTTCATTGTCGGCGATGTCTATCGACATTGGCCGGGCAAGACCATCACAGAAGCAGACAATCATTTGTTTTGCATGATCACGATGAATCATCATCCACTGCACACCAATGATTGGTTTGCCGAGCAAAGTGTGCAGGGTCGCAATGTGGTCGTGGGCAACTTGGTGTATTCGTTGGTGCTTGGCATGAGCGTGCCCGACGTAAGTGGTGCTGCTATTGCCAACCTTGAAGTAGAAACTTTACAACACAAATTTCCGACGTTTCATGGCGACACCATTCATGCAGAGACCCGAGTGCTGGATGTTCAGGAGTCGAAGTCCAAAAATGATCGCGGTGTCGTCACTGTTGAAACCAAAGGCTTTAATCAAGATGGCAAAGAAGTGTGTTACTTCCGTCGACGAGTGATGGTGTGGAAACGGTCAGCGCTTCCAACTCGCAACCGCCCTTACGACGGTCAAGACGTGTGGGGTCAATAGACGCAAACGTTGCGATCGTCGATCCGATTTTAGGTTGGGGGCTTCCGCAACTGCGCGACTTTCCGTGGAGGCAAACTAATAATCGTTGGCACGTGTTGGTGAGTGAAGTGATGTCGCAACAAACTCAAGTACATCGTGTGGAGCCAAAGTTCAATCTTTTTCTTGAGCAATTTCCAACGCCGGCTGCGTGTGCGACTGCCTCGCTCGGTGAGTTGCTAGAAATCTGGCAAGGCCTTGGCTACCCACGCAGGTGTCGCAACTTGCATGAAGCAGCAAAAGTAATGGTGTTGCGCCATAACGGCGAAGTTCCTACAACGCTTGAAGAGCTTGTGGCTCTGCCCGGTGTTGGTGACTACACAGCACGAGCAGTGATGGCCTTTGCCGATCATGCCGATGTGGGCGTGGTGGATACGAACGTGGCACGGGTGCTCGCTCGTGTACAGAACAAAGTGCTTGGCAAAAAAGAAGTGCAGTTGATCGCTGATGCCATCGTGCCCGAAGGTCTTGGATGGGAGTGGAATCAGGTGATGATGGACTTTGGTGCAACGGTGTGCAGTGCCCGTGCGCCGAAATGTGAAGAATGCATTGTGAAACTGCAGTGTCGATGGAATTGCGATGGAGGACAAGACCCTGCTCCAGCGACTGCAGGTACGAGTAAACCACAATCTCGGTTTGAGGGGTCTGATCGTCAGGCGCGCGGCAAATTAATGAAAGCATTAATTGCTGGCGCAGTTCGTTTCACCGACGCTGCAAAAGTGATGGGGCTAGTTGAGCAACCCGAACGCTGCAAAGCAATCGTGCAAGGTCTTTTAGAAGATGGACTGATTGCGCAAGTTAATGGGTGGTATCAACAGCCGTGATCATGCCAAGTATTTCGTCAAACGCCTGATCGGCGTATGCGGCCATCTCGGCATCGGTGCGATCTTGAATGGGGTGGGGTACAAACATGCGCTGCACGTCTGGCATACCAAGCGCAACAGACTGGGCGATGGCTGCTTGACGAAACTCGGACGATGCAATGAACATCGATGGAATTCCGCGAGTTTCAAGATCTACGATGTCGTGCACACTGCACGACGTACAGCTGCCTCAATCAGCAAGTGCTTCGATAACTACGTTGCAGGAAATGGCGATCTCGTGGCGCAAGTCAACAGGCGCGGGTTTGGTAAAGGTTGGTTTGCGAAATCGTTTGACAGTTGCGCCAACACCGACGAGCCTGCGCTCTAACTGATCGAGAAACACATCGCCACGGGCTTTTGAAATATCGAGCAGGCCAACAGTGAGGCCCTTGAGCGAACTTGGTCGCGCAAGTATTTGGCGCTGCGATGGATTGCGCTCGCTTGTTGGGTCGAGCACAAATCGAGCAGGGCTGTCATTTATCATCGTGATCGCTGTTGTCATTGTGTACCTACATTAGTGACGAGTTGCGTGACGGGTTCGGAGCCGATAGCGCCACTGGCCCAGCCACCAATGATCTCCGAGAACAAGCCTGCGCCACCGCCGGCATGAACAAGCAAGATTCCGTTTGGTCGAAACTTGGACACGGTCAGTTGTTCGTACTTTTGCAGCACACCTTCTGCCATGCCATGACTGCCGCGCACGATGTCGGATCCTTTGAGTTGCAGGCGCGCATGGAGCTCTTCAATAACGCGCTCGCGGCTCCAACCCGCATCGCCGAACACTCGCGCGTGCTCAGGACCAACGACAAGCATTGCGTCATAAGCAAGCGGAAGTTTTGGGTGTTCGACAGTGAGCAGGGTGGCGGCAAGTGAAGTAGCGAGTTGTTCTGGGTCACGCGCAAGTTGGTCAGTAACACAGCGCGGGCCTTCGCCTGCAAACACTGTTACTGCATCGGTGTCTGTGGCGACACCGCGGGCAACTGCGAGCGACGTCCATGGAGATCCAATCTCGTCTTCGGCAAAACAAAAACTGAGTTTGCCAGGCATGCCATGCGCAGCACGATCGATTTCTCCTGGACGGCCACCTCCAACATTGCGGATAGTGAGTTGCACTGCGCGACCGATGGTCATGTTGGCGCGATTGCCTTGGCCAAGCACGTTGACGCCACTATTCATTCCAATTGCCCGCGAGCCTGGCCCACTGCACACAATTACCGGACCAACTGGCATCGTGGTGGCCAGCACGCCGTGCATATTGAACTCGTCTGTGCACACTGCTTTGAGTGCCGCAATCACCCACGGAAGATATTCGGGTAAGCAACCAGCCATAACAGCATTGATCGCAATTTTTTCGACGGTGAGTTCAACCAAATCGGGTGGGGCAATAGCAACAATGTCGGATGGTGCAAGTGAAGTACCGCTCAGCATGCGCATCACTCGCTCTTGTGTGGGTGGAACCACGGGCAAACCATCCGTCCAGCCACGGGCAAAAAGAGCTTCCATCTCATCTTCGAGTGATGCAATTTCAACTCTGCGCGAAACCAGTAGCGAGCCCTCAAATTTGGCACGTAGTGCATCTACCTTGTCGGGATCAACGCTGAGCGAACCACAACCTGGTCGATAAGAGGGGAGTCCATCACCGATGTTTGGCAAATCAAACAAGCGTGCCCATTCGTCGCGCAACCAGCCAACTGTGCGATCAACTTCTACACCATCAATTACGTTGATCACAGTTGGCACCGTTTCAATGTTGTTGTGCCAACTGATTGACAAGTCTGCATCGTGCATGACCTGTGCGCCCACTGGAAACACTGCATCGTCTTGAGAATAAATCGTGATGCCATGTGACGATTGCAGTTGCATCAACAGTGGAGCAACCATTACGCAGGTTGCGCAGTCGCGTTTAACTACGACATGAATGCCATTTGGTAATACGGATACAGATGGATCATCAGCCACGCCCGGTCACCCAATCGATGATCAGTTTGTTTACTGCGGTTGGTTGCTCGAGTTGTATGAAGTGACCAGAGTTGTCAACAATTTCGACTCGGGCATTTGATGGCGCAACACTCGTGGCATAGTCAGCTACTTCTACGCCGATACAGCCGTCATTACGACCGTGCAGATAGAGAACTGGTTGCGTTGGTGTCTCGGATTGGGCGAGGGTCTGAGCTTCATTGAGGGCAGGGTCTTTGTAACCCGAGCCCAGGGCTGCGCGATAGTAACCAAGCGCTGCTTGCAAGTTGGCAGGGTCAGTGAGAGACGCTTTGACATGAGCAAGATCGGTTGTTGCATCAAAACCTGGTGACCACTGAGTCCACAACATGTCGATAAATGCAAAGTTGTTAGCCGATACCAAGAAATCGCTCAACGCATGTTGAAAGAAAAACATGTACCAACTGAGTTGCAATTGCTTGAGGTTGCCCAAGAATGCTGCGCCAATTGCGCCCCACGGCGGTACTGCCATGCCAACAACACGGCTCCAATTATTTGGAGCGATGATTGCTGCGCCATAGACGGCTGGTGCGCCCCAGTCATGCCCAATGATCACGGCGTCATGCGATCCACCGAGTGCTGCATGCAGCGCATTTGCATCAGTGCTGAGTGCGGCAGTTTGGTACGCGCCATTTGGTGCAACGCTTGTTGGTGCATACCCACGCATAAATGGAGCAACTGCATGAAAACCTGCATCGGCAAGTGCTGGTAACAGATGTCGCCACGAGTGTGCAGAGTCGGGAAATCCATGCATGCACAATGCGAGCGGCCCAGTTCCGCATTCGAGATAGGTGAAGTCAATTGAATTGGCAGTGACTGTGCTTAACGAAATTGGTGTGGCCATTGCCAAACCATAGTTGAGTAACATCGTTTGAATGACAGCGAACTTTGATAGTGCCCGATTTAGGCAGGTGCTCGGGCACCTACCAACTGGCGTTGTAATCGTGACTGGATTGGATGCTGAGGCACAACCTGTTGGTGTCACCATCGGCTCATTCGTCTCTGTGTCATTAGATCCGCCGTATGTCGGATTCTTTATTGGCAAATCGCGTAGTTGGCCTGATATCTCAAGTGGCACTTTGTTTTGCGCAAATGTGTTGAGCGATGCTCAAACCGAATTGTGCTGGAGATTTGCCAAAGATCCTGTCGACGGGGCGGCTAATCGTTTTGAAGGTCTTGAGTGGCAACAATCTTCCAATGGCATGCCGATCTTGTCTGGCATCCTGGCATCGATCGACTGCACTGTTGAATCAGTGACGCCAGCTGGAGACCATCGATTCGTGCTCGCTCAAGTGACGTCATTGCATACAGCCGAAGCAACACATGACGCGATGGTCTTTTATAAGGGCAAAGTTGGCGGCGTGGCGCTTAATGCAATTTAGTTTTGCTTGGGGTTGCGCCTCGGTTGTTGGCGTAGTTTTTATCTTCGCCGGAATCCAGAAATTGTTGGCTGGTATCGAATGGCTTGTGCAAGCAAAGCAACTTCGACCACCGAGAATTGCTCAACCCTTCGTGCCGTTTGTGCCGTACATCGAGTTGATTGTGGGCGGCTTGTTGATTGCGGGTCTGCAAGAAACGCCCGTGCGCATCGCAGCGATTATTCTGTTGAGCTCGTTTACGGTGCTGCTTGTTGCTCGGCTTGCAGCAGGTGAGCGCCCGCCGTGCGCATGTTTTAGTTTTCGTTCCACTCGCCCGATTGGTTGGTCGAATGTCACCCGCAATGCTGGGCTCCTTGCATTGCTTATTGCCTCTATCGTTTGAGTCGTGCGCGTTTGGATTGATCAAGACCTTTGTACAGGTGACGGGCTGTGCGTCGACCGTTGTCCAGACGCATTTGTGCAACTTGAGGACGGCATTGCCTACGTAGCCGAGCGCGGAGTTGCGCTTAATGACCCAGGAAGTTCGGGAAGTCTTGCAATCGTGGAGCAACGCAATCAACTCGCAGTAGTGCAAGCAGCCGAAGTGTGTCCGGGTGAATGCATTTTTATTGAGATCGATGACGAAGAGTTAGTCGGCGGCTTTGGCGTCGGCAAAGCGAAAGATCCGATTTCAGTACAATAAATAGTATGAAGATGCGCATTGTTGCAAGCGGCGCAGTATTTACCGTGACGCTTTGCCTTGGAGCAACATTTGTTACCGGTTCGGCAAGTCGAACAGAGGCATCAAACTCGGTGAAGTCGGGTGGAGGTGCGGGCCTGAGTGTTTTGCAAACTCTTCGGATCGACAACGAACATCCTGCTGGATACGAGCGCGCACTCTTTGAACATTGGATAGATATCGACGGTGATGGATGCGATACACGTGAGCAAGTGCTCAAGCGCGACAGTGTGACATTGCCTCAAGTGGATCCATATCGGTGCAAGGTGATTGCTGGCGACTGGGTTTCGCCCTATGACGGTGCAAAGTGGTCAGACCCTACTGATGTCGATATCGACCATGTTGTTGCGTTGAAAGAAGCTTGGGACTCTGGAGCATGGGCGTGGTCGGATGCCACGCGTACTGCGTATGCCAACGACACAACCGATCGCCGCACACTGGTGGCAGTGACAGACAACGTGAATCAGCAAAAAAGCGCAAAGGATCCGTCGAACTGGGTGCCACCATTGAAGCCGTATGTGTGCACATATCTCGGTAATTGGATCTCGATAAAAGCACGATGGAACCTGTCGATGGATCAAAGTGAGTGGGGACGAATCAAGAACCTGCTCAACTCGTCGTGTGCAGGATTAGTGATTGCTCCGTGGTCTGAAGCACCGCTGATGGGCACGATGCTCACATCGCCGACTACCGCACCATCGACTTCCATTACTCCGAACGCACCTGTATCGAGCGGGGTCGGAACTCAGACAAATGACTTTTATCGACCGGGAAAGTGGTGTTCGCCGGAAGGCTCAAAGGGTGCATACACATATACGGGCAAATCTGTGCCAACTGTGGTGACTTGTTCTAGGTCTAAGGCGAACGGAGATTCACATGCTGATGGCAGGACACATTGGGTCGTTAAGGGCTGAATGGCGTGATTGGGCAAGTCTGCCGATAGCGTGTCGGGACTATGTCGAAGAAAACAAAGAAGAAAAAAGCGCGTATGCGCCGCTCGAAGGCCAACCACGGCAAGCGTCCAAACATGGGTCGCGGCTAAACAAAAGTTTCTGTTGTGCCTCTTTCTGATCAGGCACGAATAAGTGAACTAGTTGTTGGTGGAGGGGCTCAAAATTGGGCTCTCATCGGAATCTCGTTTGACGTAAGTAACTGCGCTGCACTCGGTGATGTTGCGTTGCGTTTGGAAACTTCGCTAGAACCCGGATTGCATTCATGGGTTTTGCTTGGAGCAGACGTCTCGGTATCGAGCATCGATGGCGTTGCAACCAGTCACAAGATTGGTGAATCTCAACTTGCAGCAAGTGTCCAGCCGGATTTTGATCTGGGTGTGATCGGCATAGATCATGTGGTGATCAATACCCCAGATTTGATGCGCACATCAGATGCATTGTTTGTGGCTACGGGTGCGCCGCTCAAACGTGTGCGAGATGCGGGCAATAATGTGCAACAAGGTTTTCATCGACTGGGAAGTGTTGTGGTCGAAATTGTTACTGCGCCAACAATGCGTCCAGGACCGGCTTCATTGTGGGGTTTTGTATTAAACGTCAAAGACATTTACGCCGTTGCAAACCATGTAGGTCCAGACGTGCTGAGCATTCCGAAGCCTGCTGTGCAGGCTGGGAAGTTGATTGGAACTTTTAGAAGTTCGGTTGGGTTAGGCGTGCCGCTTGCATTGATGGGTCAAAATGCAGACTAAAAAGTTGGGTGACTGCGCTAGTAGTCGAGCACTGCATCTGGATCATCGCGCTGTGCCAAATATTTGATGCCAGCAGCGCACGATGCCGCAAGCGGACACCAACTGCATGATGAGCCAGGCCTGGTGGTTGGTTCGCGGCGATCGCGTTGCAACTCGACAAGCAAATGGATGCCATCAATCGTTTTACGCATCGCTGCTTGAAGCACACCTTCGGTGACATCTTCTACATCGGGACGGGCAGTGACAAGTGAGTAGGTGGCAAGTCGTCGCGGTGCTTGACCTGTGCGCATAGCTTCGACAAGTGCGTAAAAGCGCAACTCTTCGCGATGGCTTTGTTGAATACGTCCAGACTTCAAATCGACAATTACTTTTGAACCCGGTGCGCCAAGTGTGAGGTCGGCGCGAGTTGAAAGATTGATCCGTTGACCAAACATCTCGTAGCGTGCACTGCTCTCGAGCACCGGTCGCCATGATGCTTTGAGAGGCGGAAAACTTTCGTCAAACTTTGTGTACAAGTCGACTGCTGAGCTGCGCAATTGCGCACGTTCACTTGGCGATAATTGATCAATGAATGGCCCTGCACTTGCCATGTCATCGTCGGCAAGTTGATCGAGTGCGATATCAACAATCTGTGCGGGAATGACAACGCCCTGCCAATTGAGACCCAGCTCAATTGCCTTGTGTAACACGGTGCCCTTGACATTGTTGACCGACCACGCAAAGTCGGTGAGGCCGGACATGTGATGTGCTTCGCAACCGTGCACCGTCGTGAGTTTGTGTTTGCTGACCCATAGTGCGCGTTGCGGATCAAGTTTTTCGGCGATGTCGGCGAGGCCATGATGCAGTTGAGTGCGAATACCTTCGATCACATCTCGCGAAATTGGTGTCCATTCTGGTTGCTTGGCGAGTGCCTCAAGAACGTGTTGTTGCATTGGATTCAGTGATCGGTTGAGCGGCTGCGGAAGCGTCATAACTGAATGTGTAGATGGACTTGGCATGTCGAATCACTGTGCCACAGGGGTGTGTCATGATGCCCCTGTGAACGCAGCGACCAACGAAAACACCGCAAATGGCTCGGGTTCATTGACCATGCAATTTGCCGCTGCAGCGCGTTTATTGAATGCCGAATCGCAGCGATTTGGGCTCGATGCACCTAGCTTTCGCAGCCCACCACGAGTCATTGGAGTGGATCGCACGGTGCGTCGTCGCGAACACGGTGGGGTGGTGGCAGTGGCCCTTCGAGACCGTCCGTTTGTTGCAGTGCTTGGCGACATGATCGAGGGCGTCATCGTGGTCAATCGCCTCGTCGCCCCAATTGCCGACCAAGTGCGCACAGCACTCTGGGCCATTCTTTCAATTCGCGGTTTTATTTCTACAGATTTCACAGCAGATGCCAGCGCCACCATGCGGTCGGATCAGACCCAAACGCGCGTAGCCTAAAACGGCTAGCCCAGGTGGCGGAATGGTAGACGCGGGGGGCTTAAACCCCCCTGGCACGAAAGTGCTGTATCGGTTCGAGTCCGATCCCGGGCACTAGTAAGCAAACAGATCCGGTTCTTGAACTATGTCCCTTTTTTGATCTCGCGCACAATCCTACGATCGGGAACTACCCACAGCATTGCAAGACCGGCGAAGAGTAGATATGAAACCATGGGTAACAGAAACGCAAAAATAATTGCAAGGACACAAAGTAGCGGAGAAATTTTGCCCTTAAAGTCGCTCCCAATTGCCTTCGCCAGCACCGAATCCGCGTCCTGTGTCCCAATGATTGATTTCTGGAGCAAAAAGTATGCGACCGCGGGCATAAGTTGCAAGAAACCGTAGAGCGCTGTCGGAACTGTTGCGCCATGGCTTTCTCCAAGCCACGCAGTTCCGAACGGGAGCAGTGACAGCCAGAGCAAGAGATGTGAGTTTGCCCACATGACTCTTCCGTTTGGAGATTCCAACGTCCTCATTAGGTGATGATGATTGTTCCAATAGATGATGAGGAAGACGAAACTCAGCAGATAGCTCAGAAACTTCGGCCAAAGTTCAGTCAGATCCGAAAGATGGTGTCCCTCAGGTGGGCGAAGCTCGAGCACCATAATTGTGATAATGATCGCAAATACTCCATCGCTGAAGGTTTCGATGCGATTGGATGTGAACGTGTGCTCATTCGTCGTCATATCAATTATTTTTTACTGTATCACTTCCAGAAAACGCAGCGCTCTAGAGCGGCGCAAAAACAGAAGTGAAGTGGCGCAAGGCAGCTGGCTCAACCGCGATTCGATAACCGCGTAATTGCGCAGCGTTCTTGGCGACTTCGATGCACACTTCGATCACATAATCAATGTGGCTTTGGGTGTACGTTCGGCGCGGAATCGCCAAGCGCACGAGATCCATTGCAGATGGTTCTTCCGATCCATCTGGCTTGCGCCCAAACATGACGGTGCCGATTTCGCAACCCCGAATGCCGCCGACTTTGTACAGGGCAACTGCAAGTGCCTGGCCTGGATACTGCAGTGGCGGAATATGGGGCAAGAGAGCGCGGGCGTCGATGTATACGGCATGGCCACCGATGGGCTGCACAACAGAGATGCCAGCCTTGGCAAGAGCGTTGCCCAAATATGCTGTCGACTCGATTCGGTACTTCAGATAATCGTGCGAAACGATTTCGGTGAGTCCGACAGCGAGTGCCTCGAGGTCGCGACCGGCCAACCCGCCGTACGTTGGAAACCCTTCAGTCAAGATCAGCAAGTTGCGGCAATTAACCGCCAACTCGTCGTCATTCATCGCCAGCCATCCGCCGATATTGCCAAGTGGATCTTTCTTTGCGCTCATCGTCATTCCATCAGCGAGTGATGCAATTTCGCGAATGATGTCGACAACATCACGATCACCTTGCCCGACCTCTCGCTCGCGAATGAACCAAGCGTTCTCGGCAAATCGGCAGGCATCAAGAAAAAACGGCAGCCCATATTTCTTGCATATTGCACTCACTGCACGAATGTTTTCTAATGACACAGGCTGACCTCCGCCTGAGTTGTTTGTGATTGTGATCATCACTGCTGGAATGTTTTCGACGCCTCGCGTGTTGATGAATTTTTCGAGAGCAATCAGATCCATGTTGCCCTTAAATGGGTGACGGCTTGCTGGCTCGAGACCTTCGGGAATGACAAGATCGACTGCCTCGGCACCCGTGTATTCGATATTTGCACGCGTCGTGTCGAAGTGGGTGTTGTTGGCGATTACTTTTCCGCTGCCGCCGATGGCAGTGAAAAGGATTTTTTCGGCAGCCCGACCCTGGTGTGTGGGGATTACATGTTTGAACGGAAACAGATTCTGCACTGCGTTCCGAAAAATTTCCCACGATGGAGAACCCGCGTAGGATTCGTCGCCGTGTTGGATTGCTGCCCACTGATTGCGACTCATCGCACCGGTTCCTGAATCGGTGAGCAAGTCAATTAAGACATCGTCAGAGCGCAGCGAAAAGAGGTTGTACCCCGCCTGCTCAATAAGCCGTTCGCGCTCTTGTGGCGTTGTCATTCGGATCGGAGCGACTGAATGGATCTTGAACGGCTCAATGATGGTCTTAAAGGTCATGGATGAAATCATATTCGTCGTAGAATGTATGTATGCCGTTGACGACCGCATCTCCTACACCCACTGAGTTGCGCGCCAACTTGGATGCGCGCACGGAACAGATGGTCGAGCACGTGAAGCAATTTGTCAACATCGAGTCGCCATCAAATGAGCCAGAGATGTTGCAGCGCAGCGCCGAGTTTTTGGCAATGGTGATGACCGAAGTACTTGGCAAGGCCCCACAAATTATTGCGAGCGATAAAGGGCCGCATGTGCACTGGAAGGGCAGCGACGACACGAAGGTGTTGATCGTCGGTCACCACGACACCGTGTTTCCAAAAGGCACTGTTGCGAAACGCGGTTTCAGCATTGATGGAGACATCGCTCGTGGCCCAGGCATTTTTGACATGAAGGCTGGAATCATTCAGGCCATTTATGGATTGAGCGAAATACGCGAGGCTTATCACGCCGAAATTTTGATCACATCGGATGAAGAGATCGGTTCGTATGCTTCTCGCGAACTCATCGAGGCTCGCGCCAAGGCAACTGGCAATGTGCTGGTGTTTGAACCAAGTGGCAATGGCGATGCGCTCAAGATTGCACGCAAAGGTGTTGGCACATTTGTTGTCGACATTGCCGGCCGCGCATCGCACGCAGGGCTCGAGCCTGAAAAGGGAATCAATGCGCTGATGGAGCTTGCGGCGCAAGTGCAAGCGATTGCTGCAATTGCTCAACCCGAAATAGGCACCACCGTGACTCCAACTATTGCGACGGCAGGAACGACAGAAAATGTGGTGCCAGCAGCGGCACAGATAACGATTGATGTTCGCGTCAATGTTGTTTCTGAAAAGACTCGCGTAGAAACAGCACTGCAAGCGCTCAAGCCAACGGTTGCCGGAGCAACTCTCAGCGTGAGCGGGTCGATCAATCGACCACCGATGCATGAATCGGCTGCAGCCGCGTTGTATGCAGTCGCACAAAGTGTTGCGGAGGGTATTGGCATCACCGACTTGCAAGGCATTGCAGTGGGCGGTGGCTCGGATGGAAACTTCACGGCCGCCATTGGCGTACCGACTCTTGACGGACTTGGTGCATGTGGTGGTGGTGCGCATGCCGACACCGAATACATCAACGTGTCGAAGATGGGTGAGCGTGCCGCGCTTGGCGCAGCGATCACTCGCGCACTAGTAAACGGCTAGTCGCTTACAACTCGAGAGTTACTCGAGTTCGAGTAAACCGCCGCCACCGAGTGTGCCGGCTGCGCGGTATTCGTCAATCTTGGCGCGCGTGTCTTGAATGTCGAGGTTGCGCATCGTGAGTTGGCCAATGCGATCGAGCGGGCCAAACGCTGCATCTTGCACGCGCTCCATGCTCAGGCGCTCTGGTGCGTACGTGAGGTGCGGGCCAGATGTGTTGAGGATGGAGTAGTCGTCACCGCGACGCAACTGGATCGTGACTTCGCCCGTGATGAGCGAGCCGACCCAGTTCATGAGCGGCTCGCGAAGCATTAGCGATTGTGGGTCAAACCAGCGGCCTTCGTACAGCAAGCGGCCCAAGCGGCGACCCATCTGACGATAATTTTCGATGGTGTTTTCATTATGGATTGCCGTGACGAGACGTTCGTATGCGATGTGTAGCAGTGCAAGGCCAGGAGCCTCATAAATACCACGGCTCTTTGCTTCGATAATTCGGTTTTCGATTTGGTCGCTCATGCCTAGGCCATGTCGTCCGCCAATAATGTTTGCTTCGTTAACAAGATCGGTCTGTGAATCGAACTCTTTGCCGTTGAGTGCAACAGGCCAGCCTTCTTTGAAGCGCACAACGACGTCTTCTTTTTTAATCTGAATGTTTTCGTCGTAATGTGCAACACCCATAATTGGGGCAACGATGTGCATGCTCGTTGAAAGCTCTTCGAGTGTCTTTGCTTCGTGTGTTGCACCCCAAATATTGGCATCGGTGGAATACGCCTTCTCAGCAGAGTCGCGATACGGCAACTTTCTTGCTGCCAAGAACGCACTCATCTCGGAGCGTCCGCCCATCTCGCGCACAAAGTCTGCATCGAGCCATGGCTTGTAAATGCGCAAATTTGGATTGGCGAGCAACCCATAGCGATAGAAGCGCTCAATATCGTTGCCTTTGTATGTGCTGCCGTCACCCCAGATGTCGACGTTGTCTTCTTTCATCGCACGCACGAGCAACGTGCCCGTGACTGCTCGACCAAGTGGTGTGGTGTTGAAATATGTTTTGCCAGCAGTGGTGATATGAAATGCACCGCATTGCAGAGCAACTAAACCTTCGTGCACCAACTCGGTTCGACAGTCGATGAGTCGTGCACCTTGCGCGCCATATTGTTTGGCACGATCTGGCACACCGTCGAGATCCGGCTCGTCTGGTTGACCAAGGTTGGCGGTGTATGCGTAGGGCAGAGCACCTTTTTCGCGCATCCATGCAACTGCGGCAGATGTATCGAGTCCGCCAGAAAACGCGATGCCAACTCGCTCGCCAACCGGAAGGCTGGAGAGAACTTTGGCGTTTGAAGCAGATGCGTTGGACTGAGGCATGTAACTACGGTACTTACTTTGACGGGTCTACAGCGACTACTTTTACTCGCCTTTGCTCGCCTTTACTCGCCCTTACAGGCGAGAGACTGTAGTGCGACCAGCAAATGTGGCAATGGCAATGAGTGCTGATGAAACTGCGATAGCGCATTCGACCAGAGCGACTCCAGGCGTGCCATTGATGTCCGCGGCTCCGATGGCACCAAGAAGAAGTGCTGATCCTAAACCGACATAACTTGCAACTCGTCCAAATTTGATTGCTGCAATGATGCTGGCGATTGGTGCTACAAACGGAAGAGCCCACAATAAGACGAACGACGGATTGGATTGAGGGCCAAGCCACCAAGTTGGCTTGCCAATATTGCGACTGGTAACTGCAACAGCAATGATTGCAAAAAAGACGAGAAGCCACGAGACGACTGCAACTGTGCGCCAGGTGTTGGTGAGACCCGAATGATTGACAGTTGATGTAGCCACAGCCTGCACAATACAGGCGATAGAACGCAGATATCCTGAGTGGGCATGCCGAATCCGCGTTTCGAACGATTTTCCGTATTTTTTCCGATGTGGAACGAAGAGGAATATCTGCAGCGCGCACTGAATGCAGCGATCGAGTTGGGTGACGAATTGATAGCCGCTGGCACAATCGGCGACTACGAGATGATCATTGTCAATGACGCGTCCACCGACTCCACTGCACAACTTGCTGATGCTGCGGCTGCAAAGAACCCACGAGTCAAAGTCGTGCACCATGCGATAAATCGCAAACTCGGTGGATCGATCAAGTCGGGTTTTCACGCAGCGACCGGCGACGTCGTGTTGTACACAGACGCCGATTTGCCGTTTGACTTTAAGGAAGTGCACAAAGCGATGAGATTGATGCATCAATATGAGGCAGACATTGTTGCCGCATATCGTTTTGATCGCACAGGCGAGGGCTATGTACGGGTGGTCTATTCGTACTTTTATAACTTGATGGTGCGGGCACTGTTTGGTTGTCGGTTTAGAGATGTCAACTTTGCATTCAAGCTCGTTCGACGCAATGTGCTCGACCAAATTTCGCTGACGAGCGAGGGTTCATTTATCGACGCTGAGTTAATGGTGAGTGCGCGCAAAATGAATATGAGTGTTGTGCAGTTTGGTGTTGACTACTTTCCGAGAACCCGTGGCGTATCCACCCTCAGTTCGCCATCGGTGATAATCAAGATTTTGAAAGAAGCGTGGACGCTGCGTGGCCACCTCAACGCACTTGCCCCACAGACAAAATAGATTTATCGGCATCTGACTAACGATGGACAAACATCATGAGTGACAAGTTTTCTGACGAGTTTTCTGACGGCGACGAGTTTTTTGATGAAGGCGTGTTGTTTGACGACGATGAGTTGGACGGATTCAACTCCGAAGTCAGCCTGTATGACCGATGGCGACCAGCGATTGCCGCAATTGCTGTGTTGCTCACGGTCGTTGCGATATCGGTTGTGGCGAACGCAGACAAATCAGACTCGGATGCCAGTAATCCCAACGTAGTCGTAGATTCGACCGCTGTTCCGATGGTGACTGTGCCGCTGACACGAACAATACGACCGGGAATGAAAGGTGACGACGTATTGCGAGTGCAACAGCGACTCGCAGCACTTCATTTTGATCCGGGCCCTCAAGATGGCGAGTTTGGGCAGAACACTATTCAGGCTGTGTGGGCTTTTGAAAAACTGGTTATGGGCACACCACGAGCTGGCGCTACAGGGGTTGTTACACCTTCAACTTGGGCGATCATGCAATCGGATATTCAAATCAAGCCTCGGCGAGATGCCGACACCGCAACACATGTTGAGGTGTATTTACCTGAACAAGTGTTGATTGTGTTTAAAGAAAATGTACCCGTGGTGATCACACACATCTCAACAGGGTCGAATGAAAAATGGTGTGAAGAAGTGACTATTAGCCCAGGTGAGGATGGCAATAACACTGACGCCGAAATCAAGCGCGGCATTTGCGGAGAGGCGATAACGCCCCCAGGGATTTTCTACTTCTACAACCGTCGCCAGGGAATGCGTGAATCAAAACTCGGCACGATGTATAACCCTGTCTATTTCAACTACAACATCGCCATCCACGGCGCGATTTTGGTGCCCCTCGAGCCTGCTTCACATGGTTGCATACGTATTCCGATGTCGGTAGCAAGATATTTTCAGGCAATTGTCGCATACGGCGATCGCGTGTATGTGTTTGACGGCATTAAAGAACCAGAGGACTATGGTGCTCCTGTGCCTCCATTTGATACACCAGATCCGGATTACACGACAGTGCCAACAGTTCCTCAAACGACTCTGCCAAAAGTTGTTGTAACAACAATTGCTGGATCACCAACAACAATTCCCCTTACTGCACCGTAGGAGAATCGCACATGAGCAACGCAGAGATGGTTTCATACGACGAGTTTTCGATGTTTGGACAAAACATTGCGGAGTACTCGATTGATGCAAGCGCTACACCAATTGTGCGGCGCGTCAGTGTGCAATTGCCCGATGAACGAACGGTAAGCGCACTCAAGTGGGGAAACGGAGAACCGCAATTGGTGTTGGTGCACGGCACCGCTCAAAATGCGCACACGTGGGACACCGTTGCGCTTGCCCTCGGATGCCCATTGCTTGCAGTTGATTTGCCAGGGCACGGGCATTCTTCGTGGCGCGAAGATGCAACATACACGCCACAGAATTTGGCAGACGATTTGGCAATTGTTGTTGAACAACTGGCACCAAACGCGCAAGCGATTGTGGGAATGTCGTTGGGCGGACTGACATGTTTGGTTCTCACCGACAAATATCCACAGTTGGTACGGCATCTCGTGATGGTTGACATCACTCCTGGCGTTACAAGCAAAAAGGCAAAAGCCGTGCTCGACTTTATTAATGGTCCACAAAGTTTTGCCAGTTTTGACGACCTGCTTGCGCGCACAACAGAGCACAACCCAACACGTTCTGCAACAAGTTTGCGCCGCGGTATTTTGCATAATGCACACCAACTGAGCGATGGAAGCTGGGAGTGGCGTTATGACCGTCGTGGTCAAATCAATTCTGAAAAAACGAATCTTGAAACAGAGGCCCCACGCTCGGCACTATGGGACGCGGTATCGCGTCTTGCATGCCCACTTTTGGTGGTGCGTGGCGGAGCATCTCCTGTTGTCGATGATGAAGACATTGCGGGGGTGCGAGAGCAGTGCCCTCATGCCGAGATCGTGGTCGTAGATGGTGCTGGGCATAGCGTGCAGGGCGATCGCCCAATTGAGTTGGCACACCACTTGCGCCGCTTCGCCTGAGAGTAGATCGCCGAATTAGCCTGAAGATATGAAAGTTTTGGTCAAGAAGTTGGGTCGACCATGCGCCGTTGACTCTGGCGAAACACGAAAGCTATTAGTGCGTGAAGCTCGTCGATCGTTTGCTGCTGTTGGCTACGACGCCACAACCAATCGGGCACTCGCCGAAGCTGCCGGTATTACAACAGGCGCTATCTATTATTACTTTCCTTCAAAGTTAGACATGTATGTTGCGGCGTACGGTGAGATGCAAGAGATCGTGCAGCGTGCATTTGAAGAAGCGGCTGCGAAACACAAAACCTTCGCCGACAAATTTTCAGCAATCTTGGATTCAATTGCAATGATGAGCGCCAAAGACCCTTCGCTTGCAAGCTTTGTTGTTGGAGTCGCTTCTGAATTACAACGTCATCCAGAGTTGTCGGCGGCAATTGCACCATTGCGGCTTGGGATTGGACAGTTTTTGTCGAAGATGTGCACAGACGCGGTTGATCGAGGCGAAATCACTGAAGGCATCAACGCGCAGGTTTTACAAGATCTGGTCAACGTGGTGCTCACAGGTTTGTCGCGTTTTTCGACAACTGTCAACGATCAACAGCGTGGGCTTGATGTTATTGCTGGTTTGAAGCAGATTGTTGCTGGGACTGCGCGCCACGTTGCTGCCAAATAAATAAGTCGAGTAACACAATCGCCAAGCAAACCCAGATAAGTGCAAAACCTACAACTTTGGTTGCCGTGATTTCTTCGCTATAGAGCAGCCACCCAAGAAGGAAATTGATCGTTGGAACGATGTATTGCATTGGTCCGATCAAGGTGAGTGGAATGCGCTGCGACGACGCAGCAAACAAGAGGAGTGGCACAGTAGTAACAAAACCCGTGAGCCCGATGAGTGTCCACTCTGCGGACGATGCGGTGTTTGCCACGCTGCCAACGTGATTCCAGCACACTGCAACATAGACAAGTGCGGGGATGCAGGCAACAATTACTTCGCCTGTCAGACTCTCGAGCGGCTGTAGTTGCACCCGTTTTTTAAGATAACCATAGAACGTCCATGATGATGCAATGGTGAGCGCAATCCATGGCACTCTGCCATAGCCGACTGTGAGCACGACTACTCCGCACACAGCAAAGCACACCGCGATGATTTGCGTTCTACGAAGTTTTTCATGCAGGACATATACGCCAAGCACCATCGTGCAGAGTGGTGCAATGAAATAGCCCAATGCGGTTTCAATGACATGGCCATTAACAACTGCCCAGACATACGTCGTCCAATTGATCGTCAGCAAGATGCTTGCCAGGGCAAGACGTAACAAAATTGTTGGGTTGCGCATCGTTACAAGCAGTGGTTTGATGCGCTTTGTTGCTGTCATGTAGGCAATGAGCAATATCGCGGATGTGGTGATGCGCCAACCAATGAGTTCAAACGAGTCGAAACCTTTGAGGTGTTTCCAAAAAATGGTGACAAGACCCCAGATGAGATACGCAGCCAACCCGAGAGTCACTCCAGATCTGGCGTCACGCTGTGCAGCATCTACTTGTGATGCTTCGTCGGTGTACGTCATAAAGCAATCACGGTGCAAGACGCTACTCGCGGTAGCCAGATAACCTGTGAACAGTGGATATCACCACCACATCTTCGTGGATGAAACTTGTCGCTCTTGGCAAAGAGGCGCCGCAATCAACCCTGAGCGGGTTGTTTTTGCACGACTCTCAACGGGCCCAGCGATTCACTCATCAACTCAACGTGGGCGATGCATCGGTCATCGTAGATTTTTCAAAACAAAACGTCTCAGTTGAAATTGTTGAGTCATTGCTCGCACTCGCTTCTGAAGCGGGAGTGCAAAGCCGACGAGATGCCATGTTTGCAGGCGAGCCTGTGAACGAATCTGAAGGTCGGCCGGTGCTTCATGTAGCACTGCGCGCTCCAAGCACCGTAAATATTGTGATTGACGGAGTTGATGTTGTGCAAGAAGTGCATCAGGTGCGACGCTCGATGGCCGAATTTGCTCATGGTGTTCGGGGCGGCAGTCTTTGTGGCGCAACGGGCAAGCCTTTTACCCACATCATCAACGTAGGGATTGGCGGAAGCGATCTAGGACCGTCTCTTGTATGGGATGTACTTTCGACATCCCTCACACCAGCATTGCAGTGCGCGTTTGTCTCGAATATCGACCCAATTGATGTAGAGCAAGTGCTCAAGCAACATGACGCGCAACAGACATTGGTGGTGATGTGCTCAAAAACTTTTTCGACCGCAGAGACACTTTCAAATAGTTTGATTATTCAGAAGTGGTTGGCGGCATCTGTGGGAGATGCTGGTGTGGCGCAACATTGTGCCGTCGTGTCCGTCGAGCCTCAGCGAGCGGCATCTGCTGGTATTGCATTTGCTCATTCATTCAAAATCTGGCCATGGGTTGGGGGCAGGTTTTCTGTTTCATCGGCAGTCAACTTGGCAAATGTGATTGCATTTGGCCCTACAGTTTTTGATGATTTCTTAAGCGGGATGCGCCAAGTTGACGAGCACTTCTTGAGTGCTGAGATGGATCAAAATATTCCCGTACTGATGGGTCTCATCAGTGTGTGGAATCGATCTGTCTTAGGTCGCGAAACACAAGCCATCGTGCCGTATGCATCTGCGCTCGCGCAGTTTGCTCCATACCTGCAACAACTGATTATGGAAAGCAACGGCAAGCATGTGCAAAATGACAACCAGGTGGTGACAACACAAACATCTCCAGTTGTGTGGGGGAGTGTTGGCACCAATTCGCAGCACGCATTTATGCAATTGCTGCACCAGGGCACGTCGGTTGTGCCTGTAGACCTGATTGGATTTGCACAGTCATCTTCAGTGCATTCCAATGCTCACGACACATTGATTGCCAACATGTTTGCACAGGCACAAGCGTTGGCTTTTGGGGCATCATCCGAAGAGGCTCAACGAGTGATGCCCGGCAACCGCCCCTCAACGGTGTTGCTTGCAAGTGAGTTGTCCGCGCAAACCCTTGGTGCGCTCATAGCGCTCTACGAACACAGCGTCTTCGTGCAAGGTTGTGTCTGGGGTATCAACAGTTTTGATCAGTGGGGTGTCGAATTGGGCAAGAAACTGGCCAACGATCTTGGCGACCAGATTGCGAAAGGCGTCTCAAAAACTGATCAAGACGCTTCTACGCATCAACTGATGCAGTGGTATCTCAAACACCGCTAAAACATCTAATGTTGCGGTAATGGCGGCCAAAACTTCGCAACCTGAGCGCATGATCAACCTGCTGGCGCTGCTTGTGCAACGAACCCAGTCGCTGACGCTGAAACAGATCCGCCAAGAACTGGTTAACCAATATCCAGCTGGTGACTCGGCGGCGCGTGCAGCGTTCGAGCGAGACAAAGCCGAACTTCGCGCACTCGGAATACCGATGGACATGGTCACGCTCGGTGGAGACAAGGCGGGAGAGGGTGCTTACACCGTCGATCGTCGGCAGTTTGAAATTGGCGATCTCGGTTTGAACGATGCCGAACGCGCCGCTCTGCAAATGGCAATAGCCACAGTGCGCATTGGCGCGAGCTACGGCGACGAAGCGCTGTGGAAGTTGGGTGGAGAGCGCGCGCTCGATAGGCCGTCGACAAGCGTCAATATTCAAATGGACGATAGGCAATTGCCGGCCCTTGCGACAGGCGTAGTGGAGCACCGCACGCTCAAGTTTGTGTACAAAGGACAACAGCGGCAAGTGGATCCGTATGGATTGTTGTCGCGAGGCGGGTTTTGGTACATCGTAGGTTTTGATCATCTGCGAGATGCACAGCGTGTATTTCGTGTCGATCGAATCGAGGGTGATATCACCAATGGAGAGGCGCAGTCATTTGCGCGACCTGAGGGTTTTGATTTAGCAAAAGCCGTGCCAACCGAACTCGAATTGTTGGCTGAAGGCAATGGCGACGATGCAATTGCAACGGTGTTGGTCGATGCCTCGCTCGCACAGCGTGTCAAGACAGAGTTTGGTCAAGGTGCAGTGTTGCGCGAACGTAGCGATGGTGCGATTGAGTTCGCGATTCCGTGCGCAAACTTGGGCGCATTTCGAGTATGGCTGTTTGCGATGGTTGATCGGGTCGAAGTACTCGGGCCACCTCGAGTCAGAGAGCACATTATTGGTCATCTCAACGCGCTTGCGGGGCGCAACTAATGGCACTTCGCAGATCTCGCCGTGGTCCACGAGGCGCAGCAGAGCGCGTAGCGGGCTTGATGGTGATGCTGCCGTGGCTTGTTGAACGCAAACGCGTCAAATTGTCTGACATGGCAAAACAGTTCAAATTGTCAGAAGCAGAATTGATTGACGACATCATGATGGCCTCTGTCTGTGGCGTTCCACCGTATTCTCCCGATGCGTTGATAGATGTGTTTGTGGACGAAGACGAAGTTGTGGCTGAGGTGCCACTGATGTTTTCGCGCCCTTTACAACTGAATTCTGCCGAAGTCTTTGCGCTCACAGTGATGGGCAAGGCTGCATTGCGGCTACCTGGTGCCAACAAATCTGGTCCACTCGCCACGGCACTAAAAAAGTTGCGTCCGTTGCTGCCAACCGATGACCAAGTTGTTGAGGTTGATCTCAAGCCCGTTACGTATCTCGAAGACTTGCGTAATGCGGTTTTGCCAGGCGCACATGTTTTGATTACCTATTTCACACCTGCATCGGCGTTGCGGTCGGAACGCACCATCATTGCGCGCAGTGTGTTTGAACGCGGTGGGCATTGGTACGTTTCGGCAGATGACGACAAGTCGGGTGAGTTGCGTGAATTTCGGATCGATCGAATTGAAAAACTTGCGTTGACTGGTGATTTCACCGCACCAGACTCGAGTGCCAAACGAATAGCCGATGGCAATGCATGGTTCGAAAATGCTGCATTGCATGTGACTCTGCGCGTCGAGCCGTCGGCGAGGTGGGTTGTTGAGTCGTATCCATACATGTCGCGAGAGGTGAGTAGCGATGGCTCAACCATCGTCACCATGGCTGTAGGAAACGAGCATTGGTTGTCACGGTTATTGCTGCGTGCTGGCACTGGAGTGAAGGTGCTCGAGCCACGCGAATTACAAGATCTCGGGAAGCGTGCGGCCGCGCAAGTGTTGAAGCGATACGCCTAACGAAAGATTATGGAGCTGTTTAGCTATTTTGCGGCAAGCGCCTTGGTAAATGATTCGCGATCAAAATAGTCGCGCCACAATGCAATTTTGCCGCCACTGACTACAAAAAGACCTGCGAAATCGAGTTCGATCCAGCGATCGTCCATTTCGAAACGGTCGGTTCGCTCATTCATCACGACACCATGATCCATATCGCCACTGCTGACTTGATGATGAATAAGCCATTCAACCTTTGTGGCAGCGGCCAAGAAGTCGGACAAGATTTGGATCATTGCTTGTTTGCCGAACACTTTGGTGATCGGGACATTGTCGTATTCGCAGTCATCAGAAACCATGTCCATGGCTGCAGTGAAATGGCTTTGTTCGATGTTTTCAATAAAGCGAGTGACAAAATCACCCGGATCGGTGATGTCTTGAGTCTTGATGGAATGATCAGGCATGTTTCTAGTTTAGCAGGGTTGTCATGCTCAAACTGACATAGCGCCTAGAGGTAAGCAATAGGAGTGACTCGCACTCCAATTGGTGACGACAAGGTGAAACCGGCATCGTGTCGCGACTCTTCATTTTCGTCGCCCCAAAAACCGTATTCGTGATTGTTGCGAGCAAATGCGCGGCAGTTTGGCTGCACCGTGCAAACCTGACAAAGCTCGTGGGCCTTACCCTCTCTGCGCACTCGTGCTTGCGGGCGCTCGGCGCGCTTACCAAAAAATAGTCGTGCGTAACCCTTGCATTTTGCGAGATGTGACCAGCCATCCAATGTTCCGTTGAGTATCGAATGATCGATATCGATATCGATACCTGGACACATATCGCTCATGGATTGCTCCAATTCTTTGGAGGGGGTTATTACAGACTAAATGGACATGTACCAATAATGTCGGGTTCAGATCAAACCTTTTTTAGAAAAGTCTGGCTATTTAGAGCAATTCGGCAGCCAGGCTGGCCACCTCGCTGCGTTCACAAGCAGCCAGGGTCACGTGTCCAAAGCAGCACTGACCAGCAAAGGCATGTATCAAAACGGCGAGAGCATTATTGGTCTCGCCCATATACGGCGCGTCAATCTGGCTGGTGTCGCCCGTAAAGACAACTTTGGTGCCCTCGCCGATGCGAGTCAGAATAGTTTTTAGCGTTGTTGGCTCGAGGTTTTGGGCCTCGTCGACAACCACAAACTGCTGTTGGAGCGACCTGCCGCGCAAAAAGGTGACCGACTCGAGCGTGAGTTGACCACGATCCGTCAGGTCGTCAATTAATCCGACCGCATCGCGACTAGAGCGCTGATCAGTGAGAGCAACTATTGCATCATGAATCGCGGCCATCCATGGATCGAGCTTTTCATTGAGATCGCCTGGCAAAAAACCTACGTCAGCACGACCAACAGGAACGAGTGGTCGATACACCGCGAGCCGTTCGTAACGGCGTGTCTCGACAACTTGTTCGAGACCTGCAGCAATTGCCATGACGGTCTTGCCAGTGCCAGCACGACCGTCGAGTGCGATCACAGTTACTTCAGGGTCAAGTAGCAACTCGAGAGAAAACCGCTGCTCTTTGCTGCGCGATCGAAGCCCCCATGCCTCGGGAGCATTATGCGGAAGCACTTTGAGTTCATTGTTGACACAACGTGTCAGAGCCGATTGTGATCCACTGCGCAATACTGCAAAATTGTTTTCAACAAATGGCCCTGGTGTATCAAGCGACGAAACTTCGATGCCTCCGCTGCTGTAGAGCGTGTCGATGTTTGTAACGCTGGTATCGATCGTGACCCAGCCCATTGGCCTAGTGGACCGACCGGCTCCAATCGGCTGGTGCTCCTCGGCCTGAAGACCTAGGTGGGCAGCCTTAATACGCAGGGCTGCATCGTTTGAAATCATGCGGGTTGGGGCAACTCTGGCCTGTCCAAGGGCGGCTCCAATGATCCGGTTATCAGGGATTTCTGGGTCTAGACCATGCTCGATGAGGAGATGGCGTTGGATGCCGTTGACTTCAATCTGCACGGTTCCGTAGTCAGGGTCTTCATGAACTCGCATTGGCTCGGCGAGTGATCCGCCGGCCTTTTTACGCAAGTCTTCGATCGTGCGAAGTGCGGTGCGCGCAGAGCGACCAACATCGTCCATGCGAGTCTTGAGTCCGTCCAACTCTTCAACAACAGTGAGTGGAATAACAACATCGCAGCCAACAAAGTTGAGCATGCTCGTTGGATCGGCGACTAAGACTGAAGTGTCAAGGACGACACGAGTTGCACGTGATGTTGCAGAATCAATGTTGATCAGTCGGCGATCTGACTCACCGAATTCAAGATTCTGTTCTGAGTGCGAGTCGTGTGTAAGCAACATTGCTTATTGTGCTGTGTCGGTCGGACATGTTGGTGGATACTCGCAACCTCCCACCGATCGGAATCCGTTATGGATATGGGGCTAGAAGTTGTCACCAAATATTCAACTTATATTTCTCAACTTCGGACAAAGTTTCTGCATTTTTGACAATTTCGGGAAGTTTTCTGAAGTTTTTTGGAAATATTATTAAAATTCTTTTTGCGCGTCGAAAACTTGAAATTTAGTGATCTCGCTCAGCAAGTGGGAGCAAACTGAGCACTTGTAGTGGGCCAACATCGACGATCGCGCAGAAAATCTCTGAAGAATAAATAGTGCATGCAAAACCCAAAATTTATGGGAAAGACTGCCCGCAAACCCAATACCCATATGGGTTATCTCTTGAGTGAGAACTACGCTACAAATGCTGCAGCGTTGTGGATCAGGCGAGTAAAAATGTTTTTCTGATCAAAATTTTGCGAACCTTCGCAGCAATTTTCTGTGAGTGACAAAAGTTTTTTGTTACAGCAGATTTTCGAGCTTCAGTTACAAAACGTCGCCTAAAAGCGTTCAATGCTTGCAATTTGTCTGCAGACCTACTCAAATATATGGCGAAGCGGTATTCCGAAACCGAGAAAGCAAGGTAAGCAATGACAAAAGCAGAGCTCATAGATGCAGTGTCTGAAAAAGCAGGAGTCTCCAAGGCGGAAGCCGAAAAGACAATCGGTGCTTTTTTTGAACTGGTCGTAGCCTCAGCGATTAAAGGTGAGAAAGTTGCATGGCCGGGCTTTGGCTCGTTCAGCACTTCGAACCGCAAGGCGAGAGTTGGCCGTAACCCACAAACGGGTGCACCGGTTCAAGTTCCAGCCAGTACAGCAATGAAGTTCACTTCAAGCTCAACGCTGAAGAGTGAATTGAATCCAAACCGCAAAAAGTAATACCTAACCAAGGAGAAAATCATGGCAGCAAAGCGCAAAAAGGCAGCAAAAAAAGTAGCTAAAAAGGCACCAGCAAAGCGCAAGAAGGCAGCAAAAAAGGCCGCTAAGAAGGCCCCAGCCAAGCGCAAGAAGGCTGCAAAAAAGGCCGCTAAGAAGAAATAAGGCCTTAGCCAATAAGCAAATCGGTTCGGAGAACTGTGAGATCGGGGGGCTTTTGCCCCCCGATCTTTTTTTATGTCAAATAAGAGTGATGTTGTGTTGCTCAAGCCACGCAGTTGGCAACACAAGTAAGTCATCGGGTGTATCTATGTCTAATCCGAGTTCGTCATCCTCGATGATCTGCAGTGACAATCCAAGTTTGTTTGCCTCTGCCACGTGAGCCGAAAAACTTTGGGCTCCGTAGTGACAGTGAAAATCGACTCCTAATGGAATGATCAATACGTTGGTTCCATCGCGATGCCGATCGGGCACAATCGTGACCGTGTTGCGCGCAACGGTTGAGCCAAGCAACTCGCGAAGTTTGTTGGGCAGCGGAAGGTCGCTGTGCACAATCATGACTCGCTCGTACTCGTGAGCAGCGCTCATGCCTTCTTGTACGGCAGCATTTAATCCGGTGCCGGATTGAAACAGCACAGTCGCGCCATGAGTCTGAGCCCAGTCGGACACATCGTGATCATTGCAAACAACGAATACGGGTGCGCCACGCACAGACTCGAGCACGCCACGTGCTGTAGCGCGAGCGAGACGATTGCGTTGATCGGCGGTGAGTACGCCTGAGAGTCGGTCTTTTGCTTGCCCAAACGCCTTAATGGGGATGACGACAGCGATGCTGGTGGCTGATTGAGCGAGTGATGAGGGCGAATCGACCATTTTCGTAGCCTATGGGTGCTTGGTGTTGATGTAGCCGTGCTCGCCTAACCTTGGCGACTGTGACAACTCGGGTATGCGTGGTGGGGGCAGGTTCGTGGGGGACCACCATTGCAACACTGGTAGCGCAAAACACTGCAACATCGCTCTGGACAAGACGCGCCGTATTGGCTGAAGAGATCAATGCTCGGCATACCAATAGTGCTTACTTGGGCAACTCTGTGTTGGAAGAGAGTCTTGTTGCATCTGTAGACATGGGACTCTTGGTGAACGAAGCAGATGTGATTGCCATGGCAGTGCCATCGCATGGTTTTCGTCAAGTTGCTCAACAAGTTGCGCAATATGTTGGTCGTGACGTGCCGATTATGAGTTTGTCAAAAGGCTTAGAGAGCGAAACGTTGCTCCGGATGAGCGAAGTCCTTGCCGCAGTGATGCCAAATAACCCGCGTGCAGTCTTGAGCGGCCCAAACTTGGCTCACGAAATATTGCAAGGTCAACCAGCAGCCAGCGTTGTGGGATGTGTCGATGATGCAGTGGCATTGCGGCTGCAAGAATTGTTTTCGCGTCCTGCATTTCGGCTCTACACAAATCGAGATGTTGTTGGCTGTGAAGTTGGTGGCGTCGTAAAGAATGTGATCGCAATTGCAGCAGGAATTTCGCAAGGTTTTGGATTTGGCGACAATACAAAAGCGACTCTGGTGACTCGTGGGCTTGCCGAAATGTCGCGTCTTGGCGTTGCTCTTGGCGCACATCCAGCCACATTCGCTGGCCTCGCAGGCATGGGCGACATCATGGCTACATGTACTTCGATGCAGAGTCGCAATACCCAAGTTGGAGTGCGACTGGGGAAAGGTGAATCGATCTCTGACATCGTGAACTCGATGAACATGGTGGCCGAAGGTGTCAAGAGCTCGTCGGCTGTTGTGAAGTTGGCTCAGCAACACGGTGTAGAGATGCCAATCGCCGAACAAATAGCACGCGTATGTGAAGGAACACAGAGTGCCGAAGATTCTCTGCGGGCGTTGATGTCGAGATCGAATAGGTCTGAATAATGTCAAACACACAAGGTGTTATTTCTTCGATTTCGCTCAGTGCTCGGGTGCGACCAGCAGCACATGTGTTGGGTGTGCGAGGTGGAGGCTGGAATGCAGTTGTCAACGAGCGAGGTTCTGTTCGCTTAAACGACGATTCTTCGGTACTTGATTGGCACATTGCAGCAGATGATCGCTGGCATGACCCATCAACCGAGCCAAGTGTGCGCCAAACTCGTCGCGCAGGCGTGCCAGTTGTAGAAACTCGCGTGCGGATACCTGGCGGTGACGCAAATCAACGCGTATATGCCGTTGCGGATGCAGGCGGTCTTGTGGTGGTCGAGATCAGCAACGAATCGACACTGCCAATTGCTGTGGCCTTTACTCGACCCGATCTGATTTCGTCTCGCACCCCAAGCCCACGTGGCGCGCAAGGCATCGAACTTCCAGCAAACAGCATTGTGTTTCCTGTCGCGCACGGCAGCACGTTGCGCGTTGCCTTACGCGCCCCAAACAATCTGGTCGCCGATGTTGATGTTGAGCGATTGCCGTCTGCAGAGCAGTTGCAAAAAGGCTGGCTGAAGGCGGTTGAACAGGCTGGTTACGTGATCGTTCCGGAGGGAGCCGTTGCCCCGCTCGTGGCACGTTTGAGAAGCAATGCCTTGGTGTTGAGCGGACACGAACTGCAAGGGTGGAGTCAGGGTGCGACATGTGATGTCGCCAATGATTCGGTTGCATATATTTTGACGCTTCAAGAATTGTTGCGGATGGGCGAAAAACTTACGAGCGATGCATCTCTGCATCACATTGATCACGCAGCACGACTTGCACAATGTGTTGAGACATTGCTCAAGGAAAATAAAAAAGCGTCTCCATTGCCGTGGGACGTAGAACGCGCACTGTTCGCAGCACAATTTGTTTTTCAACGGATGGGCGAGCATCGTGCAGCCGACGATGTGGCTACGGCGCTGTTGCGCCTGAGTGATAGCGCCGAACCGCCAAACGTGATGCCAACCGACATTCGTGCAATCGCTTGGATCGAAGAAAAAATGGTGGCGTTGCAGCGAGATGGCTCGGTGCAGATTTTTGGTCGCGGAATACCGAGATTGTGGCTTGGGGCAAATCTTGAATGTCATCGTGTAGCCGTTGGTCCACTGCACACAGTGAGCTTTGGCATTCGTTGGCATGGCGAAAAGCCTGCATTGTTGTGGGAAGTTACTGGGCCTGCTGGAATAAAACTGACCACAGGAAAGTGTGATCCGACGTGGACTTCTGTTGAGGCAAGCGGCGAGACGATGCTTCTAGGCTTTGTCTAGTGAGTAATTCTTCAAACAACACGCCGAGTCTTGAGCCATTGCGCCTGACAGAGTGGACGTCGTGTGGTGGATGTGCAGCAAAATGGGGAGCATCGTTGCTTGCCAACTTGGTGAGTAATTTTCCACCATCGCTTGATCCATCGCTCTTGGTTGGGCTTGCACCATTTGATGATGCTGCGGTGTATCAGGTGTCGGATGATGTGGCGTTAGTGAGTACGACAGATTTTTTTCCGCCACTTGTTGACGACCCGAGCGACTTTGGGGCAATTGCTGCGGCCAATGCATGCAGCGATGTATTTGCTATGGGCGGTCGCGTGATCATGGCTGTCAACATTGCTGCTTTTCCAGAACATTTTCCACCATTTGCGATTGCTGAGATATTTCAAGCAGCAGCACAGGTGGTTGCAGAGGCTGGCGGAAGCGTGGCTGGCGGACACACCATTCGCAACCCAGAGCCAATCTTTGGGCTTGCTGTGCAAGGTGTAGTTGATCCAAAACATATTTTTCGCAAGAGCGGAGCGCGGGTTGGCGATGTCGCGGTGATGTCGAAGCCGCTCGGCACCGGCCTTGCTCTTGCTGGCGGAACGGAGACTGATAAAGCAGCGGCCATTGCTGGGATGCGCACATTGAATCGTGCTGCATCGGAGCAACTACGACAAATTGGTGATGGAGTGCATGCAGTAACTGATGTGACAGGTTACGGGCTCGCAGGGCATGGTTGGGAAATGGCCGATCGCAGTGCGGTTGCGTTAGTCATTGAAGCCGCCACGTTGCAGGCTTACCCAGGTGCAAGAGAATCAGCTGAGCGTGGAGTGCGCACGGGTGGCGACCCTCGCAATCGCGACTATGTCGTGGGAAATTTTGTTGATACTGCGCAGAACGAGGCAGCCGCAGCGCTGTGCTTTGACCCACAAACCTCTGGCGGATTACTTGCAGCAGTCGATGCAAAGACGGCTGGGACATTGTTGGAAAGCGGTGCATGGTGGCGTGTCGGCGAGTTTGTAGGCGGAACTGTGCAAGTTTTGTTGCAGTGAAAGACGCGCCAACGACTCGACTTGAGCGCACACTGTTGCGCAAAGGCTCTTCGATTGTTATTGGACTTGACGAGGTGGGCAAAGGTGCATGGGCTGGCCCATTGATGATCGGTGCGGCAGTGCTGTCGCGAGACGTGATTGCAAGCGACGATGCTTTTGCATTGATGGGTGGTGTGCGCGACTCTAAACAGTTATCGGAAATTCGTCGTGAAGAAATGTTTGATCACGTGGCCGAGACATGTGCTGCTTGGTCTATTGGTTTCGTGACACATGCAGAGTGCGATGCATTGGGAATGAATGCTGCTCAGCGGCTCGCAACCAAACGGGCGATTGAAAGTTTGGCGAAACAGATAGATGTGCGCGAGGCAATTGCGGTGATTGACGGTCGTTGGGACTTTGTGTCACCACATATTGGCAACGTGATTACTCAAGTAAAAGCCGATGCCTCTGTGTTATCGGTGTCGGCTGCATCGGTGCTGGCAAAAGTTTCACGAGACAGGATGATGCGCGAGTACGCAACCGACTATTCGCTGTGGAGTTTTGAAACCAACAAGGGATATCCGTGCCCAAAACATCGCACGGCGCTACAGGGATATGGGCCATCGGCGCTGCATCGCACAAGTTGGGCGTTTATGGAGAACTTTGTGCCATGGCTTGGCCGGTCAACTCACCCGCCACGCGAGCCGCAATCCCAGCTGGAATTCCGATCCGCGTAAGGCGTGACTCGAGCAATTCGCTGTCATCACCTGTTGTGATCAACGCGTGCGCAATAAGTTTTGCTCGCTGAATGTAGTGCTGTTGATCGGTGGTGTCGATCGGCCATGTTGCGAGTGACTGCTTGAGTCCTGCGGGGAAGCGTTGAATTTGTCGGCGTGAGACAGGTGGCAGCTTGATGCGCACAGCCAAACCGCCGTGCACGCTTTGTGCCGCGCCAAACCACTGACACCGACGAAGCGCGCGCGTAAATGGACAGTTGGCACCCTGGGTGAATGAGAGTCCGACTGCAAGTGCGATTTCTTCCGTGTCCATTTCGTAGCCGCCAGGAAATTCGGCGAAGCCCATCACAATGCGTCGAAGTATCCACAGCGCGCTTGGTCCCATAATCGGAAGCCAGAACAATTCGGCGTATCTCGAAAAGACATCGAACCCGACCTCGTCGACAATCGGGTCGATCCATGGCACCACGACAAGAGTTTTTTCTAGATGGAGTTCGTTCATGCCCACGTGTGTGCGGCACTGGCTCAAAAGTGCTGCCATGCATGCACCACAAAGTTCGACGGTGCGCCTAGTCGTCAAAACCCGACTAGAACGGTAGGGTATTGGGCGGAGGATTCGTCACATATATGGCTGGCTTTAGAGACCTACTTGCACAAGCAAAATCGCAAATCGTCGAGGTGGATACTGCAGATGCTGCAGCACGCTTGGCGGCGGGTGCCACATTGGCGCTCGATGTGCGCGAGCCAGACGAGTATGAGCAAGGCACCCTGCCGTTGTCAATTCACATTCCACGTGGTCACCTTGAAGCCCAAATTGAGAGCAAGATCACCGACAAGGACGCACCAATCGTTGTCTATTGCGCAGGTGGAGTACGCAGTGCGTTCGCTGCAAAGACTTTGCAAGAACTTGGTTACACCAACGTGGTGTCGATGGCTGGCGGCTTTGGCAAATGGAAAGACGAAGGCCGACAGTGGAGCACTCCTGCCTCGTTGACGGCCGAACAGCGCAATCGCTATCAGCGCCACATCTCGCTGCCCGAAGTAGGCGTTGAAGGACAGGCGAAATTGCTCGCAAGCAAAGTGCTTTTGCTCGGTGCCGGCGGGCTCGGAAGCCCTGCTGCTCTGTATTTGGCTGCTGCTGGCGTAGGCACAATCGGCATTGTTGATATGGACGAAGTAGATGCGAGTAATTTGCAACGCCAGATCTTGCACAACATTGATCGCATTGGCGATCGCAAGGTTGACTCTGCAAAAAAGACGTTGACAATGCTCAATCCTGACGTTGATGTAGTTACCTACGACACGCGGTTAGACGCAAGCAACATCTTGGACATCATTGCTGGATACGACGTAATTGTGGACGGCGCCGACAACTTTCCAAGTCGCTATGTGCTCAATGATGCCAGCGTCAAACTTGGCATACCAGTTGTGCACGGATCGATTTTTAGATTTGAAGGCATGGTCACGGTGTTCGATCCAAAGAATGGTCCGACATATCGTGACATGGTGCCAGAGCCACCACCAGCCGAACTTGCGCCAAGTTGCGCTGAAGCTGGTGTGCTTGGAGTATTACCAGGCATTGTCGGTTCGATTCAGGCGCTCGAGACGATTAAGTTGCTCCTCGACCTTGGCGAGTCGTTGGTCGGTCGGATTCTTGCAATCGATACAACAGAAATGGAATTTCGTACATTCAATTTGCGCGTGGATCCAAGCAACCAAGTGACATATGCCAACCGGGATCGCATCGAAGTACGCGATCTGGATGGCCTGTGTGCGCCCTGGCTCTCGCATTAATTGCGTAGTATTTAAGGCGTGCTAGCGCGATCGTTTGCCATCGTTGGCGCAGGCTTTTCAGGTGCTGTGGTGGCCAGACAACTAGCCGAGGCAGGCCACAGCGCATCGGTTTTTGACACCCGCGATCACGTGGCAGGCAACTGTCATACCGAGCGCCACGATACGGGCGTCATGGTGCACACCTACGGACCTCACATTTTTCATACACAGCACGAACATGTGTGGCAGTTCATCAATCGCTTTGGGGTGATGATGCCGTATCGCCACAGGGTGCGAGCGATGGTGGGCGAGAGAGCATTTCAGATGCCAATGAATCTGACATTGATCAATGAATTTTTTGGCACCGATTTTTCGCCAGCCGAAGCCGAAGCCTTTATTGCGACAAAAGCTGATTCAACAATCACCGATCCTGTTTCGTTTGAAGATCAAGGATTGCGGTTTGTGGGTCGCGAACTGTACGACGCATTTTTTGCGGGCTACACCAAAAAGCAGTGGGGTGTAGACCCAACTGAGTTACCCGCGAGCATCTTGGCACGGCTACCTCTTCGATTTACCGCCGATGACTCATACTTCAATCATCCGCATCAGGGAATACCCGAGCATGGATACACCCCGATCGTGCAGGCAATTCTTGATCACCCGAACATAGAAGTGCATTTGTCGACGCGTTTCGAACGAGCACAGTCGAGCGGCTTCGACCACGTGGTATGGACTGGCCCGATTGATGCATATTTTGGTTTTGAACACGGACGACTCGCGTATCGCACACTCGATTTCGAGCAACACGTGACTGCAGGAGATTTTCAGGGTTGTCCAGTATTAAATTATTGCGACGAGCAAGTGCCGTACACGCGCATTACCGAACACAAACATTTTGCGCCGTGGGAAAGCCATGACAGCACTGTGACCTACACCGAGTTTTCGCGACTCTGTGGCGACAATGACACTCCGTATTATCCGATTCGGTTGGTGAAAGAGACCGATCAACTGGTCAACTATGTGCGCCAAGCACGCGCTCAACGGGGTGTCACTTTCTTGGGTCGGCTCGGCACCTATCGTTATCTCGACATGGACGTCACTATTCACGAAGCATTGGCTGCAGCGACGGCAATGTTGCAGGCACTCGACGACGGCATCGATATCCCGCCATTTTTTACCGACCCATTGGGCGGGGCGAAGCACTGATGCAAACAGCAAACTTGTTGCAGCGTCTTGTGTTGCCGACGTCGTCAACGCCAGAGCCACAGTTGTATGCGCGCACGAGCGGTGATGTGCGGATGGTCGACAACGGCGCAGTGCTCGAAGCAGGTGGCACACTCAGCTTCGATACAACGTTTGGTGTGTTTGCCGCCGGCCGTTGGCGCCGAGTGAGTCACGTCAACCTCTTGAGTGTCAGCGTGCGCGCCTCTGGCGAGGGTGTTGTCGAAGTTGTAGTGGTAGATGGCAAGAAAGAGTCGGTTGTGGCAACGGCACAATTGCCGCGCGGAGAAGGTTCGCCATCGAGTGTGACGCTCAGCGTGCCAGATCTACAGACGTCGACCCACGGCACCTATTTTGTGCGTGTGAGGGCCATTGATGGCGAAGTGTGCATGACGGGCGGAGAGTGGGTCACAATCGATGCTCCCCGACATGAAGTGCGCATGTCGTTGTCGATCACCACATTTAATCGCCAAGAGTATGTGCGCAAGACCGTGCACAACGTGCTTGATTTGGTGCGCAACTCGGATGCTCTCAATGGAAAAGTTCGAGTGCTCGTCGTGGATAACGCGCAGAATGTGACGTTTGATGCGGCTGCAGACGCGACTATTGATGGAACTCTGACGGTCTTGCCAAATGGCAACTTGGGTGGAGCCGGCGGTTTTGCTCGCGGCCTGATCGAACTTCGTAAGGTTGGTTGGGCAACACACGTGTTGTTCATGGACGACGACATCACGCTCGAGCCTGAAGCGATTGTGCGCACGATGTCGCTGTTTGCCTATGCCAAAGACGCTCGGCTGTGTGTTCATGGAGCCATGCTTTCTGAAGAGCGGCCGTGGTTGCAGTTTGAAGCCGGCTCGCAGTATTCATGGCGCTCTATTTATCCATTGCAAGCCCTCGGTCGCGAAGACGATATGCGTGATCGCACTGTGGCGTTGCAAGATGCGCCAGAAGTGCCGTTTGACTACACGGCCTGGTGGTACACCGCGTTTCCAATCACCATCACCAACGAAAACCCCCTGCCCGTGTTTGTGCGCGGCGACGACGTTGCGTTTGGTCTCATGCATACGGGAAAGCACTCAATCACACTCAACGGTGTGATCGTGTGGCACGCCGACTTTGGGTTGAAAAACAATCCGTCGTCGTTGTTTTATGAGTCGCGCAACTTGGCTCTTGTCGACACGCTGGTGTTTGACAAGCACACGTGGTGGAATTTGGCGTATCGATTTTCGTCATTTGGATTCCGCAACCTCTTTTCGATGCGCTATGCATCAACCGAATACATGTTGCGTGGACTCAACGCGTACTTGGCTGGTCCGGGCGAATGGATGAAGATTGATCACGCTGCACTGCACGACGAATTGCGCGTGTGTGCTGAAGAAAAGCCAGCACCTCTGTCGGCCGAGTTGGCGGCAATCACGCCGCGCCAACCACGTCACAAGGCGTTGCGCGCATTTGGATTTTTGTTTGCGGTAGTACTGGTGGGTGGTTACATCATTCCAAAACCTCTGCGCCTCAAAAAGTATGGCGTTGGCCCAATTGATGCTCGTGCAGTTGGTGTTGCCACACTGCGCAATCGAATCTTGTATCGCCACGACCGAATTGCCGACGGCTACACCGTTGAGCGCGACACGAAAAGATTTTTCAAACTGTTGCGCGAAGTGGTCAAGTCAATCTTTGCTATCGCTACGTCGTATAAGCGACTGAAGCGCGAATATCGTGCTGCTTATCCGATGATGGTCAGCAACGAAGCGTGGGAAGAGCGTTTTACTTCTGCATTGAAGCGCTGAGGAGCGCCTGCCAAGTCAGGCGATTGATCTTGCCTGTTTGCTTGATGCCGACACTCTTCTGAAAGCGCTTGACTAGGCGCGTAGTGCCTGCGCCGTAGATGCCGTCTGCGCGCACCTTGACTTTGAGCACGCGCGCGAGGGCAGTTTGGGCGGTCGCAACTGTCGTGTGTTTGGTGCCCTGAGAAAGAATGATTGTTGCTGGGTCGATGCCCAACACTGCCAACACAGCTTCGTCGGCAATGCCATCAATTGGTAGGGCAAGGTTTGTCTCGAGCGTGGTGACGAGAGCAATAGTGCCCTTACCGAGCACGCCATCGACAGCGATGCGCTTTTTCTTTGGCAATTTGAAGTATGCATTGAGAGCGGTTTGCAACATCTTGACGTTCTCGCCACGATCTCCCTTTGCCATCGGCACACCAAGAGGCAATACGGTTGCCACTCCATTGGTGATGAGGTTTTGTACGCGCAATGCATCAAGCTGATTGCGAATAAACAAGGTGAATTCGCTTCTTCCGGTGCCCGTCAGGTGCACATCATCACTAAACCATCGGTTTTGCGCTGGCGCACTCGATACCGCGTTCCAATCGAGCACCGAGACGTTTGGATATGTTGTCGTTGCGCTTGCCAAAACGGCGTTGGAGAGCGCATAGTTGCGAGATGTGCGACGAGTGGAGAGATTAATAAACACAATCCGCTGCACACCCCGTGCGTTGAGTGCATTGACTACCTGATCAACATCGGATTGGTAGGTGTTTGGGTCGTCGTTGTAACCAAGCTGAATAATCGCGACGCTTGGGTATTGCTCTGGCGTGAGAGCGTTGATGATTGCGGGAGCATCTGGTGCACCTGAGGCAGCCGCGACACAGCTCGGGCCTACAAGACAGCGATTGCTGAGCGCCTGATAGTTCATTGTGGGATAGGCGGGTGTGACAACCGAAGCCACAGCGCTAGCAATGCTTTCACCAACTGAGTCTCCGATAAACAACATCGCGCCAACAGGGCCAGCATCAAATGCTGCGCCATAGACAGAGGAAGTTTCAAACCACGGAGCAGGTAGATCGAAGATGGACTTGAAGTCGTAGCCCTTTATTGTGACTGTGGATGCAGTGCCATTGATAGCAACTGATGTTGCGTATCCATTCCAGTCTCCACCAAGGCCGTCGTGTGTGGTGACAACAGAGGTAAGCGTGCCAATCTGAGGATATTTTGCCGTTAATTGTGCTGCAGAAATAATGCGCGTCCAGACCAACAAGTTGTTGACCGGGTCGCTTGCAAGATCACCCGGGTCAACTTGGGCTGGGAATGTGCCGCCTGCAGTGCGACCGCCGTTGCTCGAGGTGAACTCTGTGCGTGATGGCTTGCCATTTGGCTGCACGATCACGACACCAGCAGTTTCGGCTATTGCTTGATCGGTGAGCGGATGCTCAAGAGCAACGATTGCGCCATTGACCGACTCGCGCAAAGCGCTGCCGCCATAGACCTGACAGTCTTGCGAGTCGCATGTGCGAGCCAATCCTGCGTATCTATTTTCGGTTGCCGAGTATGAGCGAGCAGCAACTGCTTGCGCGCGCAACGCATGCATGCCCAAGCCACCTGCTGCATTACCCCACTCGGCTGGCGACTCGCGCGGCACGACGCCGCGCAAATAACTTTCAATGCTTGTGGCATTGATGGTTCGATTAGCGCCGCTCGAGTTGTTGACAGCACGAACTTCTCCGCGGTAATAGCGGATCTTGTTTTTGCTGCTTGTGCGTTGCTCGCACAAGCCGATTACAGCACTCGATGCAGCAGCCGGATCTGATCCGACGGTCGTGGTGAACGATGCAACCGTCGGTACATCGGCGATCAGCGTAAATCCTTCGGTTGCTGGGTCTGTAGATCCTGCGCACTTGCGCTCCATTGAACCCCACACGCGATACACACGTTGTGAAATTTCGATTGCTACAAGCGATGTCCACAAACGACCAGGAGTCGGATCTTGCACAAAAATTGCATTGCTGGCGTCGGCAACAACCGACGTTGCTTTGTCGTTCATCGCCGAAAGATGCGTAGTCATTTCTTGACCTGGGTCGGCGAGTGAGCCAATGGTGTTGCCGGTCGGTCCGCCGTAATAGAAGTTGAGAATCTGATCCCAGGTCGAGCCACCCGTGGCCCAGCCATATGCCCCATATTGGCTCATGCCGCGACCGTGGCCGTATCCACGACCATTAATCACGATGGCGTTCGGGAGCAATCCATCATCGGCGCGCGCTGGAGTGATCGGCAGCATCGTGGCAAAAAGGCTGATGGCAATAATGCCAACTGCACTTTTCATTTTCATTTTCGTTTTTGGGGGTACGCGCATGCTGAAGGATTCTCCTCGCCCGCTTGCATTACATTCTACCGAAAGTGATCGGTAGTAAACGTCAATGTTTTAGGCGGATTCGCTTGTGGGCGTCAGTGTGTCCCGTTGCTGCACAATCACTCCTGTTAATACGAATGCAATGCCGATCAGGTCGACGAATGTTGGTGTCTGGTTGAGGAAGAAAAATCCAAAGACCACGGCTGTCACTGGCAAGAGCGCAAGCAGCACGGAAAATCTGCGAACTGGAATCTTGCGCATGATCGATTGCTCTATTCCGTATCCGAGCGCATTGGAAAACAAGCCGACCAGTAGACAAAGGCCCAAGATTGATGGAGAACCCCATGCAGGGCCACTTTGCGGCGCGCCGAATGGAGCGATTACGACAGCGCCAATTACAAGACCAACGCCGAGCCCAGAAACACCTCGGTTGAGTTGGGCAACACGCGAACCAATCACGATGTAAGCCGCCCAACATGCCGAGGCTAAAAAGATAAACAGCAGGCCAAGCGGCTCGTTGCCAAGTTCGAAGCCTGACAGGATGACAACGCCGAGTGTGGCAAGCCCGAGTGCGCCAGCATTGCGGCGAGATTTTGTTTGCAATGCGGCCACGCAGATAGGGCCGATGAATTCAATAGCAACACCTTTGCCGAGGTCGAGACGATCGATCGCAAGATAAAACGTGAGGTTCATGAATGCAACTGCGATGCCAAAAGTGGCTGCCGAAACCAACTCGTTCGTTGTCCATTTGCCTTGGGCGCGAAGTCGACGTGCAGAAAAGGCGAGCAAGATCAGTGCGGCGCTGATAACACGCAGCCATGCCACGCTTGCTGGTGCGAGTTGATCAAACAAATTGAACGCGATGACCGCGCCAATGTATTGTGCGGTTGCCGAGCAGATAAAAAATAATTCGGGTGGCAACGCGCCGATGCGCGCCGATGCTGAGGCCGAATGAGGTGCTGGTTTACTCACTCGAACAGTTCGGGATCTGATGCGCAAATCTCTTGAAACAGCGGTTGAAACTGGAACCAACCTGCATCGGCAAAACCTGTGAGCCGCTGTGTGTACAGAGCCATGTCGTGGGGGATCAGTTTTGGTGTGCCCGCTGCCTCGGCAAGCAACTGTGCTTGACAACTGCGGTCCATGGTGATGAACCAGAATGCGGCGGCTTCAACAGTGGTGCCAACGGTGAACAAGCCGTGGTTCTGGTGAATCGCAGCCTTGCCCGTAGGAAACTTGGAGATGATTTCTTCGGCTGCAGCAGATTCAAACACAACCGCGCCGCCTTGCTCGGAGATCACTGTGTGGTCTTCATAAAAAATGCACGAGTCTTGCGTGATCGGATCGAGCTTGCGTCCGAGTGACGACCAAGCCTTGCCATATGTGGAGTGTGCGTGTGCAGCACCAATGACATCGGGGCGAGCCTTATGGATGGCTGCGTGCAATACGAAGGCAGCTTTGTTGACAGGTTGATTGCCGTACACAACATCACCATCGTGATTGACCAAAATCAAATCACTTGTCTTCATGTGGCGGAAACTCTTGCCAAACGGGTTGACCCAAAAATGATCGGTGAATTCTGGGTCGCGTGCCGTGATGTGACCGGCAACGCCCTCGCCATAGCCGAGGCGACCAAACACTCGGAGTGACGCTGCTAGGCCAATCTTGCGAGCGCGACGCTCATCTTCAACATTGTCGTAGGCAGGACGACCAAGTGTTGCAAGAACCTTCGGTGTGAGTTCGACGCCGTCTATTACTTTCTCGATTTTCGTTGTGCTCTCGGTGATGGCCATGAGCCAAGGCTAGCCACGGGCTCCAAAGCCCCGCCCGCCAATCTGCATCTCCCACAACCAATCTCGTAGCCTGTACGAGTGACCGATTCTCCAACCCCTCACCAGACTGACTCTGGAATCGTTATTGAACCGCTCTATGCCGCGGAGTCGATAGCTGGCTCGACTGCCCAGATCGGTAAACCGGGTGAGCCTCCGTACACACGGGGCATTTACCCAACGATGCATCGCGATCGCTTGTGGACAATGCGCCAATACGCGGGCTTTGGTAGCGCAGCCGATACCAATCAACGATTTAAGTTCTTGCTTGATGCGGGCCAGACAGGGCTCAGTTGTGCATTCGATTTGCCTACGCAGATGGGTTACGACAGCGATCATCCGCGCTCGGCGGGCGAGGTGGGCAAAGTTGGTGTGGCCATTGACTCGCTCGACGACATGCGCACACTGCTTGCCGATTTGCCGCTCGACAAAGTCACGACGTCGATGACTATCAACTCGACGGCCGCAATTTTGTTGTTGATGTACGAACTTGTTGCCGAGGAAAGAGGTGTGCCAGCAACTGCCATCAGCGGCACAATTCAAAACGATCTCTTGAAGGAATACATCGCGCGCGGCACATACATTTATCCACCAGCGCAATCGATGCGCTTGATCACAAACATTTTCGAATATTGCGCAGCCAACGTGCCCAAGTGGAACACGATTTCAATTTCTGGTTATCACATTCGTGAAGCTGGCTCGACTGCGGTGCAAGAACTTGCATTTACTCTCAGCAATGCGATCGCCTACGTGCAGGCGGCGGTCGATGCGGGACTCGACGTGGATGACATTGGGCCACGGCTCAGTTTCTTTTGGAATGGCCACAACAACTTCTTTGAAGAGGTCGCTAAGTTTCGTGCAAGTCGTCGCATGTGGCACGACATCATGACCAAGCGCTTTGGTGCCAAAAAAGAAGCAAGCAAGTTAATGCGCTTTCACACCCAAACAGGCGGCTCGACATTGACTGCGCAGCAACCGCTGAACAACGTTGTGCGTGTGGCAATACAGAGCATGGCGGCAGTGTTGGGTGGCACGCAGAGTTTGCACACAAACGGATTTGATGAGGCCTTAAGTTTGCCAACAGAAGATGCTGCACGCATTGCTTTGCGCACTCAACAGATCATCGGGTTCGAGAGCGGTGTCACCGACACACCAGATCCTCTCGCCGGCTCGTACTTTGTTGAATCACTGACCAATGACGTTGAGCGACTTGCCTACGAGTACATCGCCCGTATTGACGAAATGGGTGGGGCAGTACAAGCGATTGAGGCAGGCTTTCAGATGAACGAGATTGAAGACGCCGCGTATTCGTACACCAAATCGATTGATGACAAGTCACGCGTGTTGGTGGGCGTCAACAAGTTCACCGTCGACAACGAGCCAGCACCAAAGGTCACTCCTGCAAACCCAATGCTCGAAAAAGAGCAGGTTGCAAGGTTGACACAGTACAAGTCGGGTCGTGACATGGCAGTTGTTGCTGCGTGTTTAAATGACTTGCGCGCTGCAGCAAAGTCAGCGGACAACGTGTTGATCCCGATGAAAGCAGCGTTGCGGGCCAATGCAACTCTGGGCGAAGTCAGCGACGCACTTCGCGACGTGTTTGGGGTCTATCGGCCAAGTTGAGTGAGAATTAGATTTCTCTTATCCAAGTTTGTTCTGCTTGGCGATCTGCAACATAATTGCATTGAAATCGCATCGTGAAAGTTGATCCGAAAATGCAAACAACGTGCTGTATCCGTATCCGATCGCTTGTTCGCCAGCGCTCAGCAAATTGATGATGTCGGGATTAATTTCTGGAAATGCGGCGATCATCCGTTTGTCTAGATCGGTCACCACCTTGCGCATTTCGCGATGTGTTGTTCGGTGATGGCGCGTTGCAATCGTGCACTCTTGACGAAACCGCAACCACGTGCGTCTTTCGGTCAGAAGTCCAAATTGAAAACTTTCGGTAAGACCGAAGTTGGGGTGGTGCTCACTTGACGCGTCTTGTTTGGCGGTCAGGTTTTGAGTTTGTGTTGACTTAAGGAGGTTGCTTACCGCGTCGTTCATCAACTCTTCCTTATCGACATACACGTTATAAATTGATCCGCTTGTAATCCCAGACTTGCGAGCGATACGCGAAATGGTTGCATTAGTAAACCCGGTTCTGGACATGACTTCGGACGTGGCATTGATCAGTGCATCGCGAACTTCGTTTCCGGTGTTTGCAGCTATTTGCGGTAGGGAGATAACTGAGAGTGAAGAGGTTGTTGGTCGGGCCCCCTTGTATGCATTTCGCAGACCACGCAATACAGGCCCCATGTTGGGATTAGATGAAGTAATAAACGAACGCAGAATGGACCCGATTGCAATACTTGCGCCAAGGGCTGCACCGGCACACTCGATGGGGGTTGCATTTTTGTTGAGTCCTGCATCGCGGAGCCATTTAGAGAATTGAGGTACCACGACTTCGCCGACTACTTCATTGCGTTGAGCCACAACCAAAAATTCGGCCCCAAGTCCTAACACGGCAGGGGGTCGTTCGATCCGTGAAATAAGTTCAGGTGAAATACCGCCTTCGTCTTGGCCGATGATGTATTCGATCGTCTCCGCGATGTGTTGACTGAATCTTTCACGAATATTTACTTCCCAGAGAGCGATCAACATTTCATCGTTATTTTCAAAACGGCTATATATGGCACCTGTTGTGAGACCGGCGCGACGCGCAATAGAACTCGCTGCGATACCGTCAAGCCCAACTGCCGTTGCCTCTTGGGTGAGTGCCTTGAGGATGGCAGCTGTATTGGCAGTAGTTCGCTTTGCGGGTGCACGTCGTGCGACTGGGTCCGACCGAGTTTCAGTGCTGGTTGCGTGGTGTGGCTTCATGGCTTGACAATACTTCCTATAACTAGTTATATTCAAGAGGCTGGTTAATAAATAGAGACTATTACCTCGGAGGCAAGTATGAGGAAAACAATTGCAACGCTCGCAACCATATGCGCAACCATATGGTTGAGTGTTCTTGTGCTCACAACTGGGTCGGCAACAGTCGTATCAGCAGACCCAGCAGATGTTTTTCCGAGCGGACCGTATGCCGCCACACTCATTGGCGAGAAGATTTTATATCCCGATCTTTTTGGTGTCTCCAAAGGACTTCCGGTTGCAGATGTTACGGGTGTTCTACTTCCAGATGGAAAAATTCGCGCCTATGTGTTTGCACAAAACAAGGGAATCGTTATTGCAGACTCAACAGATGGCGTGACGTTTTCTTTTGTTGGCAATGCATTTGGGTCGGATAAAGGACAAGGAATGCCGCGCGCAGTGAAGTTGAGCGACGGACGGTTTCGTATGTACAACATGACGAGTTTTGGAGTCTCATGTTCAATCTCGTCGGACGGACTCAACTTTGCAGTTGAAAAAGATGCTTGCATCTCAAGCTCGAGTTTTCCGAGTGCAAAAAATGGTCTGTCAGGGGCAGCGTTGATCAAACTTGCTGATGGTCGATATCGCGCTTACTTTTCCGACATGGTCAAGGCCGGAACCGGACCAGATCCGCACCAGGTGTATTCGGCTACTTCCGCCGATGGTCTCACGTGGACCGCTGATAGTGGCCTTCGTATTGGCACTGGCGCCGCATCGCTGACGCGAAGCGCCGAGCACCCCGCTGCAATTACACATGCCGATGGTTCGGTCACGTTGTTTTACTACGACAACGGCGCTCGCCCAGGACTCGATTCGGCTGGCAAACAAAACATGGCGCAGAATGATCAGGGCCTGTGGTATTCCACCAGCAAAGACGGCGGATTGACCTTTTCGAACGAATACAAAGTTTCATTTCCATCCTCATTTGCTTCTGGTTTTGGCAATGACCCCGATGTCTTTCTTGACAAGTCTGGTCAAATGATTTTGTGGGCTGGCGGATTTGATCATGCATATGGTGGTTAAATTGGCGCCGTCAAACTGACCAAGGGATCGGGCAGTGCAACAACTGTCACAACCCCGGCTAAAAAAACAACGGCAAAGGTGACTATTACTTGCGCAAAGGGCAAAGTGGTCAAAAAAGTTACTGGTGTGAAGCCAGTGTGCCCTGCTGGCTACAAGATGAAGTAATTGCGTTAGTTGAAGTAGGTGATCGCGGGCGCTGGGCGCTCGATGGCCGGCAAATCTTTTGTTGGCCAGCCGATGTATAGCATTGCAGTGACATGCGTGCCTGATGCAAATCCGCAGTGTCGCGCAACGTCGTCGTTACAGCCCTTTGGACAACTCGACCAAAAACTCGCAAGCCCCATTGCTGTGGCACCGAGCAACATGTTTTGAATGCCTGCAGCAACTGCGTCACGGTTTTCTTGCGACTGCAAGTCTGAGTCACCAGGTGCAGAGCCGACAACCACGACGACAGGTGCGCGCAAGTATTTGGTGCGCGTTTTGGTTACTTTCATTTCTGAGTCGCCGAAGCGCAGCATTGCATCGGCCGTTGCGTCGCTGAGCCCGCGACGAGACTCTCCAGTAAACACGCCAAACACCCATGGCCATGTCTGCTGATGATTTGGGGCCCATGTGGCAACCGAACACAACTGACGAATCAGATCGATCTCGACGTCGCGTTCTTGATCAACAATCAATTGCGACCTTCGGGTGCGCACAAGTTGCGCGAAGTCTGCAAAGTTCATGACTTAGTTTTTGTGCAGGGCGGCATTGAGCCCACCCCAATTGCCTGTGCGTTGCACGGCTTCGACAGCACCGCTTTGGCTGTTGCGTCGAAACAACAAGCCGCTTGCACCAGAGAGCTCGCGTGCCTTCACCACAGTGCCGTCTGGCAGCTTCACCTGCGTGCCAGCGGTGATGTACAGACCAGCTTCGATAATGCATTCATCGCCAAGCGAAATGCCGAGCCCGCTATTTGCCCCGAGCAAACACTTTTTGCCAACAGTCACCATCTCTTTGCCACCACCAGAGAGCGTGCCCATGATAGATGCTCCACCGCCGATATCGGATCCGTCGCCGACAATAACGCCGGCTGAGATGCGACCTTCGACCATTGATGCGCCGAGTGTGCCGGCATTGAAGTTGCAAAAGCCTTCGTGCATGACTGTGGTGCCACTTGCTAAGTGTGCGCCGAGGCGCACTCTGCTGGCGTCGGCAATGCGCACGCCAGACGGCACAACGTAATCGGTCATGCGCGGAAACTTGTCGACACCATGCACGACGAGGTGCTGACCTTGGCGCAACAAGTTGTAGCGCACGTCGTCGAGCGTGTCGAGAGCGACGGGGCCAATTGATGTCCAGGCAACGTTGGCGAGCAATCCGAATGCTCCGTCGAGATTGATCGTGCGAGGCTCAACCATGCGGTGCGAGAGCAGATGCAAGCGTAGGTAGACATCCGTTGCACTTGTTGGTGCGGCCTGAGTGTCGATGACAAGAGATGTAGGAACAATGGCGACACCGCGTCGCTCATCAGTTGTTGACTGAGTTTCGGTTGGCGTCCCGACCGGCACAGCATTTGCAAGACCGAGGTGGCGAAAGAAGGTGTCGAGCGTGGTGCCGTCTGCAGCAATCGTTGCTAAGCCAACACCCCATGCGCTTAATTGGGCAGAAGATGCAGCGGCCACGACTACTTGGCCTCTGGGCGAAGTGTTGGAAACAAGATCACGTCTTTAATTGAACCAGCAGCGGCCAACAACATGACAAGGCGGTCGATGCCGATGCCAAGGCCCGCTGTTGGCGGCATTCCAAACTCGAGTGCTCGCAAATAATCTTCGTCCATGCTGCCGGCTTCGTTGTCGCCAGCGACCTTGGCCTTTTGCTCGTCCTCGAATCGCAATCGTTGTTCGACAGGGTCATTTAATTCGCTGTAACCATTGGCAATTTCGCGCGCACCAATAAACAATTCGAAACGTTCGGTGAGATGCGGGTCGTTGCGGTCGGCTCGCGCAAGTGGCGAGATCTCGACAGGGTGCCCGGTGACAAAAGTTGGTTCTTGCAGTTCACCTTCTGCGAGTTCGGCAAAGATTTCTTCGATAATGCGACCCGAGCCCCAATGACTGTCGGTCTTAATGTTGTGCTTTGCAGCAATCTTGCGAACAGCATCGACGTCCATGGACGGGTGCAATGTTTCGCCAACTTTTTCGCCAGCCAAATCAATCATCCGTGCCTTGCGCCATGGTTGAGCAAGATCAAACTCGTGTCCATTAATAATTACAGTCGAGCTTCCAGTGGCTTCTCGGGCAGCGTTGGTGATGAGCTGTTCGGTAAGAGCCATCACTTCGTTGTAGTCGCCAAATGCCTGGTAACTCTCCATCATCGTGAACTCTGGGTTGTGGCGCGTAGAGATGCCTTCGTTACGGAATACGCGACCGATCTCGAATACACGCTCCATGCCACCAACGATCAGTCGCTTGAGGTGCAACTCAAGAGCGATGCGCAAAAACAATTGCATGTCTAGAGCGTTGTGATGGGTGACGAACGGGCGAGCATGGGCACCGCCGGCTTCCATGTGGAGCACTGGTGTTTCTACTTCAATGAATTGGTTGTCGTGCAATGTCTTTCTGAAGCTGGCGATTGTTGCGTGTCGGATCTCGAACGTGCGTCGTGCTTCTTCGTTGATAATGAGGTCGGCGTAACGCTGGCGATAACGAGTATCGATATCGGTGAGGCCGTGCCATTTGTCGGGCATTGGGCGCACGGCCTTTGCCAACAATTGCGCGGTGTCGACCTTGACTGACAGTTCGCCTTTGCGAGTGGTCATCACCAAGCCGCTCACGCCAACCCAGTCGCCTAAATCAAAATTGTTGATGGCATCAAATGCGTCGTCACCAACAATTGCTTTCGACACAAACAACTGAATGTCGCCGGTGCGATCGCGAAGTGTGCAAAAAATAAGTTTGCCCTGATCACGCTTGAGCATGATGCGGCCTGCGATGGTGACATGCTCGGTTGTTTCGCTGCCTGCCTCGAGTGCGCCGTGCGCAGTACGAATTTCGCCAAGAGTGTGAGTGCGATCAAACCGATAGGGGTATGGGTTGGTGCCTTGAGCCCTGAGTGCTGCGATGCTGTCGAGTCGGCGAGCCATCTCGGCGGCAAGTCCGCTTGAGGTTTGGGCAATATCGAGATTGTTGGCGTTTTCGGCTGATTCGGGGCTAGATGTCACGCTCACAAACTAGTCGCGCGAGCGAGAGGTGTCGCTACTAGTTTCGCTACTCGATAACGGCGAGGACGTCGCCAGAGCCAACCTTGTCGCCTGCGGTCACGTTGACTTTGGTAACTTTTCCAGCCTTTTCGGCGGTGATTTGGTTTTCCATTTTCATGGCCTCGAGCACAACTACGGCTTCGCCAACGGCAATTGTTTGACCTACCTCAACCATCACCTTGACGATTGTGCCTTGCATTGGTGCAGTTACAGCACCGCTTGCTGCACCACCACCGGCACCACCCGAGCCGCGAGTGAGCTTCTTAGTTTTTTTGGCAGTGCCGATTGCAAACTCGGGCACCCACATCTTGACGTCAAATCGCTTGCCATTGACTTCGACAGTGGTCGAGCGTTCGACCAGGTCGTGATCGTCGTCTGTTGGCGCAGCGCCAGCATGCGAAACGAGTTGCGAGAGGTCAAGTGTTTCTTCAACCCACTTGGTGGAGTGTGTGATGGCAGAGAAATCTGGGTGGCGCAAAATTGCTAAATCGGCAGGAATGGTGGTGTGCACTCCAACAATCACCATTTCTTCGAGTGCGCGAATGGTGCGAGCGATTGCAGTGTCGCGATCTTTGCCCCACACGATCAATTTTCCAACAAGATTGTCGTAGTACTGACTCACGGTGTCGCCGGCTTCGTAGCCACCATCGAATCGTGTGCCGAAACCATCTGGTGTGGTGAGAGCGGTGATTGTGCCAGGTGATGGCAAGAATTTGCCGCCACTTGGGTTTTCAGCGTTGATACGCACTTCGATGCCGTGACCATTGCGACGAGCGGCGACTTGTTCTTGTGTCATCGGCAATGTTTCACCAGACGCAACAAGTATTTGCCACTCAACCAAGTCAATGCCCGTGATCACTTCGGTGACGGGGTGCTCAACTTGCAAACGAGTGTTCATCTCGAGGAAAAAGAAATCATCGTCTTGGTAAATAAATTCGACAGTGCCAGCGTTGTAATAACCAACAGCCTTGGCTGCTTTAACAGCTGCTGCGCCCATTGCTTCTTCCATGCCGTCTGGCAAGCCAGGCGCTGGGGCTTCTTCAATAAGTTTTTGGTGACGGCGTTGCGCAGAGCAGTCGCGTGTAGAAACCCACACAACATTGCCGTGCTTGTCGCCAACGAGTTGTACTTCAATGTGGCGCGGCCATGTGAGGTAGCGCTCGACATAGATTTCGTCGCGACCAAAGAAAGCTTTTGATTCTCGTTGCGCAGATTCCATTGCCTCTTGCACTTGATCAGCCGACTGCACAACTTTCATTCCGCGTCCGCCACCACCAAAGGCAGCCTTGATTGCTACTGGCCAACCAAACTCATTTCCAAAATCAGTGATCTCTTGGGCATTCTTGGTGAATTCGGTGGTGCCGGGCACGATTGGTGCGCCACCGCGAAGTGCGGCTTTGCGTGACGAAACTTTGTCTCCCATTTCGACAATTGCCGCTGGGGGTGGTCCGATGAATGCCACGCCCATGTCGGTGATGGCCTGAGCAAAGTCTGCGTTTTCGCTAAAAAATCCGTAACCGGGGTGTACGCCGTCGGCGCCGCTCTTGCGAATCGCGTCCAGGATGGCCTCTGTGTTGAGGTAACTCTCTGCCGCAGTTTGACCACCGAGGGCATAAGCCTCGTCGGCAAGGCGCACATGCAGGGCATTGCGATCGAGCTCGGAATACACGGCAACCGTTGCGATTCCCATCTCTCGGGCGGTGCGGATGACACGGACGGCGATTTCGCCTCGATTGGCTATCAGGATTTTTTTCAACACGGCTTACTATCTTTACCTGATGAACACTCCTTTACCCAACCAGCCCGAAAACTCGGGCTCATGGCCCAATGGCTGGTGGGTTTCGATTGTTGCAGAAACTGGGAGCACCAACACCGATTTACTGGCGAGTGCACACGATGGCGCGCCACATCACAGCGTGCTGATGGCCCAATTTCAACATGCCGGCAAGGGCAGACTCGATCGCACGTGGGTTGCAGAGCCCGGATCAAATTTGTTGGTGTCATTGTTGTTTCGTTTTGACTCAACGATCACGCGACCAACACATCAATTTACGCAGATGGTTGGTATGGCGGCTGCACTAGCGAGCAAACAACTTGTCGCAGTGGAACCGCAGATGAAATGGCCAAATGATTTATTGATCGACAACAAAAAAGTTTCTGGAATCTTGGCTCAAGGTGCACCAGAATTTGTTGTTGTAGGCATTGGTGTCAATGTTGGCTGGGCGCCACCAGATGCGATTTCGCTCGATCAAGCATCAGCGCACGTGAAGACCACACCTGTTGCACTATTGCGATCGATGTTGGAACATGTCGATGTGCTGGAGCGCCTCACTAGTGAACAACTGCATGCGCAGTATGTTGCACACTTGGCAACGCTTGGGCAACATGTGCGGGTAGAGATGGCTACTCATGTGATAGCCGGCCGAGCAACAAGTGTGCTGTTGGATGGTCGGCTTGAGGTGACTGACGACATCGGCGAGGTGCACCAGATTGATACGGGCGATGTTGTGCATCTGCGCAAACAGTAGAGAGTCGCAGATCGCGAGTCACTTGCATCGAGCGATTAGCGTCTAACCGTGGTGGTACATCGTCCTGCAACGCGAAGTCGTGGAAAGCGCTCGACACGATTGATTGTCGTTGGTGTCACTGCACTAGTAACTGCGCTGGCAGGCACTTTTGGAATTGTGAAAAGTGTGCATGTACAACTCGATGGAATTCAGCGAGAGACAATCGCAACTTCGGCGTTATCTGCTCCCGACCCGCTGTTTGAAAACTATTTGTTAGTTGGCTCAGATTCGCGCGCAGGCGCCGACCCTTCCGATGCAGACTTCAACGCCGTTGGGGCGGAGGGAGACATCGGCGGCCAGCGCAGCGACACGCTGATGGTGATGCACTACGTCAAAAAATCTGGTTCGGTTTCGTTGTTGTCGATACCTCGCGACTTGTGGGTGGCCATCGGTGGAGGCGAAGACCATCAGCGCATTAATACTGCGTATCAGGCAGGCACTGACGTGCTTGTGCGCACCGTGCAGAGCGCACTCGGCGTGCCAATACATCATTATGTCGAAATTGATTTTCAAGGTTTCAAAAAAATTGTCGATGCAGTCGGTGGCGTGTCGGTGTGTGTCGATTATCCGTCGCGCGACAAACACACCGGTCTATTTATGAAACCCGGTTGTTCCACACTCGACGGCGTGGAGGCACTTGCATTTGCTCGAAGCCGATTTTTTGAGCAAAAAGTTGATGGCGATTGGCAGATCGATGGCTCATCAGACATCGGACGCACGGCGCGACAACGATCGTTTGTTGAAGCGCTAGCAAAGAGCGCAGTTGTGGGTGTTGTCGGAAACCCTTTTTCGCTTGGCAAAGTCATGAGCGGCGGTTTAGGCGCAATCGTTGTGGACGAGCAACTCGATCTGATTGAGTTTGCAAAAAAGATGAGACCAGCAGCGAGCGGCAACGTTGCTTCTTTTCCGCTAGCTGTTTACGGCGACACCATCAACGGCAATTCGGTGTTGCAACTCGGCGAAGAATCAGCACCATTGCTCGCCTTTTTTAATGGCAGTGGTCCGCGGCCAGCGATCGATCCAGCCGACTAGTAAACAGGTTTATTTGCGCGGCTGAATGTGAGCAGCCTTCATAGGTTGCAGCACTTGTTCGACAAACCGCAAAACTGGCTCTGTCGATTGCGGATGACCAAAGTCCAGTACAAAATGTTCGACACCATGGTCGACCATCAACTGCAATTCGGAGCGAAATATCTCTGATTCTTCGTCGGTATTCGGTAGAGATTTCTCAACCGTGAGCGAGATGTGGATGTCGCTCGGATTGCGACCACATTTTTCTGCAGATGCGCGAACGATGTCTCGTTTGACCAGCCATTTATCGATGTTGCCTTGGGTCGATGCGTTCCACATGTCTGCCAATCTGCCTACCATAGGCAAACCAATTTGTTCGCCATAAGCACCAATGCATACAGGCGGAACGACATCTGGCTTGGGTGGCGCCGCAGCCTCGGTGATGTGAAAATGTTTTCCGGCAAATGTTGGTGCATCTTGTGTCCACATTTGGCGACAGATATGAATCAGTTCTTCAAGTTGTGCAAAACGGACTGCTGGCCGTGGAAATTCGTAACCGTAAGCCAAAAATTCGTCGTCTCGCCAGCCTGCGCCGATACCCAAAATGAATCTGTTTCCTGAGAGCACTTGCAGTGTCGCTGCCATTTTGGCCGTGAGTGCCGGATTGCGATATCCCTGGCCAAGTACGTGGTGACAGAGCAACACATCGGGAAATTTGGCTGCAAGCCAGGTGAGCGTTGTCCATGCCTCCATAAATGGGTCAGTCTTTGCATCAAAACCATAAAAGTGATCGGCGATCCAGAGCGAATCAAAATGTTGCAGTGCGGTTGGCAGAATGTTGCGCTCCTGAAACATCACGATCGGCTGGTGATCGCTCCACTGGTTGCCAATGACGGGGGAGAGCCAACCAAATTTGAGGTCTCGCTGAGTAGTCATGTGTAGAACGCTATTGCTGCGTGGATCGTGCCAGCACAAGAGGTACAACTTCTGTTGCGATAACAGGTTCGCCAATGCGGTTGCCCTGCACGAAGTCGCAGCCCAACAGACGAAGCCGTTGTGTTTGATCATCGCTCGTCACCCACTCGGCGATCACCGACATGTTCAGTGAGTGTGCCAATTGGATAATTGAGCGAACGATTGGATCATCGGCACCCTGCAACCCGATATCGCGCACAAGAGTGCCATCGAGTTTGAGGAAGTCTGCAGGAAAATCGCGCAGATGGGCGAGCGATGAATAACCAGTACCAAAATCGTCGATGGCGAGCTTGACACCCTGGCGCTTGAGCGCATTGAGTGTGCGCATGATGGCGGGGTTGTCGTTGAGCATTGTTGTCTCGTTGATCTCGAGAGCGAGATGAAATGGTTCAAGTTTTGTTTCTCGCAACGAGCCCATCACGCGCTCTACAAAGCCAGAGTCGCTGAGTTGACGTGCCGACACATTGACGTGCACGACAAACGACCCATCAACAATGTTGGCGTCCATCCACGTGCGTGCATCGGTGCATGCCTGGCGCACTACCCAGTCTCCAATAGGCCCGATTGCGCCAGATTCTTCAGCCATCTCGAGAAATACTGGGGGCGTCAGTACTCCGCGCTCGGGATGATTCCAGCGCAACAGTGCTTCGGTGCCAGCGACGCGCCCTGTGTGGGTCGAGACAATTGGCTGATGCACAACAAAAAGCTGATTGGTTGCAAGGGCGCGCTCGAGTTCGGATGAGAGAGCAGCACGCTCGCGGTCGGACTTGCGCATTTCTTCACTAAACATTTCGCATCGACCTCGACCGCGCTGCTTGGCTCGGTACATGGCCGTGTCTGCGTTGCGCAGCAATGTGACTGCTGCATCATTTGGCGATTCTTCGGCCAGCAGAGCCGGCGTTGCCATTGCGATACCAATCGAAGCGCTGGTAAAAATCTCGATGCCTTGCAAGATGACTTGGCCCGTCATTGCCTGGCGCACGCGATCTGCAACATCCATTGCTACATGCTCGTCACCAAGACCATCACACAACACGACAAATTCGTCTCCACCGATGCGGGCAACAATGTCTGATGGGCGAGTCGCACTGACCAATCGCTTGGCGATGGTGTTGAGCAACTGGTCGCCAACTGCGTGGCCGATGTTGTCGTTGACGTCTTTGAGCTTGTCGAGGTCGATGAACAAGACGGTGACGCCACGCTTGAGCGTGCGACTGCGCTCAAGTGCTTCAGAGAGTTTGCGCAAGAACAGCACACGATTTGGCAAACCGGTCATTGCATCGTGTGTTGCCTGACGGGTGAGCTCGTCTTGGAGTTGCTTTGCTTCGGTGATGTCGCGCGCGATCGCCGAGTAATGCGAAATTGTTCCATCTGCAGTGCGCACAATCTGCAACACGATCGAGAGTGTGCGCATGATTCCGTCTGGGCTTCTAAAACCAAGTTCGCCTACCCAGCGATTGCTTGTTGAAGATGTTGTTACTTCGCGTGGCACTTGGTCGCGGATTGCTTGAATAAACATTTGAGCAGCAGCATCATTGAGACCAGTTTGTTCGTTGACGCCAATCAGTTCTCGTGCGCCGTCATTGCAAAACATGAGTGCACCATGTTGATCAAATACCAACACTGCGTCTGCTGTCACGTCGAGCAAGCCAACGAGCTGCTCGCTGAGTACTCGCTTGACAACTGCATCAGTCACGTCGTGCGCAGTGCCGATGTAACCAGTGATGGTTGAGCCTGCACCAAGTTGTGGCTGCGTTGACACATGTACCCACATGATTTCGCCATCGGGTTTCCACAGTCGAAACTCGACTGTAAACGGAGTCGCCGTTTCGCGTGCGCGTTGCCATGCTGCTTCGGCTGCTGCTCGCTCGGCAGGTTGTGCGTTGACCCACGGTGCAGCACCTTGAGTGATGCTTCCACCACCGAGGGCGAGTGCGCGAAAGGCATCGTTGGCGGTGGTGAGACGACCGTTGATATCGGTCTCAAATACCCCAATGGGGAGGGAAGCTATCGAACGGTCAATCTCCATATCTTTACAGGTCGAGAGGGGCTCAAGAGCCCATAGTGCCCAGTCAGACGTAACAGATCAGATTGGCTGTTAGTTCGACGTGACGGTAAATGAACTCGACTGCGAGTCGAGTGCCGCAAGCTCGATGGC
>QYPH01000058.1 GCA_007279905.1 Actinomycetota bacterium | reverse complement strand
CAGGTCGTCGATGAGGCCTTGCAGCGCGTCGGTGTTGCCTGCACCCGTGTTGAGCGCAACCGAGGTGAGGTATTTCTTTCGCACCATGTCACTCAGCGAATTGGTTGAACTCAAGATGCTCGACAAACTGTTCGACATTCCGCCGCGCACAAACGACTTCATCGCGACACCCTTCAAATCTTCTTGCATCGCGGCAAGTTTCGCTTCGAGTTCTGCGATCTTGACAATCGTTGCATCAATCTCTACTTGCAAGTCCTCTTGCTGGTTCACTGCCTCGGCATACAGTTCGTCAAGTGCGTCGATCTGATTACCGATTTTGTCCAGCTCGGAAATGATTTGGTTGACTCGCTGTTGCTGGTCGCCCGACGACCCAGTAGCGGGACGCATGCCAAGCGCCTGAGCGGGCACAACGATGTATCCCACAGCCACCGAGGTGGTGAGGATAATGGCGGCCAATCGAGGCACACATCGGCGTACACGCCCACTGGCGTTACGAATCATGATCCCAACAGTCTACCGATTATTACAGTTTGATGTCAGATTCTGCCACGGCCCATATAGCTGTCCAAATAGGGGTTTGGCGGCTCATTCCCACTCAATCGTGCCTGGTGGCTTAGATGTCACATCATAAACAACACGGTTAATGCCCGCTACTTCGTTAATTATTCGCGACGACATTTTCTCCAACAAGTCATAAGGGAGCCGAGCCCAGTCGGCCGTCATCGCATCATCACTTGTTACAGCACGAATAATGATTGGTCGACCGTATGTTCGTTCGTCTCCCATCACGCCGACCGAACGAATGTCGGCGAGCACAGCAAACGCCTGCCAAATTTCGCGTTCAAGACCAGCCAAGCGAACTTCTTCGCGCACAATAAAATCTGCTTCTTGCAAAATCGCTACTTTGTCTGGCGTCACTTCTCCGATGATGCGCACGCCAAGTCCAGGGCCAGGAAATGGTTGGCGCCACACAATCTCATCGGGCAACCCAAGCTCGGTTCCCACTTTGCGAACTTCATCTTTAAACAATGTGCGCAGCGGCTCGCACAATTCCAAAGTCATGTCGTCGGGCAAGCCGCCAACATTGTGATGACTCTTAATCACGCTTGCAGTTCCATCCACACCGCCACTCTCGATCACATCTGGATAGAGCGTTCCTTGCACTAAAAACTTTGCATCGGTGAGCCCACCCGTGTGTTCTTCAAAGATGCGAACGAAAAGTTCGCCAATTGCTTTGCGTTTTGCTTCTGGCTCAGTAACGCCCTGCAACTTTTCAAAAAATCGCGCGCCAGCATCTACATGAATCAATTCGATTCCCATATGCCGATGAAATGTCTCGACAACTTGCTCGCTCTCGTTTTTGCGCATCAGACCGATGTCTACATAAATGCACGTCAATTGCTTGCCAATTGCTTTGTGCACCAGCGCTGCAGCAACGGCCGAGTCGACTCCACCCGATAGGCCACAGATCACTCGTTCGCTGCCAACCAATGCACGAATCGCGGCAACTTGGTCCACGACAATTGATGACATCGTCCAGTCACATTTGGCACCTACGAGGCGATGCAAAAATTGTTCGATGATTGACTGGCCATGCTCGGTGTGCACAACCTCGGGGTGATACTGCACTCCCCAAATTTTCTTCTCAGCGTTTTCGATTACCGCCATCGGCGCGTCCCGAGTGCTTGCCGTTGCCACAAAACCACTCGGCAGTTCCGACACTGCATCGAAATGACTCATCCACACATTGATCTGTGCAGGAATATCGTCGTTCAGTAGTTGCGACGATGCCCCCGCAATACGTTGCACAACAGTACGGCCGTATTCGCCCCTGCCGCCCCTCGAGACTTTGCCACCAAGTTGCTCGGCAATCAGTTGTGCGCCATAGCAAATACCCAAAATTGGAATGCCCAGTTCGTAAATCTGTGGATCGAGTGTGGGAGCGCCATCCACATGCACGCTTGCAGGGCCACCCGACAAAATAATCGCGATCGGCTGGCGCTGAGCCACCTCCTGCGCAGTGATCTTGTGGGGCACGATCTCTGAGTAGACCTGAGCCTCACGCACTCGACGAGCAATCAATTGTGCGTATTGGGCACCAAAATCAACTACCAGTACCACTTGCTGGTCGTGAGCATTGTGGTGAGCCATAGTGACCAATGACTGTAGTTGAACAGAGGTATTTAGACTCAAGAGATGGGACGATGGTGAGGCATGCAATTCAATCAAACAACTCGTGTTGTATTCCCAGCAACTCTCCCGGACCCATATGGAGGCCGCAACGCCAGTGACTGCATTGGCCTGTATCCAAAGCCTGGGTGCGGAAGCGAACCCGCGTTGTCAGGTGATCGCGGCGGCTCAATGCAGTACGCCACATTTGGCATCATGATTGCAGCACTCGTTGTGATCGGCGCACGAATCGCACGAAGCATCAGCAAAAATGACCGCGCACGCGACGAAGCATTGGGGCTCAACGACTAGTTTTGCTGTGTGCCAGCAAGCCAAAGAGTATTAAAAAACCAAGGCGTTTTGGGAATTGTGCTCGGGTTAATCAGTTCATCTCTCTACGGCATCACGCCAATTTTTGTTTATCACGCGTTTGATCATGGAGCCGACCCTTTTGGGTTGATGACCTCGCGCTACTTCATCGCAACCATTGTGCTTTTTACGATTCGTACAGTGCGCTTTGGCAGAACCAGTTGGCCGACACCAAAAACCTCAATCCAACTCTTTCTGCTCGGCGCAATTGGTTTGTATGCCAACAGCGTGTGCATGTTTAACGCGCTCAAATATTTGCCAAGCGGTTTGTCGATGGTGATCTTTTACTTCTATCCAATAGTTGTCGTGTTGTTTGGCTGGGCGCTCTACAAGCACAAACCGCCAGCCATTATTTGGCCGTGTCTTGCAACAACAATCATTGGCGTGATCTTGAGCGCCAGCGATGTTTCGGGTGGCCAAATGAAAGGCGTCGTCTTTATTGTTGTTGGTGCATTTGCTTACGCGTTTTATTCGGTGCTCGCTGGAGCAGTCATGCCTAAAGCCGAACTCACCACCGGCTTGATGCTCGTGTTTGCTGGCGCTGGGTTTTCGTTCTCGGTTATTTGGCTACTCAATCCACCAGGGTTACCAACCACCATGCCCTACGTTGCCGACGTGTGGCTGCCCGCTCTCGAGATTGGGCTTGTGGGCACAATCGGTGCGATGGGTATCTTCTTTGCTGGCATGAATCGCATCGGTGCGAGCAAGAGTGCGGTGATTCAAACGTGGGAAGTATTAGTTGCTGGTCTCACGGGCATGTTTTTTCTCAATCAACAATTCACCATTCGCCAAGTACTTGGAGGAGCATTGATTTTGGGTGGTGTTTTGTTGCTCACTCGCGCCGAGATCAAACGGGGCGAAAACCTGCCGCAATCTGCGCACGCCTAGATATGCCTAACTGGGCGAAAGCCCTCAATCCCGTGTGTGCCACCGAGCGCCGCACCCCTTAGCCTTGTGAGTACATAGCAATTTAAGTATTTCTTGCAGGGTTGGGTGAAATCCCCTACCGGCGGTGAAAGCCCGCGAACTCGACGAGCAATCGTCGGGTTGATCTGGTGAAATTCCAGGGCCGACGGTCAGAGTCCGGATGGGAGCAAGAACAGCTGAGTTGTGCATGCGCTCTTTGTGCTTGCCCTGCTTTCGTTGTCTTTGCCTGCGTTCTGCATGAAGTGCGCGAGGCGAACTAGGCAAACAACACAACGAGAGAAGCTACGAACGTGACTGTGACAACACTTGACGAGCAGATGATGCGACTAGCAGTAGATACTGCTGTTGACGCACGCTTGCGTAGTCGTCCAAACCCTTGGGTTGGCGCTGTCGTTGTTGCAACTGACAGTCAGGTTTTCTGTGGCGCAACATTGCAGCCAGGCGAGGCACACGCCGAAGTTGTGGCGCTACAGGCAGCTGGCACAAACACTCATGGCGCCACGTTGTACACCACGCTCGAGCCGTGCAGCCACACTGGAAGAACCGGCCCGTGCACACAAGCAATCATCGATGCCAAAATTTCTCGTGTAGTCGTAGGCGTCCTCGACCCCGACAAACAAGTTGCAGGCAACGGAATCAAGCAGTTGCAAGATGCAGGTATCACTGTCGATGTTGGTGTCGAACAATCTCTTGTTGCACAACAACTTGCACCATACTTACATCACCGTCGCACAGGCAGACCATACGTCATTCTGAAGATGGCAATGACGCTCGACGGTCGCGTTGCGATGCCCGATAGTTCGCAGTGGATTACGAGCGAGACCGCCCGCAAGCGCGTGCACCAACTGAGAGCAGAGAGCGATGCAATCTTGGTTGGCGCAGGCACGGTGCGCACCGACAACCCATCGCTCACAACTCGCGACGTTCACGGCCCATCACCCCGACGTGTTGTGCTGGGCACTGTCACACCTACCGACAAAGTACACCCATGCCTCGAGTGGACTGGCTCACTTGCCAACCTGCTCGACACACTTGGTAGCGAAGGCGTCATCCAGTTGATGGTCGAAGGTGGACCGCGAGTGGCTACCTCGTTTCATAACGAGCAACTCATCAATCAATATGTATTCCATCTCGCACCAATCGTCGCTGGTGGTAGCGAATCACCGAATGCACTTGCCGCGTCAACCGACATGTCGTCAATGATGAACGGTCACATTGTTTCGACCCAAGTTCTCGATAACGACATCGAAATCATTCTCGAACCAATTTTTACAACAATGAAGGAACCACAATGAGCACAACCCAACATTCACGCGACAACGGCATGGCCCCTATTCAAGACGTCATTGCCGCAATCGCCCGTGGCGAGATGGTCGTGATGGTCGACGATGAAGACCGAGAAAACGAAGGCGACCTGATCATGGCCGCTCAGTTTGCAACCGCTGAAAAGATTGCATTCATTGTGCGCCACACGTCTGGAGTGGTTGTTGCTCCCCTTTCCGGTGAGCGCTGCGACGACTTGCGCCTACCGCTCATGGTCGACCACAACACCGAGAGCCATCGCACTGCGTTTACTATCTCAGTCGATCTCCTAGAAGGAACAACCACTGGCATCTCTGCAGCCGATCGTGCGGCAACATTGCGCGGATTGGCCGACCCAACTGTGACGCATGGGGCATTTGCTCGCCCTGGTCATATCTTTCCGCTGCGTGCTCGCGAAGGTGGTGTGCTGAAGCGAGCAGGTCACACAGAAGCCGCGGTCGACTTGGCACGCATGGCTGGTTGCGAACCCGCTGGAATCATTTGTGAAATCCAAAACGACGACGGCACAATGTCTCGCTTGCCAGACCTACGCAAGTTTGCGACCGAACACAACCTGTTGCTGTCGTCCATTGCAGACTTAATCAATTACCGCCGCCACAATGAGCGACTTGTCGAGCGCATAGGCTCAGCGGCCGTCCCTACCGAATGGGGTGGATTCACGTGCATTGCATATCGCAGCACTGTTGACGAAATTGAGCATCTTGCATTTGTAAAAGGAACTATCGATGACGGTAAGCCCGTGCTCACACGAGTACACAGCGAGTGTCTCACTGGCGACGTGTTTGGCAGCAAGCGCTGCGACTGCGGCCCACAACTTGCTACAGCAATGCAACAAATTGATGCAGAGGGTCGCGGCGTTGTTGTGTACTTGCGCGGCCACGAAGGACGTGGCATCGGCATTGGCCACAAGATTCGCGCGTACTCATTGCAAGACCAAGGCTTCGACACAGTAGATGCAAATACCGAACTGGGTTTGCCTGTTGACAGTCGTGAATACGGTATCGGCGCACAAATATTGGCCGATCTCGGAGTCAGCGAGTTGCGCCTCATGACCAACAACCCTGCAAAGTACGGCGGCATCGCCGGCTACGGACTCTCCATTGTTGAGCGAGTCTCGCTCAGCATCGCAGAGACTCCAGAAAATGCTTCGTACTTGCGCACCAAGCGCGACCGCATGGGTCACGTCTTTGACGGATCAGATATCGACAAAGCAAAGAAACAACTAAACGAGAAGAGTAAATCATGACCACATTCGAGGGTTCGCACGACGGAAAAGACATGCGCGTAGGCATTGTGTGCTCGCGTTTCAACGAGTTCATTGTCACGGCTCTACTCGACGGCGCAAAGCGTGGTTTGAGTAGTCATGGTGTGAGTGAAAGCAACATTGATGTTGTGTGGGTTCCAGGTGCATTCGAGATTCCCATCGCCACAAAAGCCATGGCAACAAGCGGTCGCTACGACACACTCGTCACTCTTGGCGCTGTTATCCGTGGCGAAACAGCGCACTTCGAATACGTCGCTGGCCCAGTTGCCGACTCAATCGCACAGATTCAGCTCGATACAGGCATGCCAATCGGCTTCGCTGTTCTCACTGTTGAAAATGTTGAGCAGGCAGTTGAGCGATCGGGCCCAGGCGCTGGCAACAAGGGCGAAGAGGCTGCAATCGGAGCCATCGAAATGGCCAATGTGCTGAAAGCACTGCGCTAAACATTTTTTGTACAACTGCGGCCCTTGCCGCACACATTGGCCCAACTCACAAGAAATCCCTTGTGAGTGAAAGGCGAACGTTATGGGCATTGTGCTCAGCATGCTCGTTGCGGTCACGAGCGTGTTGCCCGCCCAACTTCCCCCAATTGTTGTGACTATCACACAACCCAATCCCGCATTATCCACTATTGAGGCGGTGCGCCATATTGAGTTTGACCTCGACATCACCACGTTCACACGACAACGATCTTCGTTGCGACGTCAGTACCCCACTCTCGACTGGACAACCGACGGTTGCTCCGCGCCAATTGTGGGAAGCGAAGGAAAATCGTTCAACTTTCGATCGGCGTGTGATCGACATGACTTTGGTTATCGAAACTTTAAAAATCTTGGTCTTTTTGACACCTCGACAAGAACACTGATCGACGAGCAGTTGCACCGAGACATGAATACCTCTTGCGACTCTCAGCGCCGCACATTTAAGGTGCGATGTATTGCGTGGTCCGAAATCTTTTACACGATGGTGCGCGCAGCTGGTGGGCCGTGATCAATCGGCAAGACCAATAGAGATGATCTGATACAGCATTCGACCAGTGGCACCCCAGATCGTTTCGTCGTCTAAGTGAAAAAAGTGAAAACGAAATTGATTTGGTGGTTCGCCCCACTGCTCTTCGACATACGTATCCATGCGCACCAAGTCGGCCAGTGGCACCGTAAAGACTCTGTCTACTTCGGCGTTGCGCGCGTGCAATGAAGGTTTGTCTTTGAGAAAACCCACGATAGGCACGATGTGGCTCTTACTGACATACGTATTGAGCGGAGTTAATTGACCAACGATCTCAACAGAACGCGGGTCGAGATCGATCTCTTCGTGAGCCTCGCGCAATGCGGCATCGAGCGCGCTCTCGCCACCGTCTAAGCGCCCACCCGGAAACGAGATCTCGCCTTTGTGATTGGTGAGATCTTGTGATCTGCGAGTAAACACCAGCTCTGGGCCAGACTCACCATTGAATAGTGGAATCAACACAGCCGAAGCGCGTGCATCTTGTGCTGGCGACACATGCTGCACCGTTGCAGAAAACTTCTTGATGCGCTCGATCAGCAGTTCGGTTGAGCGCAACACCGAATGGTCAAGGTTGCTAAATGGATTATTGGGCCTCACCCACACAGTTGTTGGGCGAGGAATTATTTGATCACCACCAGGTCGCATGGTGGCGTTGTTTATGCGGTTGGCTTCCAGCCAGTTGCTTGAAGTTGCTTGAGTACTTCATCAAGACCAGCAGTCTTCAAGTTGGCAAGGGTTTTTCCTGGCATCTCTTCGCCTTTTTCCCATGTTTGCCAAGCGAGCAATATTTTTTCCATATCTGGCTGTGGTTGCTCAAAACTCATGTCGTAGAGCCTAACGATGGCGTCGCAGATTGAGGCGTGACGTGCGTGCTTCACTTGGAGGCTTCTTGGCAAAGTTGGTGCCCAACACGATGATGCCTTCAACAAGCCCGAGCGCGATGAGCGCAAGTCGTCCGATTGAGTCCAAATCTGCGACCGCTGCTGCTACAAAACACATGACGATGATCAGCCAGTCGATATATCGGTGCACGCGGCGACTCACCCACTTAAATGCGCTGAGGCCACCGTCTGCGATCGCAGCGTTTGTCAGCAACGCAATGCCAAGTGCAACAGGAACTGCCGGCGATTGCGATTGAGCCGACATCATGATCAGACCACCAGCAATGCCGTATTCAACAAGTTGATGAAGCCAGAAGCCTCTACCCTGCGCAGCCATGAATGATGACTCTAGTTGTTGGGGTGAAAATAAAAATGCCTCGGGCTTTCACCCGAGGCATTTTTGTAATTCTGTAGAGCGTGTAGAAAATGATTTACATCATCCCCATGCCGCCGCCGGGCATGCCGCCGCCTGCTGGTGCGCCATTCTTTTCTGGCTTGTCAGCAACGAGGCACTCGGTCGTGAT
>QYPH01000088.1 GCA_007279905.1 Actinomycetota bacterium | reverse complement strand
GTCGCTTTGCCATAACTAATTAGTCGGCGACAGTAATTGTCACTGACTTAATTACCACGTCGGTCTTTGGTCGGTCGCCTGAGCCGGTTGCAACATTTTGCATTGCTTCGACAACTTCGAGACCCTTCACAACTTGACCAAACAGCGAGTACGCAGGTGGAAGACTGCAACCGCTTGGGCCGCTCACGATAAAGAATTGCGAACCGTTGGTGTTTGGTCCGGCATTGGCCATAGCAAGCGAACCGATTTGATACTTGCCTGGCTTTGGCAACTCGTCAGCAAACTTGTAGCCAGGGCCGCCGCGGCCACTGCCCTCTGGGTCGCCACCTTGGCACATGAAGCCGTTGATGATGCGGTGGAATACGACGTCGTCGTAATAACTCTGCTCGGAGAGGAACACAAAGTTGTTGACTGTCTTTGGTGCGGCGATTGGGTCGAGCGCAATCACAATCGTGCCGAGCGTGGTCTCCATCGTTGCGGTGTAGCGCTTAGATGGGTCAATGCTCATCTCTGGGGCTTGTGAAAATTGCTTTTGTTTTGGTGCCATGGCGCAAAACCCTAGCCCGATAAACGCGCAATCGCATATGCTGGAGCCCATGAGTGATGCCCTCGACCTCGACGCGATCGATCAAGACCTCACCGATGTCGAGACAGCGTTACAGCGCCTCGACGCAGGTACGTATTTTGTTGATGAAATTACGGGTGCGCCATTGAGCCAAGAATTGCTCAACGCCAACCCAACTGCACGCCGCGCTTAGCGGTCGCGCATTTTTGCGAGCAAGCGCAATATTTCGAGGTACAACCACACGAGTGTGACCATGATGCCGAATGCGGCAAACCACTCCATGTGTTTTGGTGCGCCTGCTGCTTCGGCTTTATCAATGAAGTCGAAGTCGAGTGCCAAGTTCATTGCGGCAAGACCAGCAACCAGCACGCTGAAGCCGATACTCATGGTGCTCGATCCGGTTGGAAAAATGTTTGCTCCAAACAACCCAACGATGAACGACACGAGGTAAAACGCCATCAAGCCCATGGTTGCGCCAATGACAATGCGACGGAACTTGTCGGTCACGCGCAAGATGCCAGTGCGATAGAGCACGAGCATCATTACGAATACACCGATAGTTGCGCCGACGGCCTGCACAACGATGCCAGGGTATTGCACGTTAAACATTTTTGAAATTGCACCGACTACCGAACCCTGCGCAATTGCATAGACGGGTGCGAGGAAGCGCGCTGCAGTTGGCTTGAACATCACACCGAATGCGCAGATCAGACCGACGATCAAGCCGCCCATGACCCATTTTGGAAACGTGAGTTGTCCACTTTCGAGCTCTGTCACTTGCGACCAACCAAATGTTGCAGCCGCAACGAGCAACACCATCAAAAACATGGTTGCCGACATTGCGCCATTGGCAGTCATGGTTTGGCCGGGCACTTTGGCCTGAATATATGGAGAAACTGGGCCGTCCGAAATCGGTGGATTCCATGTCGATTTGCCTTGCGGCGAGCCCCAACCAGCTTGATCTGGGGTGCGCTCAACGGCTTTGGTGAATGCTTTTTCGTTCAATAGGGGGTTTGCCATACTCCGATAATACGGCATTTCTACAGATCTTCAGTGCCAAACAGGTCACATCAAAAACCCAAAACAGACAAGAGTTTTGCTGTTTTCGAGGTGGTGGGGCTTGACCCTGTCGGTATCGTTACCCCGTTCCCGCCTATAAGGAGTCGCAGTGGCCAAAGACCGTATCGATCGTGACGAAGAAGACCTAGTCCGTCTCTATCTCACCGACATCGGTCAGTACGCCCTCCTCACAAAAGATGACGAAGTTCGTTTGGCAAAGGCCATTGAGACAGGCAAAGAAGCTACTGCCGAGCTCGATAAGAGCGACAAAAATCTGACTCCAAACCGTCGTCGCGAGTTGCGCAAAGATCAGCGCGATGGCACAAAGGCCGAGCGCCAGTTCGTGCAATCCAACTTGCGTCTCGTTGTTTCGATCGCCAAAAAATATCAGGCATCGGGTTTGCCGCTGCTCGACTTGATTCAAGAAGGCAACTTGGGTTTGATGCACGCCGTCGAAAAGTTTGACTGGCGCAAGGGTTTCAAATTTTCAACATACGCAACGTGGTGGATCCGTCAGGCCATTACTCGCGGCATTGCCAACACGGGTCGCACCATTCGCCTCCCGGTTCATGCCGGCGACACACTTGCACGATTGCAAAAAGCACGCTCGCGCCTCGAGCTCAAGTTTGGTCGTCCTGCAACTCTTGCCGAGTTGTCAAAAGAAGTCGAGATGCCAGAAGACAAAGTGACAGAGGCATTGCGTTTTGCTGCCGAACCACTTTCGTTGTCAGAGCCATTGCGTGAAGACGGCGATGCCGAATTGGGCGACGTTGTAGAAGACCGCGCTGCAGAGTCTCCATTTGAGGTTGCTGCAACTGCTTTGTTGCCAGAAGAAATCTCACGACTGCTTGCACCTCTCGATCAGCGCGAGCGCGAAATTCTTGCTTTGCGCTTCGGTCTTGACCGCGGCGAGCCACGCACACTCGAAGAAGTTGGCGAAGCATTCAACCTCACACGCGAGCGCATTCGCCAGATCGAAGCACGCGCAATGAGCAAGTTGCGCCACCCGTCGAGCGACACCGGCGCGCGCGACCTTCTCTCGGTCTAAAGCCGTCACTGGTTCACCCGTGCTGTGCACGATCGGTGACCTCATTGAAGATGTTGTTGTCTGGCTCCATGGCGATCTAAAAAACCAAATACAAAACCAGCTGAATATCGGTAGCGACACCGACTCGATCATTGTGCGGACCCGCGGAGGCAGCGCAGCCAATGTTGCAATGTTCGGTGCACTGACAGGCACACCATCACGATTTGTCGGTCAGGTTGGCAACGACAAGCTTGGCGAGCAATTGTGCGCATCGCTTCGCGAGTCTGGTGTTGATGTATGCACGGTTGCCAAGGGTCGCACCGGAAGCATCGTTGTCATTGTTCAACCCAATGGCGAGCGCACGTTTCTCACCGACCGTGGTGTTGCCTCACAACTTTCACTTTTTGATGCTGCACATCTCGCCGGTGTTTCAATCGTGCACGTGCCTACATATTCACTCGCCCTCGACCCACTTGCTACTACTGCAATTCAATACATTCGTGCTGCGCACACAGCTGGTGCACTCATCTCCGTTGATGCATCGTCGACCTCGGTGCTGCGCGATTACGGCATCGATCGCTATGCGGCGCTCATTGCCTCAATTGCACCAGATGTGTTTTTATGCAATAACAACGAAGCAGCGTTGCTCAACATTGACTCCGCGCACCCTATGCCAGGCGCTCTACTCACCGTGATCAAGCGTGGCGCACTGCCAGTCATGGCAATTACTGCTGCGGGTGCTGTTACCGAAGTGGCGACACCGCCGGTTGCCAACATCGTCGATACCACTGGTGCGGGCGATGCATTTGCTGCAGGATTTCTTCCCACATACGCATCTTCTCGCAATATCGAAGACGCCATTATGCACGGCAACCTCACTGCTGCACGAGTATTGCGCTCGCCTGGTGCCACACTGGAAGTCGCATGACTCGTTCAACTACAACAGAGAATTCTTCAATCATCCGAGTGGGCGACGAAGTGCGCGATGCACTCGCAACCAATCGCGCTGTTGTTGCACTTGAGTCAACAATCTTTTCGCATCTCGGTTTGCCGTCGCCCGCTAATGCACAAGCACTCACCAGTTGCATCGCAGCCATTCGCGAAGCCGGCGCGGTGCCAGCAATCACTGCCATCATCGACGGTGTTGCGCGCGTTGGCATCAACGAGTCAGAACACGAGCGCATCCTTGGCCCTGCCAAAAAAGTTGGCGAACGCGAGATCGCTCTTGCCGTAGCTCAGCGTTGGTCGGTGGGTGCCACAACGGTTTCTGCATCGCTGTTGCTTGCCAGCCGCGCGGGTATCGGCGTGTTTGCAACCGGTGGCATCGGTGGCGTGCACCGCGACTCGCACCTGCACGGCGACATCTCAGCCGACTTGGGCGCACTCGCCGCACACCCCGTGGTGACGGTGTGTGCAGGTGCCAAATCATTTCTCGATTTGCCGCGCACACTCGAATATTTAGAGACACTCGGTGTTCCGGTTGTGGGCGTTGCGTGCGATTATTTTCCTGCATTCACGGTGCACTCGAGTGGCTTGCCCATCCCTGCTCGCGTTGCAAATATTGATGAATTGTGTGCGTTCACGCAAGCTCACTTGGCACTTGGTCGCACGAGCGGCATTCTCGCGTGCGTTCCTGTTCCGCTTGCCGACTCGCTCGACAAAAATATGATCGACGCTGTGATCGAGACCGCACTCAAGGCCACGGCCGACGCAGGCATTGTTGGGCCCGGCGTTACTCCACACGTGTTGGGCGCAACTGCCGCTGCCACCGGTGGAAAAAGCGTGGTTGCCAACTTGTCGCTGGCTCGCAACAACGCCAGTGTCGCGGCGCAACTCGCAGTCGCACTCACGCGCTAACTCGCGATATCGCGCTCATTCGCGCTCATTCGCGCCAAATTGCGCAACGGGTTTTGGCGGAGGCGGACGGGAATCGAACCCGCCGAACGAGGATTACTCGTCCCAACCGCTTTGAAGGCGGCGGAGTCCACCAGGCACCCGGACACCTCCGTTTATCACCGTATCTAAACCGTTGTTGCTAAATCAACGTCCCTTGGCGACATCTCGCGTACACATCGTGGCAAATCGAATTCGGTGAATCCACACCGTTCGCAGAGTTGGAGGTTGTGATGATTGTTTGTTGGTCTGTCAAAGGTGGAAGTGGCACCACGGTTGTTGCCGCGGCATTGGCGTTGGTCTTGGCGCAGCGTCTCGATGTTGGGGCACGACTCATCGACTTGTCTGGTGATATTCCTTCGGCGCTCGGCATGTCAGAGCCGGCGTCGGAAGGTATTGCCGAATGGTTGAGCGCAACAGACCATCCAGGCGCCGATGCACTCAACAATTTGATGTTGCCAGTCACTGCGCACCTCGGAGTAATTCCTCGCGGCCGCAACATCATCGTGCCCTCGCTGGTGAACCCAGATCGTTTGCGCGATCTCGCTCTTGTTGTAGCCGAGTCACACATACCAACTGTTGTCGACGCTGGCAGTGGTCTTGGAACAATCCCCATTATGGAGCACGCCACTCGCTCACTTTTAATTATTCGTCCGTGCTATCTGGCTCTTCGCCGTGCATCGCTACTCACCACAAAACCACATGGCGTCATCGTCATTGCCGAGCCTGGGCGCGCGCTAGGTGTGCACGATGTCGAATCTGTTGTCGGTGCACCGGTGCTTGCAGAGATTCCGTTTGATCCCGCAATTGCTCGTGCGGTTGATGCTGGTTTGCTTGCTGGCCGAGTACCAACACTGCTTGCCAAGCACCTCGCAGATGTATTTTCAACATCTGCTGCCTAGTCACGCACAACGACCATGACTACCGATATCACGACTAGCGCATTTCAGCTTCCACTCGACACGCACACACGTGCGCTTGTCGACACGTTGCAACAGCACTTGCGCAATGAGCGCGGCGACTTGCTGACTGCCGCACACATTCATTTGCGCAGTATTGCACCGCTCATGTCGCAGACCACACAATTTGCCGTGGCGTCGCGAGCCGTGTCGGGCATCTCTGGCCTTGGCGCACTCGATCACTTTTTGGCTCGCACCGATGTTCGCGAAGTGATGGTCAACGCTGGAACAGACGTATATATAGAGGACTCAACGGGAGTGCATTTGGTCGACACACTGCCTGTTGGCGAGGTCGATGCAATCATCGAGCGCATTTTATTGCCACTTGGCAAACGACTCGACAGGTCTTCACCCATTGTTGATGCGCGGCTTGCCGATGGCTCTCGAGTGTGTGCTGTCATTGCGCCAATTGCAGTTGACGGATCATGTCTTTCTATCCGCCGATTTTCTGTGCGACCTATTTCGCTCAACGATTTTGGCGGCGATGCAACCGCTACATTGCTCACCCAACTCGTGCATCGTCATTGCAACGTGCTTGTCACCGGTGCGGCTTCTACTGGCAAGACAACGTTGCTCAATGCATTGTGCGCACATATTCCTGCGCATGAGCGCGTCATCACCGTAGAAGACACAGCCGAATTGCAGTTGCAGGCAAGTCACGTTGTGCGACTCGAGGCCCGACCAGCTACCGCAGAGGGTGTTGCGGGGGTCTCGATTTCCGAACTCTTGCGCACAGCATTGCGCATGCGACCAGACAGATTTGTGGTGGGCGAAGTACGCGGTGCCGAAGTTGTCGACATGCTGGCGGCAATGAACACGGGTCACCACGGATCATTTGCCACCTGCCACGCCAACTCTGCCGACGATGCACTGCTGCGACTTGAGTCATTGATGTTGCAGCACTGCGGGCAATGGCCACGAGAAGCCATTGCCCAACACATCTGCGCGGCGATCGACGTAATCGTTTCCGTCGGTCGCCACGCAGATGGCTCGCGGTCAGTGATCGAGATCAGCGAAGTTTCGACAACGCCTGGTGCACCATGTCGTCCGCTACTGCGCCAAGACATCTGTAGTGGTGTGCACAGCGAACTGCGTATTGGTCAACTCACTCGCGGGCGCTCATGATCTGCACTGCATTCAATACTAAATTCAATACTGCTCTTGATGTTGCAATTTTGATAGCCGGCACGCTTTCGTTTGCTGGGGCATGCGTGTTGCTCATCGCACCGCTGCTCACCAAGCATTGGTCGCGCAGGTGGTTGCGTGTGCGGCTCGGTGCAATTTCACGCAAAGCCACAGCTATGACATCACCCACAACAAATCCCCTGCCAACCCCGCAGGCCATTACCGATTTCCTCGACGCGATAGCGCGCGATGTGCGTTCGGGGTTCTCGCTCGCATCGTCGTTTGTTCAATGCAGTGATCAGCAATTAGATGACAACCATTGGAGTCAACCCGTTGCTCAACAGTGTTTGCGTGGCGTCGTGCTGGCCGATGCACTTGTCGAGTGCGCGCTGCCCACGTGGACACCCGAGATTCGTTTTGCAAGTCGCACACTGGCGGTTGCGAGCGCGGGTGGCGCAGGTGTAGCGCCCGCTCTCGAGCACAGCGCTTCGGTCTTGCGCGAGCAACAGGGTCTCATGCTCGACCGGGATGTTCAGGCTGCTCAGGCGCAGTTGTCTACCAAAGTGCTCACATGGTTGCCCATCGCGGTGTTTGCATGGATAGCAATCACTGATCCCATTGCTCGAATGTTTCTGCTCAGCACTCCGGTTGGTATGTGTTGTGTGGCTACCGGCATCACGCTCAACGTTTCTGGTCGCAAGTGGATGTCGCATGTGGTCGACAACATTTCTGTATGACATTCAGTTTGATCGTCGTGGTTGTTGGGGCAATGGCTATTGGGTTGTTTCGGCGCCGCAATCGCAATCCTTTACCTGCCCAACTTGCACGCCAGCTTCCTGAATTCATTGATGCCGTTGTGCTGTTGATGTTTTCTGGCAGCACACCCGCTCAGTCACTCATTGCGGCGCCCACGTGGCTCGATCCGCCATTGCGAGAAATTGTTGCAGATGTATCCCAACAGTTGTTGCGTGGCAATCGGTTGAGTGATTGTGTTGCATCATTGCGACAACTCATTGGTAGCCCCGCATTTGCGTTGGTCGACGCATTGCTTTCGGCCGACAGAGATGGTCAGTCAATTGCCAACACACTCGATCGTCTTTCCAACGAATCGCGCATGCAACGCAGGCGCCAACTCGATGCCGACATCCGCAGGCTTCCCGTGCGACTCACGTTTCCGCTTGTGTGCTGCATCCTTCCCTCTTTTGTGATGCTCGGTGTTGTGCCGATGATCGCAACCGCACTTGTATATCTCAATCATTAGTGAAAGAAGGATTATGAATCACATTTACGTCTATTTCATACATCTACTGCATCGCGTTCGCTCCGTGTGCGCAAAACAAAACCAAGTACTCGATGCTGGTCAAGCAACAACCGAATACGCGCTCGTGCTTCTCGGCGCAGCAATCATTGCGCTATTAGTCGTGGCATGGGCCACCGATGGTGGCGGTGCTGGGCGTATTGGCGAACTCTTTGACAGTGTGATTGGCAATATTCTGGGCCGAGCCGACGCAGTCCAGCCGTAGTCACTGTCATGCCCCTATATCGGAGTGAACCCGACTCAGGTCAAGCAACGGTTGAACTTGCGCTTGTCATGCCACTGATCATTGGACTGGTGTTCATCGTCCTCGCTGCAGGCTTGTTGGTGCGTGATCAGTTGGCTGTGTGGCACGCAGCGAACGCTGGTGCTCGGGCGGCTTCTATTTCGCCAAACTCGCCCGACGTTGTGCAACAAGCAATCGATGATGAAGTTGGTTTGCGGCCGTTGCACATTCAGATTGTTCGTGATCAACATCTCATCACCGTCGAGGTGCAATATCCGCGCACGATCAACCTGTGGCTGATCAAACGGATCATTCCACCACTGACATTGTCGGCGTCTGTCACCATGCACGTGCAAGATGTTGGGTAGCGTGATGGACATGCAGTTGTCGTCATCAATTATTCGTGATGGCTTACAATCAGTTCTTGTCTTTGCTGGTGAAATCGACTTGGCAACAGTGCCCGAATGCTCCGACATGCTCACCAAATTTGTCGATGACCATGC
>QYPH01000036.1 GCA_007279905.1 Actinomycetota bacterium | reverse complement strand
GCTGCTGGCGCAAAGCGCATGGTTTCCATCGACTTACATAGCGGTCAGATTCAAGGCTTCTTCGAAGGCCCAGTCGATCACCTCACAGCCATGCCGGTGCTCGAAAAATATGTTCGTCAACATGCGCGCAACGAAGTGGTGATCGTGTCGCCTGACGCTGGTCGAGTAAAAGTTGCCGAGCGTTTTGCTCAGCACCTTGCCGACATGAACGCCGACGTCGCATTCATCAACAAGCGTCGCCCCAAAAACACCACCAACGTTGCCGTGGCAAAAGAAGTTATTGGTGAAGTTGAAGGACGCTTGTGCATCTTGGCCGACGACATGATCGACACAGGTGGCACCATTGTGAGTGCAGCCGATTTGTTGATGGCTCGTGGCGCAACCGAGGTGTGGGCTTTGGCCACACACGGCGTGCTCTCTGGCCCTGCGATTGAGCGTCTCGAAAAGTCGGTCATCAGCCGTGTAGTACTGACCAACACGCTGCCACTGCCAAAAGAAAAGCAGATCGCCAAAATAGAGGTGCTGTCAGTTGCCAAGATCTTGGCCGACGCCCTCGCCGCAGTGTTTGACGAGACCTCGGTGAGCGATCTCTTCGACGGTGAAAACCAGTCGTAATCGCTCGCATTCAGTCATAATCGCTCGCAATCACCTGATCAAATCAACCATTTGCGGCTATACACTGATCAGCCGTTGTAGTAACTGTTTCCAACTTATAGATCTCGGAGTTTGCACATGACCACCACATTGATCACCAAAACCGGCCGCGCAACAGGCAGCCCAGAATCTCGCCGTATCCGCAATACCGAAAACATCCCTGCTGTTATCTACGGTCACGGCATGACACCAATCCTGTTCACTGTTGGTCGTCGCGATTTGCGCATTGCATTGTCGGGCCCTGCTGGCGCCAACACCATTCTCGAATTGCAAGTTGACGACAAGACGTACCCAGCAATTGTCAAAGAGTTGCAGCGCGATCCAGTGAAGCGCACCGTCAGCCATGTCGACTTCATGCAGATCGACTTGACTGAAGAGATCACCATGTCAGTTCCTGTCCACCTGACTGGTACTGCAAAAGCAGTGCTCGCCGAAGGCGGACTCGTGGACGCTGCTATCGACCGCATTGAAGTGCGGGCATCAGCCGACAACATTCCAAACGAAATTTTGATCGACGTCACCACCATGACGATGAACGATGTCATTCGCATGGGCGACATCAAGTTGCCAAAGGGCGTAACTGCAGTTCTTGACGAAGACATCGTGATTGTCACCGTGTTGACAACGAAGGTCGATGCCGAAAAGACCGCTGCACCTGTCGCCGACGCTGCTGGCGCACCTGTCGCCGGAGCACCTGCTGCTGGCGACGACAAGCCAGCCGCTTCCTAGTTTGTATGGCGCTGTTCGGTCGCAATAAGCGGCCCGAGCGGCGAGGCACTCCATTTGCAGCACTCATTGTTGGTGTTGGTAATCCTGGCCGCGATTATGCGGGCACTCGGCACAACGTTGGTTTCGATGTCATTGATGCACTGGCCAAAAAGTATTCGGTTGCACTCAAATCATCTCGCGATCGTGCGCTGGTAGCCGAAGTACATTCGGGCGACACTCACCTGCTGCTCGCAACTCCAACAACATTTATGAACGACAGCGGAAACGCCGTTGGCCCACTCGCATTGCGATACGGCGTCACCGATCCAAGTCAGATCATCATTGTTCACGACGAGCTCGACCTTGAGCCCGGTGTGGTGCGCATCAAGATTGGTGGCGGACTTGCCGGACACAACGGACTTCGTTCGATCTCGACGCATCTCAAGACGCAAGAGTTTGTGCGCGTTCGCATCGGCGTCGGCAAACCAAGCTCAAAAGACGAAGGCGCAGATCATGTGCTCTCTCGAGTGCCACAAAGTGAACGCCAGGTGCTCGACATCGCGGTTGTTGTTGCAGCCGAAGCAGTAGTGCTCATTGTCGAGCAAGGCGCACAGGCCGCCATGCAACAGATCAATGCTCGTTAGACAACCCTTAAATCACTGACTTCAATCACTGACTTCAATCACTGACTCAAATCCATGCAACTTTCTGAACTCGCCATCCTTGCTGGACACGAGCCTGCGCTCGGCGAGATTGGTGGGAAAAACTCGGTCCTCGCAGTTGCCGAAAATGCTCGCGCTCTGATTCTGAGCGCGCTCAGCGCTCGTGCGCCAAAGACAACACTGATCGTCGCAACGCCCACCGGCACAGGCGCGCAACAACTGCATGACGACCTCGTGCAGTTTCTGGGCGCCGATAACGCGCTGTTGTTTCCGGCATGGGAAACACTGCCTTTCGAGCGTGTGAGTCCGAGCGTTGAAACTATGGGACGTCGCATGGAAGTGCTGTGGCGCATGCGCAGCACAGATCGCCCACGCGTAGTTATCGGTTCGGTACGTGCACTGTTGCAAAAACTTGGACCAAATGCCACCACATTTGAGCCGATCATTGTGCGCCCTGGCGCAGAGCTAGACGCAGACGAATTGCTCAAGCAACTTGTTGGTGGTGGTTATCGGCGCGAAGAACTCGTAGAGCATCGTGGCGAAATTGCACGCCGCGGTTCGATCATCGATATCTTCCCGAGCACATCCAATACACCTGTGCGTATCGACTTGTGGGGTGACGAAGTCGACAGACTCACTTCGTTCAATGTCAATGACCAACGCTCCACTGATCCTTTGGCCGAAGCGGTCATTTTTGCGGCGCGTGAGTTGCAGCTTGATGACGATGTCATGGACCGCGCACGATCACTCGTTGCAACCGAGCCGTGGGGTCGCGAACACTGGGATCGCCTGGCCGACGGCGGCAACTTTGATGGCATGGAAAGTTGGTTGCCGTGGCTGATTGAAAAAGATTTGTTACTTACCGATGTTCTGTCATCCGACTGCGAACTCGTGCTTGTCGAACCTCGTCGCATGCGCGACCGCGCGCACGACTTGCTTGCAGAAGAAGACGATCTCGCACGAGCACTCGCTTCTACGTGGGCTCGCGATGCCGAAAAAACATTTCCGCGTCTACACGCCGATGTCGACAGACTGCTCGGAACTTCAACGGCATTACGAGCAATTTCGTTGTCACTTCCCGCCGAAACCATCGATGCACCATCGGTGCAGTCCACCGGCTGGGGTCCTATAACAAGCGACGCAGAAGCAACTGCTAAGCGCGTGCAGCAATTACTGACCGACAAGTGGACGGTCGTTATCGCAGCAGAGGGCTCTGGTTCTGCCGACAGACTCAAAGAAGTTTTCTTAAAAGAAGGCGTGGCAGTCGATGTCATTATTGCGCCGCTTCACTACGGCATGTCGCTGCCCAATTGCAAACTGTCGATCATTGCTGAAGCAGATCTCACAGGTCGCCGACGGATGCACCGACAGCCGCGTGCAAAATCAAACAAGCGCGACTCCCTTTCTGTTTTCCAAGACCTCAAGCCAGGCGACTATGTGGTGCACCACTATCACGGCGTTGGTCGCTACGAAGGAATGGTCAAGCGACAGATCAGCGGATCAGAGCGCGACTATCTACTCCTTGCCTATAAAGACGGCGACAAGCTGTATGTGCCGACCGATCACATTGACGGAGTTCGCCAATACATCGGTGGAGATAAGCCAACACTGCACCGCCTAGGTGGCAGCGATTTTGCACGATCAAAACAACGAGTGCGCTCGGCGGTTCGCGAGATCGCACAAGAGCTTGTGGTGCTCTACCAACGTCGAGTCAATGCGGTTGGACATGCCTTTGCTCAAGACACGCCGTGGCAACACGAAATGGAAGGCGCATTTCCATTTGTTGAAACACCCGATCAGCGCACGGCAATCGATCTTGTAAAAGCCGACATGGAACGAAATGTGCCAATGGATCGACTCATCTGTGGTGATGTGGGTTTTGGAAAAACCGAAGTTGCTGTGCGCGCAGCGTTTAAGTGCGTGCAAGACGGCAAACAGGTTGCCATCTTGGTTCCAACCACGCTGCTTGCATCGCAACACGGAAATACCTTTAGTGATCGCTTCGCTGGCTACCCGATTCGTGTCGAGGTCATTTCACGATTTCTTACTGCCGCGCAAGCCAAAAAAGTAATTGCAGGGCTCGCAACAGGCGAAGTCGATTGTGTGATTGGCACGCATCGATTGCTGCAAGACAACATCAAGTTCAAAGACCTCGGTCTTTTGGTTGTAGACGAAGAGCAACGCTTTGGTGTCACCCACAAGGAAGCGATGAAGCAGCTCAAAACGAATGTGGATGTGCTCACACTGACGGCAACACCTATCCCCCGCACGCTCGAGATGAGCCTTGTTGGCATTCGCGACTTGTCGCTCTTGCAAACACCACCAGCCGACCGCCAGCCGATTCTCACGTTTGTTGGCGAGCAAGACGAACGAGTAGCAACCGAAGCAATTCGGCGCGAACTGCTGCGCGATGGCCAAGTGTTTTGGGTTCACAATCGCGTGCAATCCATCGAAGACCGCGCGCGCGAGTTGCGCGAGCTTGTGCCAGAGGCGCGCATTGCAGTTGCTCACGGCCAGATGGACGAAGCGCTGCTCGAACAAACAGTGATCGATTTTTGGGAAGGCAAATACGACGTTCTTGTATGCACGACCATTATCGAAAGCGGAATCGACATGCCTACCGTCAACACTCTCGTCGTTGAGAGAGCAGACTTGTTGGGCCTTGGTCAGTTGCACCAGCTGCGCGGTCGCGTTGGTCGCAGCGGTTCGCGCGCATATGCATATTTGTTTCATCCCCGAGATCGCGTGCTTTCAGAAGACGCATACGAGCGCTTGAAAACAATTGGCGAAGCAACAGAACTCGGTAGTGGATTCAAAATCGCGATGCGCGACCTCGAGATTCGTGGTGCCGGAAACTTGCTGGGAGAAGCACAAAGTGGACACATCGCTGCAGTTGGCTACGACCTCTACTGCCAGCTCGTCACCGAAGCAGTTGCAGAGATGAAGGGCGAAGAAGTGCCACCTGCTGTTCCTGAGCTCAAACTCGACGTGCCGACCAACGCATTCTTGCCAACCGATTACGTCACTAAAGAAGAGTCGCGCTTGGACGCATACCGCCGACTCGCTGCCGTGACAAGTGTTGCGGATGTTGAAGACATTCGCAATGAGTGGCTCGATCGCTACGGTGCATTGCCAGAGCCTGCACTCGCACTGATCACGGTTGGTTTGTTGCGAGCCGAATGCCATCGCCTTGGTTTGCGCGAATTGGTGGTTGCAGATGGACGGGCGCGCATGTTGCCCATCACGCTCAAAGCAAGCGAAGTTATGCGCCTCCAGCGCATCGCCAAGAGCCCCGACTGGAACGAAAAGATCAAGCAACTCGTGATCACGTTGCCACGAGCATCAAATCCAAAAATTGATGATGGCGCAACGGTGACGTATCTCGTTGGTTTTCTGCAAGAACTCATAGAGCCAGCCAACTAGGATTAACCAGATGTCATCCCCCACATCTGTTTCACATTCACGTCGTTTGCATCGACAGTCGGGTGCTTTCGTTACAGCACTGCTTTCGTGTGTAGTTCTCGGCCTTGTCGGTTGTGGCTCGTCCACTGTTGCCAACGACGCGATCTCGCTCAACGGAGATTCTGTATCCATCGAATCTTTTGAAAAGACGATTACCCAGTTGGCCGATGCCAAACAAATCACTCTTGAAAACGGTGTTGCGACTGGCGACGATGCCCGTTCAGTACTCGGCGCAATGCTGCGTGGTGTTGCCACAAGCCAAATAGTCAAGCAATACAACGAGTCAGTAACCACCGAAGACAACGACGCCGTGCTTGCCCGAATGCAACAAGACCCGAGCTTCGACGCACTAGGGCCAGACTTAAAAGACCTCATCTTGTCGATGAATGCGAGTGACTTAGCGCTTGCTCGCATCAAGGCGCCTGCCGAAAAAGATGTCGCCGCTATGTATGAGCAATCACCAGCGTCGCTTGGTGCACTCTGCGTGCAACACATTCTTGTTAAAGAATCGGCCACAGCCGACAAAGTGATCAAACTCCTCAATGACGGCGGAGATTTCAAAAAATTGGCAGGCGAATATTCGATCGAGCCAAATGCTGGCGAAACTGGCGGCGTTTTGGGCAGTGCCGATGGCGACTGCTTGTTGCTGAGCGATTACCAAGCTCAGTTTGATGCCGGTTTTACTGCGGGAGCACTCGTTGCAAAACCAGGAGTGCCATCAGGGCCAGTCAAGAGCAGCTTCGGATATCACGTAATTTTGGTGCGACCATACGCCGACACCACTTTGTCGCTCAATGCACTTTTGGCAAAAACTCCGGGACAAATGCTTGTTGTTGGGCTGCTTGCCACAAGTACCGTCACCGTTGGTTCGCAATACGGCCACTTCGATGCGGCCACCAACAAAATCGTCGCCAACTAACTCGAGCAAGCAACAATTGTCATGACCGCTCGCGTTGTGATCGTGGGTCTTGGCCCTGGCCCAAGCAACACCGTCACACAAGCGACACTTGATGAAATCGCGCGCATCGATGTGCAGTTTGTGCGCACCAAACGACACCCAACTTCTACATTGATGCCTCGAGCAACAAGTTTCGACTCGTTGTACGACACACTTCCAACTTTTGATGATGTGTACCACGCGATTACCGAATCGGTTGTAGCGGCGGCCATAGAACACGGCGAAGTGCTGTACGCAGTGCCAGGATCGCCGTTGATACTGGAATCGAGTGTTGCCCAATTGCGCACAGACTCGCGGGTGGAAGTGCACATACTTCCTGCTTTAAGTTTTTTGGATCTCGCGTGGGAAGCACTCGGCATCGACCCCGTGAATGCCGGTGTGCGCCTGATCGATGGTCATCGATTTGCCCTCGAAGCAAGTGGTGAGCGCGGACCACTACTCGTAGCCCAAGTGCACGCCGACTGGGTGTTGTCAGATGTCAAGTTGTCTCACGAATCAGCACATGGCAACGAACCAGTCGTATTGCTTCATCATCTTGGGCTCCCCGATCAACGAGTCGAGCACACCACATGGCAAGAGCTCGATCGCGTGTTACCAGCCGACCACCTCACGACGTTGTACATTCCGCAAATGGCAGAGCCAGTTGCAGGAGAACTCGCGCGTCTACACCAGCTTGCGCGCACGCTGCGAGAAAAATGTCCATGGGACCGCGAGCAAACCCATGATTCGCTGATCAAACACCTCATCGAAGAAACATACGAAGTTGTCGATGCACTGAACGCACTCAACGAAAACGATCCTTCAACCGACGACGCGTTGATCGAAGAGCTCGGAGACTTGCTCTATCAAGTTCAGTTTCACGCAACGATTGCCGAGCAACAAGGTCGCTTCAGCATGGCCGATGTGGCCCGCTCGATACACGACAAATTGGTGCGCCGACATCCACACGTGTTTGGCGACGTTGTAGCAACCAGTGCCGACGATGTGGTGCTGACATGGGACGAGATAAAGCGAGCAGAAAAGAAATCCATCGGTAGCGCTTCTGCTTCTGCTTCTGCTTCTGCTTCTGCTTCTGCTTCTGCTTCTGCTTCTGCTTCTGCTTTTACTTCTACTTTTTGAGGTGTGGCTAAGTCTGGACCATCACTGCAATACGCAACAAAGATTCAAAAGCGGGCTGCCGATGTTGGCTTTGATTGGCCAAACGCTGATGGAGCATTTGAAAAAATTATTGAAGAATCAGCCGAGATTCGCCAAGCAGTTGCGTCTGCAAGCGACCCAGAAACGGTGCGCATGGAATTGGGAGACTTGCTGTTTAGCGTCGTCAATCTGTCTCGCCATCTTGGTCACGATGCCGAACAAGCATTGCGAGACGCGAGTGACAAATTTCGCAACCGTTTCGAACAAGTCGAACAACTGGCGTCCACTCGCGGAATCGATCTGGAATCAGCAACACTTGCCCAACTCGACGCTTTGTGGGACGAAGTCAAAAAACCTAAGATCGTTCAATGAGCAAGATCAGCAAAGTCCTTGGGCGCGAGGTTTTAGATTCGCGCGGAAACCCAACGGTAGAAGTTGACGTCACCCTCGACTCTGGTGCCAATGGCAGAGCAATCGTTCCATCTGGTGCATCTACTGGCCAGCATGAGGCGACCGAACTGCGCGATGGCGGCAGCCGCTATAGGGGCAAGGGTGTGCTCAACGCTGTTGCCAATGTCAATGGCGAAATACGTGCTGCGCTCATTGGCAAAGATGCATTTGAGCAGTCTTCGCTCGACAAATCACTGTGTGATCTCGACGGAACCCCAAACAAATCTCGCCTCGGAGCAAACGCAATACTTGGCGCAAGCTTGGCTGTGGCACATGCTTCAGCAGCCGACCGCAAGTTGCCACTGTTCCAGTCAATTGGCGGTGACGCTGCGTGTGTGCTTCCCGTACCCATGCTCAATGTGCTCAACGGTGGTGTACACGCAGACAACAATATCGACCTTCAAGAATTCATGATCATGCCAATTGGCGCATCAAGTTTTTCTGAAGGACTGCGTTGGGGCGTCGAGACATACCACACGCTCAAATCTTTGTTACACGATCGCAAACTCGTCACCGCAGTTGGCGATGAAGGTGGCTTTGCGCCAAACCTTGCGAGCAACGAAGATGCGATTGCGATTTTGGTTGACGCAATTGAAGCAGCGGGTTACAAACCAGGAATCGATATCTCGATTGCACTTGACCCTGCGATGAGTGAGCTATTTCGAGATGGCAACTATCACTTAGCCGGCGACGACAAAGTGTTGACGAGCGACCAGCTCGTGACGTGGTGGACAACACTTCTCGACAAATACCCGATCGTCTCCATTGAAGACGGAATGGCCGAAGATGACTGGGCCGGTTGGTCGCTGCTCACCAAATCATTGGGGTCACGCGTGCAACTCGTGGGTGACGATCTGTTTGTCACCAATGTAAAACGTCTGCAACGCGGCATCGACGAACACACCGCCAACAGTGTGTTGATCAAAGTCAATCAAATTGGCACCTTGACCGAAACCCTTGAAACTATTTCGCTCGCTCGCAACAATCACTACACAAGCGTGATGAGTCACCGCAGCGGCGAAACAGAAGATGCAACAGTTGCCGACTTGGCAGTTGCTACCAACTGTGGCCAGATCAAAACAGGTGCGCCAGCTCGCAGTGACAGAGTTGCAAAATACAACCAGTTGCTCCGGATCGAACAACTTCTTGGCGATCGCGCGCAGTATCTCGGCAAGCAAGCTGTAAGCCGTTAGGCATCAGCAACCGTTGTACTCCCCCATTTTGGGCGCTCCACAAGCCACAATAGAGGGGTGTCAAGTACTGATCTCCATCTCGTGCGCCATCGTGGAATACGCGCATTTGCGGTCCCCCTCACGATTCTCATCGCATTTGCACTTGCAACAACGCTCTTTGTCGTTCCAGTACGCACATGGATCAGCCAGCGACAGGTGCTGAGTGCCAGGCAGCAGGAATATGCCGCCTACGAAGACATTGTTGAAAACATGCAAGATCAAGTGGGTTACCTGCAGTCGCCTGCCGGATTGCGCGATGCCATCCGCACCCAACTCGGCTACCTCTATCCATCCGAGCGCCGTGTGCCAATGATGGACACACCCGCTTTGTCTACGACGCTTCCCGAGCGCTGGCCCTACACGATTGTTTCGACGATGATGTTTGTCAAGACGCTTCAAGCAGCGCAAGCAAACGCAAAAGGCGAGATTTCGCTGGATCCGCTACTTCCGTAGCGCATTCAATTCAGTAACCTCGTTACAAACCATCCTCCCAAAAAATTAAAGGAGTAGCAATGGCTGGAAGCATTTTAGGCAACCGCGTTCTTCGCAAAGAGGATCCAAAATTTCTCACAACTGGTGGTGTCTATGTCGACGACTTGCGCGACGAGCCATTGTTGGTTGGTGCCGTGCATGCAACATTTGTTCGATCAACTGTTGCCCACGCCAACATCACAAGCATCGATGTTTCTGAAGGCCTAATGATGCCGGGTGTCGTGGCCATCTATACCGCGCAAGATCTTGCTCTCTCACCAGTCGAGGCTTCGTTTAACCCGATGGCCAAGCGCACGCTCCTTGCAAGCGGCAAGGTTCGCTATGTTGGCGAACCAGTTGCAGTGGTGCTGACTGAACTTGCAAACCAAGGCGAAGACGCAGCCGAGCGTGTGATCGTTGACTACGACGCCCTTGAGGTTCTTGTCGATGTTGAGCAAGCAATGACATCATCAACACATATTTACGAAGAGGTCGGCAGCAACGTTGTGTTCGAGTCAACTGCTATCGGCATGCCAGACAACACGGGTGATGCATTGTTTGCAGATTGCGAAGTTGTAGTCAAAGGCAGGTTTATCAATCAGCGTGTTGCACCATGCCCCCTTGAGGTTCGTGGTGCCGCAGCCGCATGGGACAACGGCCGCTTGGTGCAATGGCTGTCGACGCAGCACGCCCAAGGTGCCCGCGACGCAATTCTTAAAGTCAACGGTCTTGAGGCCGGTCAAGTTCGCGTGATCACACCAGATGTTGGCGGAGGCTTTGGAGCAAAAATCGACGCGTACCCAGAAGATCTGTTGTTGGGCAAGATTGCAAAACAGGTTGGCAAACCTGTGCGCTGGACAGAAACACGAAGCGAGTCGATGGTGGCTCTCGGTCACGGGCGTGGCCAGATTCAATACATCACCATTGGCGGCACGCGAGCCGGAAAAGTAACCGCATATCAATTACACGCACTTCAAGATTCGGGTGCATGGGTCGATGTTGGTGCAATTCTTGCTCCTTTCATGACTAGGCCGATGGCGTCTGGCGTGTACGACATTCCTGTTATCGAAGTGCGCACCACTTCTGTTGCAACAAACACCACACCAATGGTTGCCTACCGCGGTGCAGGACGCCCCGAGGCAACGGCAGCAATCGAGCGTGCAATGGATTTGTTTGCGCTCGAAATTGGCAAAGACGTGACAGAAGTGCGACGCATCAACTTGATTCCAAAGTTTCTCGAGCCCTTCACTACTTCAATTGGACAAACGTACGACGTCGGAGACTTTGAAGGAGCGCTCGACAAAGTACTCGAGGCATCAAACTACACACAGCTTCGCAAAGATCAAGTTGCGCGCCGTGCGAGTGGCGCTACCAAACAGCTCGGTATTGGTGTCAGTGTGTATGTCGAAATCACAGCAGGAACTTCGTCTGGCGAATATGGCAAGGTTGAGATTCTTCCAAATGGTCGCGCAATTGTGTACACCGGCACTTCACCGCACGGACAGGGTCACGTGACTTCGTGGTCAATGTTGGCAAGTGACGAAACCGGAATTCCGATGGAGATGATCGATGTCGTGTGGGGCGACACCGATGCGGTTCCCTCGGGTGGCGGAACAATGGGTTCACGTTCATTGCAACAAGGTGGTGCAGCAGTGCATCAGGCATCCAAAGAACTCGTTGAGCAAGCCCGCAAGCATGCAGCACGGTTACTTGAAGCAATTGAAGACGACGTAGTGTTCGACAAGTTCACTGCGGCTTTTCACGTCGCTGGCACTCCTGCAGTTGCAAAGACGTGGGCCGACATCTCGAGCGCACTTGCCACCGATGGCGGCCTCATTCAAGAATCAAACTTCGTGTCCAACGGTGCAACATTTCCTTTCGGTGCACACGTATCGGTTGTGGAAGTCGACACCGAGACTGGCAAAGTCACTCTGATCAGACACGTTGCGTGCGACGATGCTGGTCGAGTGATCAACCCACTTATTTTGGATGGCCAAATACATGGCGGCATCGGACAAGGTGCGGCACAGGCGCTGTTGGAAGAAGTTCGCTATGACACTGACGGCAATCCGATCACATCAAACTTTGCCGACTACGCATTTATCTCCGCAGCCGAATTACCAAGCTTCCAGGTCATCCATATGGAGACGCCAACACCGCGCAACCCACTTGGAGCAAAAGGCATCGGCGAGTCGGGCACCATTGGCTCTACGCCTGCTGTGCAATCGGCAGTAATCGATGCGCTCTCACACTTGGTCGTGCGTCACATCGATATGCCGGCCACGCCAGAGCGTGTGTGGTCAGCAATCAATGCAGCGCGATAACGCGCACAACATTTCTCCGACAAAGCTTGTGATCGATATCTGTCATACAGTTAGTGCATGAATTCATCTGCTGACCCAATTGTTGCCCAAGACCTCGTTCGCTATTTTGGCGATGTAAAGGCTGTTGATGGCATCAACATCACCGTGAAGACTGGCGAAATTTTTGGCTTTCTCGGCCCCAATGGAGCCGGAAAATCAACAGCGGTGCGCATGCTCACCACACTTTTGCGCCCCACCTCTGGCACAGCAACCGTTGCGGGGTTCGATGTCGCAAAACACCCCGATGAGGTGCGACGCAGAATTGGTGTTGCGCTTCAAGACGCAGCAATCGATCCGCTGATGACCGGCACCGAATTGCTTCGCTTGCAAGCGGTGCTGTACGGAATACCCCAATCGCAGATGAAAAACCGTGCGAGCGAGTTGCTCGAGCGAGTTGGTCTCACAGCAGCAGCAGATCGTCGCGTTGGCACGTATTCGGGTGGCATGCGCCGCCGTCTCGACTTGGCACTCGCACTCATTCACCAACCAACCGTGTTGTTTCTCGATGAACCAACGACAGGTCTTGATCCGATGAGCCGCATGTCGCTGTGGGAAGAAGTGCGCAGGCTCAATAGCGAGGGCACCACTGTCATGTTGACTACCCAATATTTGGAAGAAGCCGATCAACTCGCAGACCGCATCGCGATCATCGACGCAGGAAAGATTGTGCGAGAAGGAAAACCGCAAGATCTCAAGGCAGGTGTCGGATTTCCAACGCTGCTCATCACCGTTCCATCCGATCAGACTGAGCGCGCCAAAGCCGTGCTTGCCACTTTCGGTGAGATTCGCCCAACCGCCGAGGGTTCTCTTGGTGTTGGATTGCGCGGCGGCGCAAATGTCGTCACCGACGTTGTGCGCCAACTCGACGAAGCATCAGTACGCGTGCAACACCTGGAAGTCAATGAGCCAAGCCTTGACGACGTATTTGCAGAAGCAACTGGCCACCGCCTTGAGGGTGCCAAGGCATGACAGCTGAAACAACGGTGCGCAGCCGGCAGCTCTCTGTGCGTCAAACAGTTGCGATGGCCAAGCGGTCAACGCTCGAGATCGCACGGCAACCAGCGCTCATTGCGCCAAGCATGTTCTTCCCCATATTTTTTGCAGTACTCAGCGCTTCAAGTTTCAGCAAAACCACATCGATACCGGGTTTTCCAAAAGTCGAGTCGTTCATGCAGTTCACACTTGCATCAACTGTTGTTCAAGGAGTGTTGTTTGGTTCGGTAACTGGCGCTGCGGCGCTTGCTACCGACATCGAAAATGGTTTCTTTGATCGTTTGCTGCTTTCGCCAACAACGCGCACCGGAATTTTGTTGGGTCGCCTTGCTGGCGGTGCGCTTTTCGGGTTGTTTCAGTCTGCATTTTTTCTTGCCGTGCTCGTTCCTTTTGATGCACCGATTTCTGCCGGAATACCTGGCGCGCTTGTAATGATCTTGTCGGGCGGCATCGTCTCGCTTGCCATCAGCGCCATCATGTCATCCGTTGCTATTCGCACAGGCTCTGCCGAAGCGGTACAAGGCACTTTTCCATTGTTGTTTGTATTGCTGTTCTTTTCTAGCGCCTTCTTCCCCCGCGAGACAATGAGCGGTGCCTACAAGCGGGTAGCCGACCTCAACCCAATTTCATATCTTGTTGAGGGTCTGCGCGCGCTTGTGCTCGAAGGGATTTCATTTTCTGCTGTAGCACGATCGCTGTTAGTGCCAACCGCAATTTGTATTGCCGCAATTTTGTTTGCGCTCACAGAGCTTCGACGAAAGTTGGCCGCACGATGAGCATCACCACCATGCGCAGTTCTCGCGGGCTCGCCTTGCGCGGAGTTCGCAATCTTCGCCGTTTGCCCTCTGCATTTTTCCCCTCAATGGCAATGCCGGTGTTCACGATGATTGCATTTGCCGGAACCTTTTCGGCAATCACACAGCTGCCCGGATTTCCAACCGATCGATCTGTCAATTGGTTCATGCCGCTCGGTATTTGTTTCGGTGCAGCATTCTCCGGCATCGGACTCGGGTTTTCCACTATTCGAGACATCGAGACGAAGTTTTATGATCGATTGTTGATGTCGCCTGTTCCACGTCGCGCTCTCATCATTGGCCCCTTGCTCACGGCATGGGTGCGAATTGCCATATTGTGCGCATTTGTTATTCCGATGGGAATGCTGCTGGGTGTTCGCTTTACGAGCGGACTACTTGGCTTATTTACGCTCGTCATCGCTGCAGTTGGCGTCTCGACCATCTCGCTCGGCTGGGGTCTTGGCTTAGCTTTTAGATTTCGCGATATGCGTGGTGCTGCAGTAATGCAACTCACCATGTTTGTTGTGCTCTATCTCTCGACAGCACAGATGCCACTACCGCTGATGCATGGCTGGTTGCACAACGTTGCGCGCATCAATCCAGCAACCAATATTTTGCGACTCGCACGCCAAGGTCTTGTGCTTCCAACATCTGCCGACTACATGAGTTGGCACAACACCTTCGGTGGATTAATTGCAATTGCCGGCATGGCGACACTGACACTTGTGTTTGCACGACGCGGTCTCGACAAGCTCAACAAATAGTCGGTTATTGTTTAAGCACCATGTTCACATCATCGATGCGCCGACGCTGCACAGCATTTGTTGTTGCAGGGCTTCTCGTTTTGCTTGCATCCCCTGCACAGACATTTGCGCACGACGTTTCGCCCAGCAAACAAACTGTTCCTACTTCGGCAAAGTTGTCAATTTCGAGCGCAAAATTTAGTCGAGCCGCAGTTGTGGTACTCAAAGGTGGCACCCTCACCTTGATCAATACCGACGACATTGCCTACCGAATCAAGATTGGGGCCACGTTATTGGTCGTTCCTGCCAAAGGTTCAAAGACCGTTCCGTTGCCGCAGCGCGGAACATTCTCCATTACCTGCGCCAAAGCCCCTACTTTGCGCGCGACAATTACCGTTAAGTAACCCCGTCCTCCAGCCAGTAGACCACCCCGTTCACCGCTGAGTTCTCCGCCGAACTCCCGTCTCCGTTAGACAAGACCCTGCTCTATGAGGCAGGATGTCGTCAAGCAAACTCACAGTGCACCGCACTAGTGGAATGGGGGAACAACAGCATGGTTGATATCACAGTCAGCATCACTGTCAATGGCACAAGCCAAGAAAAAGATGTAGAGCCTCGAACACTGCTCGTACATTTTTTGCGCGATCAACTGCAACTCACGGGCACAAACATCGGTTGTGACACATCGAGTTGTGGCGCCTGCACCGTGCATCTCAACGGCGAAGCAGTCAAGAGCTGCACTGTTCTCGCAGTACAAGCAGACGGTGGGACGGTGACAACCATCGAAGGACTGAGCAAAGACGGCGTGATGCATCCAATGCAACAAGCATTTATGGAAAACCACGGACTGCAGTGTGGTTACTGCACACCGGGAATGGTGATGGCATCGATTGGTTTACTCAATGAAAATCCAAATCCAACAGAAGAAGAAGTCCGACTCGGCCTCGAGGGCAACCTCTGTCGCTGCACCGGATATCACAACATTGTGAAGTCGGTGCTCGCTGCGGCGAAGAAATAGGAGACGGTCATGACAATGACAGACAACCGCCAAAATACCGTGATCGGTACGAGGCAACTACGTCGCGAAGATCCTGCCCTCTTGACTGGTGAAGCAAAATTCACCAACGATCTCAATTTGCCAGGTGCATTGCATCTTTCAATCTTGAGGTCTCCACATGCACACGCAAAAATTGTGAGCATCAATACAGCAGCGGCCAAATCCTCACCTGGCGTTGTTGCCGTGTACACCGGCGCAGAGTTGCAGTCACAGTGGGCTGGCCCAATGCCATGTGCATGGCCGGTCACTGCAGATATGAAAAACCCACCGCACTTTCCTCTTGCAGCAAACAAGGTGTGTTACGTCGGTGACGGTGTGGTTGCGGTGCTTGCAACAAGCGAAAGTGCATCACGCGATGCGCTCGACCTCATTGAAGTGCAATACACAGTTCTCAAAGCCGTTGTTGACGTCGAAGAAGCACTCAGCGATGCCAACATTATCCACGAAGACTTGGGTACCAACAAGAGTTACACCTGGAATTTGAAAATTGAGGCCACCGAGGGTTGCGTCGAAGAGGCATTTCAAAATGCCGCGTTCAAAGTCAGCGAGCGCTACGTGCAGCAGCGTCTATTGCCAATGGCCATGGAGCCACGCGCGGTTGCCGCAGTGCCACAACCATTTGGTGGCGACATCACGCTCTATTCGTCTACCCAGATACCCCACATTCTCAAAGTGATGGCCGCGCTCACACTCGGTATTCCCGAGCAACAAGTGCGCGTGATTGCGCCAAGTGTTGGCGGCGGGTTCGGATCAAAACTCGATGTGTATGCCGAAGAGTTGTTGTGCATGGCGCTTGCGCGCAAACACGGCCTGCCCGTACGTTGGGTTGAAGAGCGCAGCGAAAACTCGATGGCCACCATTCATGGTCGTGGACAAGTGCAGTATGTCGAACTTGCCGCCGACAAAGGCGGCAAGCTCACTGCGGTTCGCGTACGCATCAAAGCCGACATGGGTGCATATCTGCAATTGGTCACGCCTGGCGTGCCCATCTTGGGGGCGTTCTTGTATGCGGGCGTCTACGACATCCCGCACGCTTACGACTTCAGTTGCGATGGCATCTTTACTACCCTCACGCCAACCGATGCATACCGAGGTGCTGGTCGTCCAGAGGCAACGTACGCCATCGAGTCGGCAATGGACGCACTTGCGCGCGAAATGAATATCGATCCACTCGAGTTGCGCAAGCGCAACTTCATTCAAAAAGAGCAGTTCCCATATCTCGCATTTAGCGGTCTTACATACGACTCTGGCGACCACTTACAGGCCGCCGAAAAAGCTGCGGGTCTTGCCGACTACGTAGGTATTCGCGCACAACAAGCAAAGCAAAATGTTCCGGGTGCCAAAAAACGACTGGGCATTGGTATGAGTTCGTACTTCGAAATGTGTGGTCTAGCACCGTCTCGTGTACTCGCCTCGCTCAACTATGGCGCTGGTGGCTGGGAAGCAGCAACCGTGCGCGTGTTGCCAACGTGCAAAGTACAAGTTGTAACAGGCACCTCGCCACACGGCCAGGGACACGAAACTTCGTGGGCCATGATTGCATCCGAAAAACTTGGTATTCCGCAAGAAGATATCGATGTGCTGCATAGCGACACTGCAATTTCTCCACTTGGTCTCGACACCTACGGTTCGCGCTCGCTTCCTGTCGGTGGCGTAGCAATTGCCGGAGCATGTGACAAAGTCATCGACAAGGCTCGGCTCATTGCTGCGCACCAACTCGAGTGTTCTGCCGATGACCTCGAGTTTGCCGGTGGCGTGTTTAGCGTCAAAGGTTCGCCAGACCGAGCAGTTCCGATGGCGGCAATTGCATTTGCAGCATTCACCGCTCACAACTTGCCAGATGGTCTCGAGCCAAACCTCGAAGCGCAGTACACCTACGATCCGCCAAACTTTTCCTGGCCATTCGGCACTCACATGTGCGTTCTCGAAGTCGACACCGAAACTGGTCAGATCGAGATACTCAAATACGTTGCCGTTGACGACTGTGGAGTACAGATCAACCCACTCATCGTGGAAGGTCAAGTACACGGCGGAGTGATACAGGGCCTAGCCCAGGCACTATTTGAAGAGGCTGTATACGACACAGATGGCAACTTGAAAACAACAACACTTGCCGAATATCTGGTGCCAGCCGCAAGCGATGTTCCATCAATCACCACTGCCCACACCGTCACTCCTTCACCGACAAATCAACTTGGCGTGAAGGGAATAGGCGAAGCCGGCACTATCGGTGCTGCGAGCACGGTGATCAACGCAGTAGTTGACGCCTTGTCTGGCGTTGGCGTTACGTATATGCCAATGCCCGCATCACCACAAAATGTGTGGCGCGCAATTCAATCAGCAGCCAAAGCAATGTAACTACGAAATCATTCAAGGGAGCACATCGTGATACCAGCAGCATTTGACTACAAGCGAGCATCTTCAGCAGCCGAAGCGATTTCGCTTGTCGGGCAATACGGCGACGATGCCAAGTTTTTGGCAGGTGGCCACAGCCTTTTGCCATTGATGAAACTTCGTCTCGCCCAGCCTGCGATGCTCATCGACATTGGTCGCATCAAAGATCTTTCGTACATCAAAGACGGCGGAGACCACATTGCTATTGGTGCACTGACTCGGCATATGGATGTCGAGAAATCGGCACTCGTACTCAAAGAAGTGCCACTGCTCGCCCATGCTGCCGGTCATGTGGGTGACGCTCAGGTTCGCCATCGCGGAACCATTGGTGGATCACTTGCACACGCCGACTCGGCAAGCGACCTTCCAGCCACCACCCTTGCACTCGGGGCAACATATGTTGCGCAAGGCCCAAAGGGCGAGCGACTCATTGCCGCAGCCGACTTCTACAAAGGCTTCCTTGAAAGCGCGCTCAAGCCAGATGAAATGCTGACCGAAATTCGTGTGCCAAAAATGAATGGTGCAAAGTGGGGTTTCGAAAAGTTCAATCGCCGTGCCCAAGACTGGGCCATTGTTGGCGTGGCAGCATGGCGCAACAAAGATGCATCCGGTGTCGCACTCGTCAATATGGGCAGCACACCAATTTTGGCAACAAGTGTCTCGGCAGCTCTCAAGTCTGGTGCATCAGTGGCAGACGCAGCAGAACTCGCATCAGCCGAAGCTGAGCCACAGAGCGACCTCAACGCATCGAGCGAATACCGCGTGCACTTAGCCAAAGTGCTTGTGCGTCGCGCTCTCGAAAAAGCGTCGGCATAACGATTTCGCTAAACTTCTCAACCTGTCAGTCGCAACCTTTCTTCGGCGTAAACCAACACGCACGCGAGTAGTTGCTATTGCGCTGTATCTAGCGCTGTTTGCATGGTCAATAGAACGGTTTGGTTTACCAGTCGATCGCATTGCGGTCACAGGATGGGTGCTCGTCGCATTTATTTTTGCCAACGTTGGCAAGGCATGGAAAGACCAATTTGCGATGTTGCGCGACTGGTCGATCTTTGCAGGCATGCTGTTTGCTTACGAATACAGCCGAGGTCTCTCCGATCAATTGGGTCGTCCCATCTCCTATTTGGCAGTTCGCAACTTTGACCGCGCACTCTTTTTTGGCACAGACCCAAATGTGTGGATGCAGCAGCACCTCAATATTTCGAAAGTTCTCAGTTGGTACGAATACCCGCTGGCTGTCACCTACATGACGCACTCTATTTTGCCTCCCGGCGTAGCCGTGGTGTTGTGGTGGTTTAATCGCGACGAATGGGTGCGCTATGTGCGCCGACTGAGCATCTTGTTCTTTTTGTCATGCGCCACATTTGCAGCATTTCCAGTTGCACCACCTTGGCTCACAGCCAAACAGGGTTACATTGCTCCGATACAGCGCATTACTGCACGCGCATGGTCGCACATGGGCATCAAGTCGGTGAGCAAAGTGTTTGATCGCGGTACCGCCATCACCAATCCGTATGCGGCAATGCCTTCGTTGCATGCGGCGTGTGCGCTCTTAGTGGTGGTGTTCTTCTTCCCCTATTTGCCAAAGTGGATGCGAGTCGTGTCGCTTGCATTGCCAGCAAGTATGGCTATTTGTCTTGTCTACTTCGGCGAGCACTATGTTGCCGACATTTTGGCCGGCTGGCTCTATGTCGGCATTGCTATCTGGATTTCATCCAAATGGGAACAACGAAATTCTGGCGCGATAAAAAATCTGCGCGCGCGTTAAAGAGTAATTTGTGCCGACGTGCGCGATGCGATGTATGGCTTGAAATACTTTGCACGAATCTCGTTGTGAGAGACATCTTCGTCATACTGGCGCCACCCATCCACATCGTCAAAGGTTGCAACGATCAGGTAGTCGGCATTGACTGCTGTTGAAATGCCCAAGTCTGGGCCACAGTTGTATTCACGCACTGAAGAAATTTGTGACACCATCTCGTTCAACACAGTCGAAACGGTTTCGGCATAGTTCGGCGGCACCTGGTCATTCCATGTGATTGCTACGACATGCTGCAGCATTACAACAAACCTCCATATGATCCGCCATCGACTTGCAAACTTGCGCCGGTCACAAACTTTGCTCCCTCGCCACACAAAAACGCGACTACCTGACCGAAGTCGCGTGGGCTACCCACCACACCGGCAGGAATACCAAGAGCGACAGCATCTGGCGTTGCACCATACAACTGCGTGATTCGATTGGTCGCATGAATGCCTGGCTGCACAGTGTTGACCGTGACACCATCTTGTGCAACTTCGCGCGCAACGGTTTTCAAGAATCCTGTCACGCCTGCGCGTGCAGTGTTAGACAAAATCAAGTTGGCCATTGGCTGACGCACGGCGACCGACGTAATAGCAACGATGCGCCCCCACCTGCGTTCTTGCATGCCCGGCAATACTTCTTTGCACATGCCAATTACCGACAACAAGTTTTGCTCAAGAGCTGCAGGGTATGCATCTAAATCTGTTGACGCAAAATTTCCAGCCGGTGGTCCGCCACCGTTTGCCACCAAAATATCGATGTGTCCAAGTAGTGCGGTGGCTTCGCGCACAAATTGGGCCCCGCCCCCACCCGTCGAAACATCGGCAACAATACCGATGCAATCGTTACCGATAGTTTTTGCTGCTTCGGCCACGCGTGCAGCATCACGGCTACAAATAACTACACGTACTCCCTCATTGGCAAGCGCCTGCGCAGTGGCAAAACCCAAGCCACTAGACCCGGCTGCAACCGCTGCTGTTCGTGTACCAATCCCCAGATCCATAGCCCAAAACGCTACTGCTACTGGTGCTAACTTGGTGCCGTTAGGTGGTGAGAAACCCCATGAGTGGGTATCAAGAAGACGAACGCTTTTTGGACGCGATCGCTGATGCCGAGCCGTATCCGTATTGGATGGAGGATGTCGACGAACCCGACTCCAATCCGATGCTCGTACGTGACGACTCGTGCGACTTGTGCATTGTCGGTGGTGGCTACACAGGGTTATGGACAGCGATCTTGGCCAAAGAACGCAATCCATCTGCAGATGTCATCCTGATCGACTCGCACGAAGTTGGTTCGGCCGCAAGTGGTCGCAACGGCGGCTTTATGGATTCAAGCCTGACGCACGGAATCGCAAATGCGCAGGCTCGATTTCCTCAAGAAGTTGGCTTGCTCGAAGACTTGGGTTTAGAAAACCTCAATCAAATTGAGGCAGCAATTCGTCGCTACAACATCGACTGCGACTTCGAGCGCAATGGTGTGATTGAAATAGCAAGCACGCGTCATGCTGCCAACTATCTCGAAGAGATGCGCGAAGACTACGAACAATTGGTTGAGTTGGGTCACAAAGTTGAATGGCTCGATCAACAGGCAGTGCAACGCGAAGTTGCATCGCCAATTTTTACTGGCGGCATGTGGTGCAAAGACACTGCAGCACTCGTTGATCCTGCACGCCTCGTGTGGGGTCTCAAAAGTGCAGCCGAAAGCCTTGGCGTGCGCATCTTTGAAGACACTCGCGCAACAGGCCTTGATTACTCGGGCAGCGGTGTCTCTGTAGAAACTGCGCTCGCCGATATCAAAGCCAAACATGTTGCGCTTGCCACAAATGCGTTTAAGCCGCTTCTCAAGCGCATGCGCAACTACATCGCGCCGGTATACGACTACTGCCTCGTTACCGAGCCACTCAACGCGCAGCAACTCGACAGCCTGGGTTGGAAAAATCGTCAAGGTTTATCTGACATCTCCAATCAGTTTCACTACTACCGACTCACTGCCGACAATCGCATCTTGTGGGGAGGCTACGACGCAATGTATTTCTTTGGTGGAAAAATGAGCGTTGATTTGGAATCTCGTCCAGAGAGTTGGGCGAAATTGTCACAACACTTCTTCGAAACATTTCCCCAACTCGAAGGCGTCAAGTTTTCACACGTGTGGGGCGGCGCCATCGATACATGTAGCCGATACAGCGTGTTTTGGGGACAAGCCATGCGCGACCGAGTTGCCTACGCCATTGGTTACACCGGCCTTGGCGTGGCCAGTTCACGATTTGGTGCCGAAGTCATGCTCGATTTGCTCGACGGCCACAAGACTCCGGCCACTCAAACCAAATTCGTGAAAAGCAAACCCTTGCCGTTTCCGCCAGAGCCATTTCGATTCATTGGTATTCAGACCACTCGCTGGGCGCTCAACCGCGAAGACCGCACCGGCAAGCGCAACCTCTGGCTGCGCACACTCGATCGACTTGGTTTGGGCTTCGACTCCTAACCCCGATGCCCCTACAGTAAGACGATGAGTTTGCACGCGTTCACATCGGTTGCACAAGTGCGAAATGCACTTGGTGGTCAGAATTACTTGGCCGATGAAGGTCTAGCAACGGCAGTGTTTTTGGCACTCTCGTTGAAGCGACCACTGTTGCTTGAAGGCGAAGCTGGTGTTGGCAAAACCGAATTGGCAAAAGTCATTGCCGCAATGACAGGCGGCGAACTGATTCGCTTGCAGTGCTACGAGGGCATTGATGCATCTCAGGCTGTGTACGACTGGGACTACTCGCGCCAACTCTTGCACTTGCGCGCAGCCGAAGCATCGGGTGAAGCCAAATCCAAAGACACTTCGCTCCTTGAAAGCGAGTTGTACAACGAACGATTTTTGATCAAGCGTGCACTATTGCGCGCCATCGACAACCGCACCACTCCTGCGGTGCTCTTGATCGACGAGATCGACAGAGCCGACGACGAGTTTGAGGCATACCTTCTCGAAATCTTGTCCGATTTTCAAATCACCGTTCCCGAACTCGGCACATTTAGTGCAACTACCCCGCCAATCGTGGTCCTCACATCAAACCGCACGCGCGATGTGCACGATGCACTGAAGCGTCGGTGTTTGTATCACTGGGTCGAACACCCAAATTTTGAGCGCGAGGTTGCCATCGTGCGCTTGCGTGTTCCACAAATTGCCGAATCGCTTGCACGCCAAGTTGCCGCCGCAGTCGAGGCCATGCGTGGGCTCAATTTGTACAAACCGCCGGGTGTTGCCGAAACCATCGATTGGGCAACAGCGCTTGGTCAACTAGGGATTCTTGAACTCGATGAAACCAGCGTTGCCGCAACACTTGGCACAGTGCTCAAGTATCGCGAAGATCACGAACGTGTGCGCGAAACGGGCATAGCCGATCTTGTGAAACAAGCGTTCGACCGCGGCTTGTCGCACAACTAAGAAAACACACCCATGTCGACAGCAGCGATGCACATTGCTGGCTCATCGGCAGATGAAATGGCGGTTTCGTTTGCGCGCGTTTTGCGCGGCGCGGGCATCAGCGTGCCCATCGATTCGGTGATTACGTTTGTGCAAGCTCTCGATGTTGTGTCGATGACCAAGCGAAACGACGTGTATTGGGCCGGGCGGGCCACCTTGGTGCATCGACCAGAAGATCAGCAACTCTTCGACAGAGCATTTGCGGTTTTCTGGGAGCACCACAATGCGACCGACACCGATGAAGACGGACCGCCACAAAAAATCACGCTGTTGCTCGACGACGAAGATGGTCAAGACAAAAACAAAGATGATGACGCGAACAATGCTGATGACGACAATCAAACAATGCAATTGCGCTTTACTGCAAACGAGTCTTTGCGCAATAAGGATTTTGCAAACTACACCGACGAAGAATTGCACGAATCACAGAAGCTCATGCATCAACTTCGTCTCGCTGGACCTCCCCGACAATCATTGCGCCTCACACATGCAAAACGAAGTGGTTCACGACACGACTTGCGTCGCACTGTTCGCGCATCACTTGCCTTTGGTGGCGAGTCTGCACGACTGCATTGGCGCAAACCAAGTGAGCGCCAACGCCGACTCGTTGTGCTTCTCGACATCTCGGGCAGTATGGAGCCATACGCCAGAGCGCTTCTTCGCTTCATGCACGCAGCCGTTGTTGGCAGACAGCGCGTTGAAGCATTTACATTTGGCACACGCCTCACTCGTTTGACAAAAGAACTGAGTAGCCGCGACCCAGACAGGGCACTTACCCGCGCGGCTGCACAAGTGCCCGACTGGAGCGGAGGCACGCGCCTAGGCGAAAGCCTGCGCCGATTTAATGCAACATGGGGCGTACGCGGAATGGCCCGTGGAGCAATTGTCGTAGTGCTCAGCGATGGTTGGGACAGAGGCGACCCCGAAGTACTTGCGGAACAGATGCAGCGCTTGCAGCGAGTTGCTTTTCGCGTGGTGTGGGTCAACCCGCTCAAAGTCACCCCGGGTTACGCTCCACTCGCCCGCGGAATGGCTGCTGCGCTTCCATTCGTTGACGACTTTGTAGAGGGCCACTCCATACAGGCCCTCGAGCATCTCACTCGAGTGATTTCTCGCGATTGACTAGTACCTATGCGCGAACTTCTCAATGACATCGAGCGCTGGCAACAGGCTGGCAAACAGATTGCTATTGCTCGCGTTGTCGACATCGAGGGCTCTGGTCCCCGCGATCCGGGCGCCGCTATGGCTGTCAATGAAGACGGAGAAGTAGTTGGCTCGGTGAGTGGTGGGTGCGTCGAAGGCGCAGTGGTTGCTGAGGCACTCGAGATATTGCGCGGCGACAAACAACCCCGGCTTGTCAAGTTTGGTTACTCAGATGACGAAGCATTTGCGGTAGGTCTTACATGCGGCGGAATTATTCATCTGTTCATCTCGCCGCTCAACTGGTAAAACATGTCGCTCAAACCCATGTCGCTTTACCCAATTTTTGCCGAACGAGTTCGCTCAAACATTCCGGTAGCACTCGTCACCGTTATCGATGGTCCCAACATCGGCGCGATGATGCTTGTGTCACCGTCTACCGAGGCTCTTGGCACACTTGGCGACAACGAACTCAGTCGCATTGTTGCTCGCGATGCGCTTGGCGAAGTAGAGGCCGCACGAACCGGCGTGCGCCATTATGGCCCGCAGGGGCAAACAACTCCCGAAGACTTGGTCGACACTCCAACAGTGCGCGTATTTATTGAAGCGTTTTCGCCACCACCAATAATGTGGATTTTTGGAGCAGTCGACTTCACAGCCGCACTCGCAAAAGTTGCAAAAGTGTTGGGCTACTACGTGGTGGTCTGTGATGCTCGCGAAGTGTTTGCAACTCGCCGTCGCTTTCCTATGGCCGACGAAGTTTTGGTTTCGTGGCCGTCACCACTCTTTAGTGATCGCGGGCATGCACTCACCTCTCGCGATGCAGTATGCATTTTGACCCACGACCCAAAGTTTGACGTGCCTGCTGTGCAGGGCGCACTTGCCACAAACGTTGGCTATATCGGTGTGATGGGTAGCCGTAAAACTCACGCCAAGCGTCTTGAACGACTTGCCGAAGTGGGCATTACGAGTGCCGATCAATTGGCGCGACTGATGTCGCCAATCGGTCTCGATATCGGTGCGCGCACGCCGGAAGAAACTGCAATCTCCATTGTTGGCGAAATTATTGCACGTCGCACGGGCCGCGGAGCGCCGTCACTTCGCGATAGCGACGGACCAATTCACAAATAGTTTTAGATCAATGGATTTGCGTATTTCACCCAAGAAGTGACTCGATCATTCATCATTTGCAATTCAACACTCCTGCCCGAATACGGTGTTTGCAAGACAGCGCTTTGCACACCTAGATACATTGCAATGTGACCGGGTCGCCAGATCAAGTCACCAGGTTGCGCTTCTTCCACTTTCACACGAGTCGCGCTCGCAAATTGTGCTGTTGAACCGTGCGTCATGTCAACACCTACTTTGCCCCACGCAAATGCGACAAGACCAGAGCAATCAAACGCCACATCTTCAATTGCCGAATTTAATTTGTAGGGCACGCCAAGTTGCGTAAGACCGTTAATCAAAGCACGCTGGTGCACCAAGTCTGCACTCAACCACGCTCGTTGCATTGTTCGCACATCTACTCCCAAAAAGATTGCTGCTTGTTGAGCAATATCGGCAACATAGGCACTAAACACTTCGTTCCGGTCTGCAGTACTCAATGTCAAATACGAATCAAAAACCTCAATAGCAATTTGTGCAGACTCAGCGATCACTCGCTCTTGTGCACTTGGCATTGGCTTGGCCAACGCTGTTGTCGGTGTTCCAAAAATCGCTACTGCGATTGCCATCACCGTCACAACAGCCACGAGTCCGAAACTTGTCCACCTCAACCGCACAGCACGCCCTGGTGCTCGAGTGCCTGAATGGCTATTGCTATTGCTATGGATAGAGAGATCTGGTGGGGTCATAGTTTGGGGGGTGACACGGTGGCCCTGACTCGACCGGGGGGCGGTGGAGTTCACGGGGGCGAAAACTCGCCATATGTCAACTGTGTAACAGTTTATGTCATCTAACTGTAATATTTGGGGATCTCCTCAAACCCAAGTAGACATTGGGTATGACAGGGTCACTCACCGTTGCCGTAGTGCTTGCTGCAGGCAGTGGCGCCAGGTTTGCAGGATCGACCCACAAGCTCCTGAGCGAGGCTCAGGGACGCCCTGTGTATCACTGGGCAGTCGAGTCGGCCATTGAGGCAAGCATCGGACCAGTCGTGGTGGTGACGGGCAAAACGCCGCTTCCGCTCGATTTTGCAATGAGTTCGCAGGCCCATTCCTCGCTTGGCTTGTGGGGTCAGCCTCACTCAATCGAAAACCCAAACTGGTCGACCGGCATGGCAAGTTCGGTGCAGTGCGCCATCGCCTACGCCGCATCGCTCGGTGCGCAATCAGTGGTGATCGGACTCGGGGATCAACCGTGTGTACCACCCAGCGCATGGCAACTCGTTGCCAGCAGCACTGCCCCACTTGCAGTTGCAACATACGACTCCAAGCGTGGCAACCCTGTCAAGTTGCATGCAGAAATGTGGTCTCTGTTGCCAACAAGCGGCGACGAAGGCGCGCGACATTTGCTGCGCTCTCATCGTGAACTTGTTGAAGAAGTATCCTGTTTAGGGTCGGCAATCGACATTGACACGATCGAAGACCTCGAACAAGCAAGCCAGCTCATTATCAAATCTCGGAGAACTCACTAATGGATCTGAATCACGAATTCATTGTCAATGTGCCCGTCAACGACGCATGGGTCATTCTCACCGACCTCGAGCGCATCGCGCCCTGTCTGCCAGGCGCACAACTCACCGAAGTCGAAGGCGACACCTACCGCGGTCAAGTCAAAGTCAAGGTTGGACCAATTGTTGCTCAGTTCAAGGGCCAAGCAAGTTTTGTTACTCGTGACGACGCCGCACACAGAGCATCGCTGAAAGCAGAAGGCCGCGACACCACTGGCAAGGGCACCGCGTCAGCAACGATCACTGCCCAACTCACTGCAGTGACACCAACATCCACAAAATGTTCTGTTGTTACCGACCTCACCATCTCGGGCAAAGTTGCACAATTTGGGCGAGGCGCACTTGCCGACGTGAGCGACAAACTGCTCGCCCAGTTTGCCGAAAATCTCAATCAGTTGATCACCAGCGCGCCGGCTGCTACAACTACAACAACACCTGCAGCTGCAAGCCCAGAAATTCGCAAGATTGAAAGTGCCGAAGTTGCCCCACTCGATCTACTGGGTACTGCAGGTGCACCGATCTTGAAGCGCGCAATTCCCGCTGTCGTTGCATTGATAGTGATTGTGATCGCCGCGATCAGAATTCTCTAAGCATGGATCCCGCCGACAAGGCCAGAGTCGGCGAGCTCTTAGGTCGTATTCCACAAGGCCAATTTGAGATTGTTGTGCGCACCAAAAGCGGCGACCCAGTTGTATTGCGCAACGCGCCATTTCTCGACGACGGCACCCCGATGCCCACGCGTTACTGGCTGTTGGGCGAGCGCGAGACAGTGATTGTTGGGCGTCTCGAAGCAACAGGTGGAGTCAACCAAGCAGAAGCCGACATCGGCCCTGAGGCTCTTGTAAAAACGCACAATCGTTACGCAGCCGAACGCGACGGCGCGATCGACCCTGACCATACTGGCCCTAGGCCTTTTGGTGGTGTTGGTGGCACACGCATTGGTGTCAAATGTTTGCATGCACATTTTGGATGGTGGCTCGCGGGTGGCAACGACCCAGTTGGCCAATGGGTTGCCGACAAACTTTCGATCTCGCGCGATGACTATGTCGTCACCGGCAATACAGTCGCGCGACCTGTGTTCACTTCGCCAGTTGCAGCAATTGACATTGGCACCAACTCGACAAACTTATTGATTGTTGATCCTCTTGGCAACGAGATCGTGCGCGAAGTAAGCGTCACTCGGCTCGGTAAGGGCGTTGCAGCAACAGGCATGCTCGACGATGACGCGATTGGTGCAACCGTGCAGCAACTTGCGATCTATGCATCATTACTCAAACAACACAATGTCCAAACCTTTCGCGTCACGGCAACCGAAGCTTGCCGTCGAGCATCCAACGCACACAAATTTCTCGACCAAGCCGAAACCATTCTGGGCAAGCGCCCCGAAATCATCTCGGGCGTCGAAGAAGGAAAGCTCGCATATCGCGGAGCTCTGAGCAAACTCGGCCCGCACAATGGCACCACCATCGTTGTCGACATTGGTGGTGGGTCAACCGAAGTCATGATCGGTGTCGGTAACGAGTTGCACCACACTGTCAGTTTTCCGTTTGGTGCGGTATTCCTTTTTGAAACAGAGTTGCACCGCGATCCACCTCGCCCAGAAGAACTCACAAATGCGATCGGTTTTGTTACCGACTGTATTGACGACCTGGTTCGATCAAATCCTCAGGTGCTTGAAGCAACACGCGTGGTGGGCGTTGCCGGCACCATTGTGACTATCGCTGCTATTGAGTTGGGTATTGCGCGATTCGACCCTGTTGCACTGCATGGCATGACCCTCACACGAGAGGCTGCCGAAGATGTTTTTCGCACTCTTGCCACCGAATCACTAAGCGACCGTAAATCAAACCCTGGTCTTTCCCCAGAGCGCGCCGATGTCATTGTGGGCGGCTGTTGTGCGCTCGTTGGCATTATGCGCCGACTCCGCCTGCCCTCAATCACGGTTTCTGTGCACAATTTGCTTGACGGTGCGGTGCAACACATACTGGATCCACAATGAGTTCGGCTTATCACCACCAGCTTCACCCCGCAAGCGTGGTTACCTCTAGCCCAGCGCCTCTGCGACTGTATGGCAAACGAATTGTTGTGCGGCCGCTCGTTGCCTCCGACTTTGAAGCATGGAGCGAGGTGCGCCATCGCAACGGAGAATGGTTGAGCAAATGGGAACCCATCAAATCGGCACATCTTCCAGACCCGTCAACCAATCGAGACGCATTCAACAATCGTTGTATTGCGCGCGACCGAGAGCGACAATCTGGGGGCTCGTACGCGTTCGGAATTTTTATTGACGGCTCTTTTGCTGGCGAAGTAAACATCAACAACGTCGTACGCAGCGCTATGCAATGTGGCACTATCGGTTATTGGATCGATGAGGCGCGCGCGGGCAATGCTTACATGTCGGAAGCAGTGCTTGTCGTTTCCAAATTTGCATTTGAAGAACTCAGCCTTCATCGCATGGAGATTTGCATCATCCCACGCAATCACAACAGCCGTCGTGTGATGGAAAAACTTGGTATCCGAGAGGAAGGCCTTGCCGAACGTTTTCTAGAAATCAATGGCGTGTGGGAAGACCACGTGCGCTACGGATTCACGACTGAAGAATGGCAACAACAAAAATCTCAACTCACACAAACGTGGTTGCAATAAAAACCAAAAGCTATCGCTCGAGATAGAGCGAGCTACGCAATATCGCGCAGATGTTCTATCGCGATCACTCGTTGCTTGCGCACAACCTTGCGTCGCTTCCAAGTTTTTGTCTTCCAATGCCTGATCGCCTGTTTGCGCGAATGCTCGATGCCAATTTCTGCATCATGATGATGCACTGGTTTCCATGCACGACCCGGCTCGATGACATCATCAGGCTCGACTCCGTGGCTCACCAAGTTGGTCACCAGATGCAACTCTGAGTTCACTCGGTGACGCTCGCTGTGAGCGTGTGCCCGAGTCTCAATTGTTGGTGGCAATACAACCTGCCGGTTTTTGTGACGCTTGCTCATTGCTTCCCCCGCCTTTCATATCTCTCGATACTGACGAATTCGACACTGCTAGCTCCCCTTACTTGCACCGTACACCTACGGCATACACCCGCGCTACCCATTTACTCAGATGCGCCATATGGCACCATGCTCTCGCTACTTTTTGGTGATTTTGGCTTGCAGCGCAGCCAGGCGTTGGGTAAACCAAGGCTGGCGGGTGCTCCACAATTGCGGGGTCAGTTCGCGCGCCACAGCCTCTGGGTGCGTGTGTACGTCGGCCATGGCTGCAATTGTCTTTTTGGTTTCGATCACGAGTTCGCGCGGCGCACTTGCTGCCCGAGCAGCCAATTCCTGAGCGACTGTCAACAAATCAGCATCTTCAACACAGCGATATGCCAGGCCAACCCGTTGTGCTTCGGCACCGTCGAGCACTTCGCCAAACAGCACCGCTGCTGCAGTCACCTGCGGCCCAACAATGCGTCGCAACATCCACGTGTGACCGCCACCCGGATGAATGCCGAGTTGCAAAAATCGTGTATCAAACTTGGCGCGCTTGGCAGCAATCCGAACGTCGCAACCAAGTGCCAAATTCATTCCGGCACCAACTGCTGCCCCGTTGACTGCTGCGATTGTTGGCAATGGGCTGCGCGCTATGCGCAAGAACCCTTCATAGATCACGCCAAGCGAATCGCCATCGGCTTCTGCCAAATTTCCAAGATTTGCTCCGGCACAAAAAGCGGGGGCGGTTCCTGTCACCACAATTGCGCCGATTGCACTGTCGCCCTCAACGCGGTCCATCGCGGCGATGATCTCTGCAACCATCGGAGCCGTCATCGTGTTGCGTTCGTCTGGGTTGTTGAGCGTGATCGTTGCTACACCGTTTGCAATATCAAGTAAGACCAATGCCATGGCTCAAGGTTAGCGACTACTCTAAATACGCATGCTCGACCATGTCTTCACCGATGCAATAAGTGCCCTTCGCGATGCTTTTGGCAACGCATTTCTTGAGCGCCAAGCATTTGAAGAGCATTTGCAATCCGACATCTTGCTTGGCGACTTGGTGTGGGAAACAAGTTATGGCTTGCCAGGCGAAGGCCAGCCACCTCGAGTCGTCGCACACGTTACGTTCAATTGGCCTAGTCGCAGTGCCGCTGCATATCGCCGTTGGTATGTCGACGAGGTTCTCGACCACAATCCGTCCATCGAAATCGAAGTCGTGTTTCGCATCCAGCGACTTGCCGAGCAGCCAGACCCTTCGGTTGTCGACGATGTGGCTGTGATGTTTAGCCCCGTTGTTGGCAACGGCAAACTCGAGCGCGACAACATCACGATCGAGATGAGTCACCCAACAACGAGCGACACCACCGATTTTGCGCTTGAAATTACCTACGAAGGCGAATACGAGTTGGCGGAAGAAACTTTGCAAGATGGCACGAGCGCGGTGTTGGATGAACACTTTGGCGCGCTCGGACATTGGGTTGCCTCAACGCTGATTAATCTTGGAGATCTCAAGTTGCAGTTTGTGCCAGCCGACGAAGAATCCTAAACACTGCTTGGGTTACATGACAAGAATTGCGTGAAAAGTAGTGTAATGACTGCGTAAAAAGTAGTGTAATGACTGCGTAACTGGTAGCCTAGAAACATGATTACAGGTCGTCCCCATCACGATCCCGCATACATTCCTCGTGTAATCGACCAAGAGCTAGACGTCTTACTTGCACAGCTACCGGCTCTGCTCTTGGACGGCCCACGAGCAGTTGGTAAAACTACAACCGCAACCCAACGGTGTGCTGCTGTGAGGCGACTCGACACGAACAACGATCGACAACTCATTGCAGCCGATCCATTTATGATTGCCGACGATCCAGCTCCATTACTCATTGACGAATGGCAACGAGTTCCTCCTGTTTGGGATGCAGTTCGTCGACTGATTGACGACGATTCGTCTCCCAACCAGTTTTTGCTTACAGGTTCGGCTCCATTTGCGCCAGGACATTCTGGAGCAGGTCGAATTGCAACCATACGAATGCGTCCGATGAATCTCTATGAACGACAACTCTGCCCAACCACAATCTCATTTGCAAAACTCTTTGGAGATACCCCGGCAAAAATTTCCGGTACATGCAAACTCTCGCTCACTGACTATGTTGACCAAATCATTGCGGGTGGTTTTCCCGGAATGCGCCATCTTGTTGGCGTAGCTCAACAACGACAGTTGGATAGTTATTTGGAGGCAATTGTTACACACGACCTTACCGAATCAGGTTTCAAAGTTCGCAGACCTGCCACTCTTATTGCATGGCTTCGTGCATATGCAGCCGCAACTGCGACTGCAACGACTTGGGAAAAAATTCGGGATGCTTCAACAAGCGGAATGGCCAATAAGCCTCCGAGGACGACCACGCTTCCTTATATTGAATTGCTCACTTCGTTACGAATACTCGATCCACTGGATGCATGGCTACCAACCAACAATCATCTTGCGCGACTCACCAGTTCACCGAAACATCATCTAGCCGATCCCGCACTTGCTGTTCGACTACTTTCACGAAATCGATTGCACTTGTTGTCTGGCCAAGATGGCTCCGTAACTGTTCCACGAGATGGCACTCTTCTTGGTGCACTGTTTGAGTCATTGGCCGCGCTCTCAATACGTACATTCGCTCAAACCATAGGTGCAAAAACATTTCACTTGCGCACAGAATCCACTCGACATGAGATTGATTTCATCGTTGAGCACCAGGATAAAATTGTTGCAATTGAGTCAAAACTTGGCTCTTCGGTCGATGACCATGACGTACGTCATCTGAAATGGCTTCGCGACAGAGTCGGTGATGCTGTCGTAGATTGTGTCGTGCTTACCACAGGCATCGATGCTTATCGCCGAAGCGACGGTATCGCAGTAGTCCCGCTTGGTCTTCTTGCGCCTTAGCGGTTGCGCTCGGCAACAGCATGCACTTCAATGCCGCCGCGCGGACGCTGCGTCAACTCAACTTTGACCCACATTGGCTTGACAGTGGTCATCACTTCATTGGCAATCTCGGCGGCAAGTGCCTCGGCAAACACGGCCATGTCGCGAAAGCGCCACAGGTACAACTTGAGCGACTTCGACTCGATACACAGTTGATCGGGCTTAAATTCAATTGTTACGTGTGACAGGTCGGGTTGCGATGTGACAGGGCAAATCGATGTCACTTCGTCAGTCGTAAATCGCACCAACGTCACGTGGGCTGG
>QYPH01000086.1 GCA_007279905.1 Actinomycetota bacterium | reverse complement strand
CATTTGGAACCATCATCTGGTTCCTTGTTGGTGCCGCACTCTTTGTTGGTATCTGGAAGATTGGACTTGGCATGTTGAAGAGCATGACTTCAACGCTTCCTGCGCCACCACCAACGGGAGAGATGCGTCGCATCAATGTGCGATATCGCTGTGGCGTATGCGGTGTTGAGGTACGAATGGTGATGGCGCCCGATCAAGACCCGCCGCCACCGCGGCATTGTCTTGAAGATATGGATTTTGTTGCGCCTATCGACTAATAAAAATTAGTGATATTTGGTGGCAGTAAACAGTCCGCCGAGTACACCACTTAGACCTGCAAACAAATACCAATTATTGCGTCCACCGGGCACGAAGCCCAGGTAGTAACACAAAATCACGAGAGCACCAAGGCCCATTAAGGTAAACATCAAGACCGGAACCCATTGCGGGCTGACCTTAACTTCGCGGGCAACGGGCGGGGTGTAGCGCGAAGATGCTTCTGCCACCGTGTTGCCGTGCATCGACTTTGGGTCGGAGTGATCGAGTCGGTGGGTTTCGTGCAGGTGACCGGGCTTTGTGCCCTTTGGGGTGGTGCGACCACCAGTGCGTCGTTTTGAAGGTGCCATGAGTTTTCCAGTGTAGATCGTAAATCAGGTTTCGCCTCGCCCAAACGGATGCGAGTATTACGGGGTGACTCGCATACTCGTGATCGACAACTACGACAGCTTTGTCTACAACTTGGTGCAATATCTTGGTGAGCTTGGCGCTGAGCCAATTGTGGTGCGCAATGATGCATCGAGTGTCGCTGATCTTGTTGCACTCAAGCCAGATGCTCTGTTGTTGTCACCAGGCCCCGGCCGTCCCGAAAATTCTGGAATCTTGTGCGATGCAATTCGCGCATTCGCAGGATCCGTTCCGGTCTTGGGTGTGTGCTTAGGCCACCAAGCCATTGGTCATGTGTATGGCGCAAAAGTAGTGAGCGCACCAGAGTTGGTGCACGGCAAGACATCAGAAGTGCATCACACTGGTGAAGGGATATTTGCTGGTTCACCATCACCGATCACTGCAACCCGTTATCACTCGCTGATTATTGAACGAGAATCACTCCCAGCCGAACTCGTCGTAACGGCTCAAACCAGCGACGGAATGATTATGGGAGTGCAGCATCGCACACTGGATGTTGAGGGTGTGCAGTTTCATCCCGAAAGTATTTTGACAACACTTGGACACGACTTGCTCAAGGTATTTGTGGAGAAGGCAAATTACACAAACAAATAGTTGCAATTACGGAGTAGTTGATTTTCCGATGACGAGTGTGATTTTGGTTCCGGGAGCAACAGCTGATTGCGCTTCACGGCTTTGTGAAATAACTCGACCATCGTTCACATCACCGACATCCACGTTTCGATATCCAATTTCGGTAATCAGACCAGCCGCGTTGATTGCAGTTTGTGCTTCGCCCTCGGTTTTACCTGTTACGTCGGGGACGACAACGGTGGGCGAACCGCTTGAAACGATCAGCGCAATTGGCGAGCCAGCGGGAAGAGGAGTTCCAATTGCCGGGTCGGTGCGAATAGCGCGACCCTTTTCGACGTCAGTACTTGGTTCAACGGTGATGGTCACAACAAAGTTGTAGGGCGAACTTTTGAGCAACTGCTCGGCTGCCGATGAAACCTGACCCTCAATATTTGGAATGTTGCTGCCACCCGTACCACCAGACACAACAACGGAGACTGGAGAGCCAGAACGAACTTGTTCGTTTGCAAGCGGGTCCTGAGAAATAATTTGATTCAACGGCACAAGTGGATCATTGCGAACTTCAAGAATCATCAACTGCAAACCAAGTGGAGCAAGTAACTGTGTGGCACTCTCAACAGAAAGACCCTGAATAGGGGGCACGGTTTGCAGTTGTTTTGCGGGGTTATAGGTGATGGTGACGACGTCGCCCTGATGGCCAGTTGCGGTGGCGGGAGGGTCTTGGCTGTACACAATGTCATCGTCAACCGCATCGTTGATGACGGCATTGGGTATAGGTGTGAGGCCCATGTCTAATAGCAGTTGACTTGCTTCTGCTTGAGTGAGGTTGATGACATTGGGGATGGTCAGCGATGTTGTTGATCCGCGGTCAATTGTTCTGTAGATAAATACGCCAGCAGCCAACAAAATAATGGCTGTAAATACTGCACCAAATACATACGATGCTGCCCTTCGAGGAGCAATGTCGTCATACAAGTCTTCATATTCAATATTTGGTGAAGTGTTGCGCGCAGGGTTCTCCTGCGCGAGCGTTTTCTCAATGATCGGTATTGCCATGGTGTCGGCTGATTGAGATTGAGTTTTTCGGCCGCGAACATCGGTGAGTGCCACCACTTCTTCACCAGCACTAAACCTTCGAAGGTCATCGCGCAACGCACCAGCATTTGTGTATCGACGATCTGCCGACTTCGCCATGCATTTGGCAATAATTGCCTCAATTTCTCGTGGAGCATCTATGGCAAATTCGCTGATTGCAGGCGGTACTCCATGCACTTGTTGGTACGCAATGCCAACAGCATTGTCACCAATAAACGGCGCGCGTCCTGCAACCATTTCGTACATCACCACACCGAGAGAATAAATATCGCTGCGAGGATCTGGTTGGGAACCCTGCGCTTGTTCGGGAGAAAGATACGTGGCGGTTCCCATCACCGAACCGGTTTGTGTCAAGCCGTCTTCAATTGCAGATCCAAGAGCGCGAGCAATACCAAAGTCGGCCACTTTTACTTGCCCGGTTGAACCGATCAAAATATTTCCCGGCTTGATGTCGCGATGGACCACGCCGTTTTCGTGCGCAAAACCCAATGCACTCGCAACATCAACAGCAACATCACACGCCTGCCTGGCCGTGAGGCGCAACTTTTCCTTCAGGATGCTCGCAAGAGTGCGGCCCTGCACAAACTCCATCGCGATGAAGTACGTATTGTTGACCTTTCCCCAGTCGTACACAGCAACAATGTTTGGGTGCGTGAGCCCCGCAGCAGACTGCGCTTCACGACGAAAACGCTCAACAAAATTGGGGTCATTTGCGTATTCGGGAAAAAGAACCTTTAAGGCAACAGGTCGATCAAGCAAAATATCGTGGGCCAAAAATACTTCGGCCATTCCACCGCGCCCGACACTGCGCTCAACGCGGTATCGATCATTGACTATCGGCATATCACTCACCATGTCTATTAACCATTCGCTTTCACCACTGCGCTAAAAGTCTTCATATACGAACGTGCTTCCTCGAGTGTTTCAAACTGCTGCACTCTGTCAATTTCACGCTGAAATGCCGACTGCATCGAGAGGCGCCGAGTGGTTGAAACCTCAACAATCGTTGGGCCAATCCACAACAGTCCATCCGGCTGGCCTTTGTAAATCGCAATTGTTGCTGACGACGATGTATTGGTAAACGCCACGAAATAGCCACTGCGCTGATGGCGAACCGCAACAAATCCTCCGATGCTGAGTGCCACAACCAGAGCGATTGCAAGAATTCGTCGTCGTATCGACGGTGATTTTTTAGAAGGAGTGATGAGATCTACTGGTGGTGCAATTTGTTCTGAAGACACAGCCTTGACGTCGAGGATGATGACGGTGATGTTGTCTCTGCCGCCGTGTCGTTTTGCAGATGACACCAATCGTTCTGCTGCGTCTTGCGGAGCAATGTGCTCGCGCATCGTATCCGCAATCTCGTCAAGTGGCACTTCGTCTACAAGGCCATCACTACAGAGCATAAAACGATCGCCGTCAAATAGTGGAAGAGTCCATGTATCAACCGAAACATTGGGGTCGATGCCAAGTGCGCGGGTCACGATGTTGCGACGCGGGTGCGTTCGTGCTTCATCGACTGTCAACAACCCTTCGGTGACGAGTTCTTGTACGTATGAGTGATCAACACTCAGTTGTCGAAATTCGCCAGAGCGCAAGAGGTACGTTCGCGAATCACCCACATTGGCGACAACTATTTGTGAAAGCATCTCGTTCTCGGTAGTCGAAGCGAGCATGACGGCAGCGGTAAGTGTGGTGCCCATTCCGCGCTGATTGGTGGTTGAAGTGGCTGCAGAGAAAATGGCGCTGTTGATATCTCGTATTATCTGGGCAAACACCTCGGCCGACGCCACGCCATCGAGAGCCGCACCACGCAAATGCTCGATGGCCATTGCGCTTGCAACTTCGCCCGCATTGTGCCCACCCATTCCGTCGGCAACTGCAAACAGACCCTGTTGAGCAATGTGAGCATCCTCATTTTGACCGCGAATATTTCCTGTGTCGGTGGCCGCACCGACATCGATCGTTATCACATCACCCAGCGGCAACTAAGCCTGCTCAAAACGCATCTGCAGCGATCCGAGTGCGATCGTTTGACCGCCAACGAGGGCAGTCGGTTCCGTGATCAGCACGCCGGCCACACGCGTGCCATTTGTGCTTCCAAGATCCTCAATTGTCCAACCGTCGCTGTCTGCTCGAAATCGCGCATGGACACGACTGATGTTGTTGTCGTGAATGACAATCGTGCATGAAGCTTGACGACCAATGGTCACAAGGTCTCCTTCAAGTGTGTGACTCAAACCATCGGCCAACACCACTGAGTACTTGTGTGAAAGGGGTGTGCTGTGTTGGGCAGGATGTTCAGACACAATCTGCTCGGCAGCCATTGGTTCGGTAGCAACTGGTTCGGCAATGGTGACAGAGCATGATCCAAGGCGCATCGCCGCGTCTTCCTTGAGCACGACTTCGGCGTCACCAGAAAGCGAGTAACCCTCATATCGAGCATGATTTGTAATCGCTTGGCGCAACTCGCTCAATAACGGCTTCATTGCGTCACCCAGCGCAGCGAGATCCGATTTGTGAAGTCCTACAACGTAGCGGTGGGCAACTTGGCCACTCGTGGATTCAGCCCGATCGTCCATTGCTGCAACTATTTGTCGACCGATCTCGATTGGTCGTATTCCATCGCGGCGCGTGCGTGTTAACACTCCACCATTCTACGCCTGTATGGGCAGGCAAATGATCTATGCGGGTTGGCGAGAATAGTCTTCTCTACCGAAATAGCGCTTCCACCGTTTTTCAAGCATCACCATTTCGTGCGGGGCAACCGTTGGGTCTCGAGTGAGCGATTCAAAGTGGTACATCCGAGCCAGCGGTGTCCACACAATGTGGTATCCGGCCTCGAGAATTTTATTTCCAAAATCCAAATCATTAAAACACGCCGGAAAGTCAATTGAAAATCCGCCAAGTTCTTCATAGATCGGGCGGTGAATTGCAGCGCACGCAGCAGTCACTCCACTGACGCGCCGCGTGACTCCAAACATTCCAAACTTGCCAGTTTGATTGGACGACAAGCCGCTACCAATGTTGTGTGGTGAAGGAATATTTGTGTGTCCTGCGCTCTGAATACGTGAGTCTTCGAGCAGCAGCATTGGTCCAACCATTGCCACACCAGGAAACTGGAGCATTGAGACCAATGTTTCAATCCAATCTGGGTCAATGACTTGTGTGTCGTCGTTGAGCAAGATGACAATATCTCCGGTTGAATTCTGCACTCCGATATTGCATTTGTCTGAAAAGTTAAACGGCGAGTCGTAGTGCACCACAGAAATGCGTGGGTCATCTGGCAACGAAACGGGGTGCAACGACTTGCCTTCCTTGACGTCGAGCACCACAATAATTTCATAATTTTGGTATGTTGACTTTTCAAGAATGCTTGCTACGGCATTATCAACCAAACATGTGTGCACACCCCAAATTCGCTGGCCATCACCTCGCGTTGGAATAATGATGGAAACCTTCGGTGGTGGAGAACTCAATGTTGGTCGCACCTGAATAAACCCGCCGTCCGACACAAAAACAGTGGCGTCTATGTTGACGCGCTGCAGATGGTCTCGCACTGCACGCTCTGCTGAAACCAATGCATATGGCTTGGCATCTAGTTGGTTTGCAGCAGACCCGGGCACTGCTCGCCAGTGATACAACACTTCTGGAATATGGGCAATGGTTCGCGCCCGTTCGGTGATCCGCAAGATGAGGTCGTAGTCCTGTGAGCCCTCGTAGCCTGTGCGAAAACCACCAACTTGATCGATGAGGGTGGAACGGATGACCGAAAAATGACTGCAATAGTTTTGGCCCAATAACCGAATTGGATCAAATGCAGGTTTGCGAAACAGATCAAATGGCCGACCTTTGTCATCAAGCTTGTTTTCATCGCTATAGACGTAGTCAATCGTTTCGTCTTTGTCCAATGTGGCAGACACAAGGTTGAGCGAATTTGGGTGCAATGTGTCGTCGTGGTCGAGAAGTGCAATGAACTCACCAGTGGCAATATCAAGAGCATCCTGTGATGCTGCAACGATGCCACCATTTGTTTGGCGAAACGCAATTCGGATGCGCTTGTCTTTGCCCGACACTCGTTCCATGATCTGACGAATTTTTGGATTGGGCGATGCGTCATCGACCAGACACCACTCCCAGTCTGTGCAAGTTTGGCTCAGCATTGACTCAATGCATGCCTCAAAAGCCTCGAGGGGTGGGTTGTAGACAGGTGTGATGACGCTAAACAGTGGCACGATTGTGTTAGCCGACTTTGAGAACGCGACGCAAAATTCGAGCCGGGAGCATGATTAAGCGACCCATCTTCCATGT
>QYPH01000084.1 GCA_007279905.1 Actinomycetota bacterium | reverse complement strand
GTGTACTGAATATGGCCGGGGCAGTCGGCGATAATAAAAGACCGTTTTGGTGTAGCAAAATAGCGATACGCAACATCGATTGTGATGCCCTGCTCGCGCTCGGCGCGAAGTCCATCGGTGAGCAACGACAAGTCGACGTAGTCGTCGCCGCGACGCTTGCTCACTGCCTCAATGTGTTCGAGTTGGTCTTCAAAGATGCTTTTCGAGTCATAGAGCAAGCGACCTATCAATGTCGACTTACCGTCATCTACCGACCCCACAGTTGCAAAGCGCAGTCTTTCCATCATTGGATTGTCTCGATTGCTAATACGTGAGACATTAGAAGTAGCCCGTTCGTTTGCGATCTTCCATGCCGGCTTCTGACATGCGGTCATCGGCTCGGGTCGCACCGCGCTCGGTGATGCGAGCAACAGAAGTTTCGGCGATGATGTCTTGAACAGTCGTTGCTACTGACTCAATGGCTGCGGTGCATGTGGCGTCGCCGACCGTGCGAAAGCGCACCATTTCGTTGACCACAGTTTCGTTAACTTCTGGTTGCAAAAACGAAGTCACTGCCATCCACATGTTGTCGCGCCGAAATACTGGTCGGCGATGTGCGTAATAAATGCTCGGTAAATCGATGTTGTACTCGGCAATGAACGACCAAATATCGAGCTCTGTCCAGTTGGAAATTGGGAAGATGCGAAAGTGTTCGCCTTGGCGATGACGACTGTTGTAAACGCCCCATAACTCTGGTCGTTGATTTTTTGGATCCCATTGACCAAATGAGTCACGGTGCGAGTAGACGCGCTCTTTTGCACGCGCACGCTCTTCGTCTCGGCGTGCACCACCAAACACCGCATCAAATTTGTGTTCGGCAATCGAATCGAGCAGTGTCACGGTCTGCAGCGGGTTGCGACTTGCGCGTGGCCCAGTCGCATCGGCAATCCGTCCGGCGTCGATAGATGCCTGTACCGAGCCAACGATGAGTTGCACTCCCATGTCGGCAACGCAGCGGTCGCGAAACTCGATGACTTCGGGGAAATTGTGCCCGGTATCGATGTGCATCACAGGAAAAGGAATGCGCGCAGGGGCAAAAGCTCGCACAGCCAAATGGAGCATCACAACCGAGTCTTTGCCACCCGAAAACAGCAACACAGGGCGCTCAAACTCGGCAGCCACCTCTCGGATGATGGTGACCGACTCATCGATCAGACCATTGAGGGACGACTTCATGAGGTCTCAGGCTAGTTCACGGTGTCAATTTTGGCGTCTGTTACAGGCTCGTAAACCTTGGTTAATTCAGGATTTTGTCTTTACATACTGTCAAGCAGGACTGGTCTGGCGTGTTAATGTCTCAACCGTGCCATTTGGCGCGGAGCAACATAACTGACATATGCATTTTGCATAAAGGGGAGAGCACAACACATGAGGAAAACACATATCAAGGGTTTTGCCCTTGCTGCAGCAGCTGTCTTCGGACTTCTTGCTTGCGGCTCGAGCAGTTCATCGTCGGATACCACCGCCGCTGCAGCACCAGTAACAACTGACGCAGCAGCCGACTACAGCATGCTCAAAGTTGCTGTTGTCTACATCGGTGTTCCAGATGACAAAGGCTGGACATACCAGCACGAACAAGGCATTCTTGCACTCGAAGCCGAACTCGGCATCACGGTCAAGCGTGTCACGAACGTTCCTGAAGGCGACGAAGGCGAAGCAATCATGGAAGGCCTCGCAGCCGAAGGTTACAACTTGATTTTCGCCACTTCGTTTGGTTACGGAGCTCCAATGGCACGCGTTGCTGTCAAGCACCCAGAGGGTTGCTTCGAGTGGGCAACTGGCGCAAAGTTCTTGCTGACCAAAGATGCAGGTGGAGAGTTCGCAACATTCGGTGACGTTCCAGCAAACTTGGGCACGTACTTCGGTGCTGCTGAAGAAGCTCGTTACTTGAGTGGTATCGCAGCAGGCAAAGCCAGCAAGTCAGGCAAGCTTGGCTATGTTGCAGCGTTCCCAATTCCAGAAGTTATTCGCGGAATCAATGCATTCACCCTTGGCGCGCAGTCTGTTAACCCAGCTGCAACCGTTCAAGTTTCGTGGACAAAGACATGGTTCGGACCAGATACTGAAAAGCAAGCTGCAGAATCACTTCTTGCGGCGGGCGCCGATGTACTTGCAATGCACCAAGACACCACAGCAACCGGTCTCGCAGCCGATGCCAAGGGTGCCAAGTGGGTTGGTTACAGCAGCGATGTTTCAGAAGCTGCACCAAACGCATGGCTCACCGCTCCAACTTGGAACTGGGGTCCGTACTACATCAAAACCGCAAAGTCCGTTGCTGGTGGCACATGCCCAGCCGACGAGTATTACGGTTCGATGGCTGACGGAATGGTCACGCTTGGTTCGTTCGGCAGTTCAGTAGATGCCGACACGCAAGCATTGATTGCTACGAAGGCAGCCGCAATCATCGATGGTTCATTCGCACCATTCCAGGGTCCAGTTATGGATCAGGACGGTAAGGAAGTTGTTGCTGCTGGCGCAAAGCCAGAGTTGCTCGACTTGCTCGGAATGAGCTACTTCGTTAAGGGAGTCATCGGTTCTCCAAAGGGCTGATTTATAAATGAGTACTACCTCTCACGAGGTTGCACAGGGGCCGCATCACAACAGTGGTGCGGCCCCTACTGCACTCTCAGCACATTCAATCGACAAGAAGTTCCCTGGTGTTCTTGCCAACGACTCTGTCGACTTTGATGTGCGCGCAGGTGAAGTACACACGCTATTAGGCGAAAACGGTGCAGGCAAAAGCACGCTTGCTGCGGTGCTATGTGGTCTGTATCAACCCGATGCCGGGTATCTCATGCGCAATGGCAAGCGCATCAATCTGTCGTCACCACGCGCCGGATTGCACCACGGGATCGCAATGGTGCATCAGCATTTTCGCTTAGTCGAAAGATTTACTGTTTCTGAAAATGTGATTTTGGGAAGTCGCGATTTGCCGTTCAGGTTGAACCGTCGCGAGCTAAACGAAAAGGTTGCAGCAGTTGCCGAGTCGTACGGACTGCCGATTGAACCGGATGCAACTGTTGGCGACTTGTCGGTCGGGCAGCGTCAAAGAGTTGAGATTGTCAAAGCGCTGTATCAAGGCGCAGAGATTTTGTTGTTAGATGAGCCAACTGCGGTCTTGGTGCCAACTGAAGTTGAAAAGTTGTTTGAAAACGTGCATGCAATGACTGCAGCAGGAAAATCAATCGTGTTTATCAGTCACAAACTTGGCGAAGTCGTCGAGATCTCCGATCGCGTAACGGTATTGCGCAACGGGCGAGTGACGGGTCACGTTTCTGGTAGGGGAACTGCGGATACGAAAGAACTCGCCCGCCTCATGGTTGGTCGCGATATCGAACTCAATGCGCAGCGCGCAACTCACGCAACCGGCCACGAGGTTTTGCAAATTCGTAATTTGTCGCTCAGTATCAATAACGTCTCGGTGCTCAACGATATTTCGTTCAACGTGCATGCTGGTGAAATGGTGGGCATCGCAGGTGTTGCGGGTAACGGACAGCGCGAACTCGCCGACACCATTGCTGGTCTCGTTTCGCCAACCACTGGTTCTGTCACGATCTCTGGCGCAATGACGACCGATTGTGGTCCGATACAGGCTCGTGAAGTTGGTTTGGCGTATGTGCCCGAAGATCGATTGGGGATGGGTCTAGTGCCGTCGATGTCTATTCTCGATAATTTGTTGCTCACTCGCGACCGACAGACTGTTGTTGATCGAGTGTCGGTACGCCCCGAAGCCGCGCGACTCATCGAACAATTTGAGATCAAGGCAAATGGTCCAGATCATCTTGCTCGCAAACTTTCTGGTGGCAACGCACAAAAAGTATTACTCGCGCGCGAACTCTCAGGTGGTCGGGGTGCCACTAAATTGCTGGTCGTATGTTCTCCAACACGTGGTCTCGACGTAGGTGCCATCGAGACCGTGCGCAGATTGCTTAATGATGCCCGCAGTGCGGGTCAGGCGATCTTGTTGATTTCTGAAGATTTGGATGAAGTTTTGTCACTGTCTGATCGTGTGCTTGTGCTGTACCGCGGGGCAGTGGTGCACGAAACTCCGGGCGAAACGGCACAACTGTCACAAGTCGGTGCTGCAATGGCTGGTCTTGCAAGCGATGGTCACGCATGATGCGCATTCCGTTTCGTGTCGTGTTTGAGCAGCGTGGTGAAACCCCGCGTCGGTTGTCGTTGCTTGTCCCAATCGCTTCGGTTCTTGCGGCGTTGTGTTTCGGTGCGATCTTTTTGCTCGCTACGGGATACTCACCAATTGACACATACTCAAACATGTTTCGCGATGGTTTTGCTTCTTTCAACGGCATCACCGACACGCTTGCTCTGTCAACAGTGCTGATCTGCACCGGTATCTCAGCAGCCTTTGCGTTCCAGATGAACCTCTACAACATCGGTGGCGAAGGTCAGTTGTATCTTGGTCTCATCGGTGGTGCCTGGGCTGGTATTGCACTTGGCGATCACTTACCAACTCTGATCATGGTGCCCATCGTCTTGTTGTGCGGTGCACTTGCCGGTGCGGCTTGGATCTTTGTGCCAGCTCTTGTGCGCTCGCGGCTCGGCACGAGTGAAATTGTTTCGACATTGCTGCTCACGTACATCGCGGCGAGCCTGATCAAGCACGTGATTTACACGCCTGGGAGTTTCTTTCGCAATCCAAACACTTCTTTTCCCCAGGGACGAATGGTCGCAGACTCTGCTTCGCTAGACAGTTTCGGCAGCTCACGGCTATATCCAACATTTTTTGTCGCGCTGATCATCGCGGGTGCACTGTATTGGGTGGTGAGACGCACCGAGTTTGGGTACCGCATCAAGGTGATCTCTGACTCGCCGCGTGCTGCGCACTACGCAGGAATAAATGCTCGACGCACAACCATGTGGGTGATGCTCATCTCTGGCGCATTGTCTGGGTTGGCAGGTGCGATGCTCATCGTTGGACCATACGGCAAGATTGAACCGAGCATCATCACGCTGGGCTATGGCTATGCCGGCATCGTGGTGGCGGCCTTGGCGCGCAACAACCTCGGGCTCATCATTGTGAGCGGCATCCTGTTTTCGGGATTACGTGTTGGGGGCAACAACCTGCAAGTCACGACGAGTACACCTATTCATATTGGCGTGATGTTGCAAGGCGCAATATTGCTCTTTGCGCTTGGTGGTGAGGCTTTTCGTCGATATCACATTCATGTTGTGCGCACTCATGTTGCGCCAGCCAAGAAGGCGCTTTCATGAACGACAATATTTGGATCTTGATGTCTGCAGACGCAATTGCCATCGCCACGACACTCATTTTGGCCGCTCTTGGAGCATTGTTCACAGAGCGCGCTGGCGTGCTCAATCTGGGAATCGAAGGCATCCTGCTGACGTCGGCTATTAGTTCTTTTCTGGCAGCCGATGTGAGCGGAAGTATCTGGATCGGTCTGATTATTGGCACATTGATTGGCGCACTGCTTGCATCGGTGCACGCCGTTCTTTCGGTGGTGTTTCGCGCCAACCAGATTGTTGCAGGCTTGGCGCTTGTCATCTTTGGTACCGGTCTGGCCAACTTTTTAGGCAAGCCAGCAGAAGGCAAGACAGTCAGCACCATGATTAAGCCGTTGTCGTTTGGTCCGTTGTCCGACGTTCCCGTCATCGGCCCAATCGTGTTTGGTCAAGACATCGTCACCTATTTCGCAATTGCGTTAGCCATCGTTGCATCACGATTTTTGTTCAGCACGCGCCCCGGGCTTGAATTGCGAGCAACTGGCGACGACCCAGCAACAGTTGACGCCCAAGGTCTTTCTGTGGCTTCTATCCGGATTCGCTACACCATGTCTGGGGGAGCACTCGTTGGACTTGGTGGCTCATGGTTGATGCTCGCTCAAAGCGCGGGCTGGCACCAAGCGGCTACTACAAATGGTTTGGGTTGGATTGCGCTTGCACTCGTGGTGTTTGCGGGCTGGCGCCCAATGCGGATCATCTTTGGTGCCGTGCTATTTGGCTTTACCTTGCAGTTGCCATTTACATTGCAAGCAGAACAGATCACTTTTATCCCATCTGCATTCCTCGAAATGTTGCCATACTTGGCCACGCTGATAGCACTCATTGCATTGAGCCGACCAGGAAGTCGCAACTTGCTGGGTGCTCCGCGCGCATTAGGTACACCGTTTGTGCGCGACGAACGATAACGAAATGAAACTGTCCAAGGGTTCGACCAACGAACAAATACTTGAAGTACTCGAAGAGAC
>QYPH01000007.1 GCA_007279905.1 Actinomycetota bacterium | reverse complement strand
TGCTGACAACGGATCTTGAAAGATCATCGAAATCTCTTTGCCACGGTATTTTGACATTGCATTATCACTCAATTGCAATAAGTCGACACCGTCGTGAATTATTGAACCCATCACCGAAGCCGACTGTGCGAGCAGTCGAATCATTGCTAATGACATCACCGTCTTGCCCGAACCCGACTCACCAACAATCCCAAGAACTTCGCCAGCGCGAATGTCTAATGAAACATCGCGTACTGCCTGTACTACTCCAGCCTCACTAGGAAAGCTCACCGAAAGGTTGCGAATTTCGATCAAATTATTGCTCATAATTTTTTACCCATTGCCGAACCAGGGTCAAAGGCGTCTCGCAGACCGTCACCGACAAAGCTCACAGCAAGCACCGTGAGCACCAACGCCGCACCTGCAAACATGAAAAGCCAAGGGTAAGTGAGTGCGGAAGAAGTTCCATCTGCAATAAGACTTCCCAATGACACATCTGGTGGTTGAATTCCAAAACCCAAATAGGACAGACCGGTTTCACTCAAGATTGTTCCACCAACATTGAGGGTCGCGTCAATAATAAGAATTGATGCCACGTTTGGAAGGAGATGTCGAAACACAATCTTGCGGGCGGGGATGCCCATGTACAGGGCTGCGCGCACAAAGTCGCGTTCACGAAGGCTCATCGTTGCACTTCGAACTATTCGGGCCGTAATCATCCAGCCGAATGCGGCTAGCAGCACCACAAAAATGAGCCAAGTTCGACCCCTAAACCATGGCGACATCACAGCGATAATCAAAAACGATGGAAGCACCAAGAGCGCATCAATAATCCACATCACCGATCGATCAACTTTTCCGCCGTAAAAACCTGCGAATCCACCGGCGATGGCAGCCAAACCAGTTGAGAAAAACGCGACTAAAAGTCCGATAATGAGCGACTTCTGTAGACCACGGAGTGTGAGCGCATAGACATCTCCACCAATCTGGGACGTTCCAAAGAAGTGCTCTTTTGACGGTGGCTGAAGGAGGTTAAAAAAATCGAGACTGTCCCACTTGTGCTTTCCGAAAATCGGCCCCGCAAATGCGAGAACAAACATTGCCACAAGAATCACGAGACCAGCTACTGCCAGTTTGTTGCGAAGGAAGCGCTTTCGAACCAGCGCCATTCGAGTGAGACGCTTTTCGCCAATCTCAGAACTCGCATTCATCGGAGCCTCACACGTGGATCAAGTGCAGCAACTGCGATATCCGCCAAGAGTCCTGACAGCAAAACGAGCACAGCAGAAAACACGATGACTGCCGACACCGCGTTGACATCATTTGATTGAACGGAGGTAATAAACCACTGACCCATTCCATTCCACGCAAAAATGGTTTCGGTAAATGGTGCTCCGGTTACCAACAACCCAAACGAATACGCAAAAAAAGTAGCCATCGGAAGAATCGCAACGCGCAATCCGTGGCGGAACAGAGATTGCCGATTTGTCAAACCTTTGGCCTTTGCTGTTCGGATAAAGTCGCTGCCAAGGACATCGAGCATTGCATTTCGTTGATACCGCGAATAGAAAGCAATACCGCCAAGCGTGATCGACAGCGTCGGCAACATGAGGTGTTGAAGACGGTTTACAAATAACTGCATTCCGTTACCAGTGAAGTCGGCCGAACTCTCTCCGATAGTGTAGAAAAATGTTGATCCAATTTTTTGGTTAAACGAAATTGCCCCGTACTTCAAGAGAATTGCAGTCAGAAAAACGGGCATTGAGAGAAGAACAAATGAAGCGAAACTCGACGCTCGATCCCCTATTCCATACTGTCGAACTGCAGAAAACACCCCTAATGCAACGCCCAACACGGAGCCAAGTACAGAACCAAGAAGTAGCAAACGCAGACTCACCCAAATACGCCGCGAAAATTCTTCATTCACACTCTTTTCGCCGATCGTTAAACCAAAATCACCAGTAACGACATTTCCAACCCAGGTTGCATACCGCTTGACAATTGGAACATCAGGGTTTACACCAAGATGATTCAGTTTGGCGGTAATTGTTGATTCAGGAATTGGCGGGTTACCACCCTCGTAGTTTGAGCGAGGATTAAACGCAAGTGATGAGAGCACATACCCGAGGGTGGACGCAATAATCACCATGACAAAAAAGTTGAGGATTCGCTTGATTAGGTATCTCGCCACAGGGAGACATACTAGGACAAGAGCCCAGAAATGGGGTTAATTTTACTTCCTCGCAGCAAAGTGAATATAACTAAGGGCTTAATTTCTGGTAAACAGTGGATGCATTTATGGTGAATGATCCCCGATTTTGATATTAGAATGAAGACATTGACCAAAAGTCGCGATTCTGCGACTTCTTGTTAAGTAGAAATGGGGAAAAATACAGATGAAACAACATTCAAAGGGCCGTTCATTGCTGTTGAAGGGTGTCGCAACAATCGCCATCCTCGGAGCATTGGTGGTAACACCTGGATTTGCTTCTGCTGCCAAAGATGGCGGCGATTCAGCAGCTCCGGACATTAACGCGCAGCCAGTATCAAAACTCAAAAAAGGTGGCACCTTTGTTTGGGCAACTACCCAAATCTGTGACAACTACAACACGACTCACGTAGACGGCAACTTCGCCGGTTGCAGTTACCTCATGAACGGTTTGCTACCAAGCACGTTCTACACCGATGAAAAGGGTGCTTTTCAAATTGATAAAAATTATTTCAGTGACATCAAGTTGACCAGTACAAAACCACAAACACTTACATACACAGTTAATCCGAAAGCAAAATGGAGTGACGGCAAAGCAATTAGCTTGGCCGACTTCGTCGGATACTGGAAAGCATTGAATGGCTCGAATGAGGCGTACGAGGTCGTTTCCACAACTGGTTACGAAGACATCGCGAGCATCACAAAAGGTGCTTCAAGCAGTCAAATCGTTGTCAAGTTCAAGAACATCTATGCAGACTGGCAAGGTCTCTTTGGAGGTCTGCTCCCTGCATCGGTAACGGCAACACCAACTGCGTTCAACACGTCATGGGTGGCTGCTCCAACTCTTACAGCCGGACCATTCAAATGGGGTGGCACCGATCAGACCGCTGGAACTGCATGGACAGTCCCAAGCACTACTTGGTGGGGCGACAAACCTGTCCTCGACAAAATGTTGTTCAAAGTTGTCAGCGCTGCTGCGCAACTTGATGCTCTTGCCAATGGCGAAGTTGATGCTGCCAACACTGGCCCAGATGCCAACCAATACAAGCGTGGCTTAACACTTCCGGGTGTTTCTGTGCGTCGAAGCGTTGGACCGAACTACCGTCACATGACCTTCGGAAATACCGGATTCATGACCGACACACGTGTTCGCCAAGCAATCATGATGGGTATCGACCGCAATGTCGTGACCCAAGCATTGATTGGACCAATTGACTCGTCAGCAACACCAATGGACAACCACATCTTCGTCAAGGGTCTCAGTTGCTACAAGAGCAACGCAGGAATCTATGGCAAGTACAATTTGCAAAAAGCAGATGCACTGCTCGATGCAGCTGGTTGGGTGAAATCGGGTACGAAGCGCACAAAAGGTGGCGTAGATCTTAAGCCAAAGATCACGATCCCTGCAGGAGTTACAACGAGCGCACAAGAAGCACAGTTGTATCAAGCGATGCTCGCACCGCTTGGTGTGCAACTCGAAATCCAAATAGTTCCATCTGCTGATTTCTTCTCGAAATACATCACACCTGGCAACTTTGAAATGACGGCATTTACTTGGTTGGGTACTTCCCTTCCAATCTCGTCGGCAAAGTCGATCTTCGTGACTGATGGTGGACAGAACTACGGCAAGATCGGCAATGCTGAAATTGATGCTTTGTTCACCAAAGCCAACTCAGAGCTCGATCCTGCTAAGCGTTGTGCAACTGTTACTCAGATTGACAAAAAAATCTGGGCAGTAGGCCATTCACTCATCACCTACCAGCGTCCAGACATTTGGCAAGTTGATGCGAAATTGGCAAACTTTGGAGCCTTCGGGTTCTCAAGTGGTGATTACACCAAGATCGGATTCATGAAGTAAAGAAATAAATTAGTAGTACGAGAGGGGCGGTCCATCAGGACCGCCCCTCTTTTTTTTGCAACGTAACTATTGGGAGGTGAATGCCATGAAGCAATCCGCTCATCGACCAAGGGATATTCGCGTAATTGCAATTTCTCGATTGATTTCTGAGATGGGCGACGAGATGGCACTGATCGCTCTCTTGTTTCGTGTCAAATCTTCTGGACCAGCAGCAATCTCTGCGATCTTCGCGCTCTTTGCTCTCTCTCGCATCATCTTTGCGCCGATCTCCGGTTCCATAGTTGACCGGTTTCCCAGTCGACGCCTCATCGCAAGTGTCTCTGTATTACAAACACTCGTTGCAATTTGTCTCGCATTTTCAAGTGGCCTCTCACTGTATGTTCTCGTATTCACACTTGCCATTGGCGCATCAATTATCGGCCCAGCCTGGCAAGCACTTATTCCTGTCCTCGTACCGACCAACGAACTCTCTCATACATATGCGTTTATCCAAACACACCGTTCATTTTCTATCGTCTTAGGTGCGGGACTAGGTGGTTTTTTAGTTGAGAAATTTGGAACATCCACCTCGCTGTTGATTGACGCCGGCACGTTCTTCGTAGTTGGAATATTTGGCGCAACTCTTCGCAAGGAGCGAAAGCCCGAGTTGGGTAGCTTTTCAAAACGAGAATCCGTGCAAGGTTTTAAAAGAATATTTACAGCGCCTGTGCTTATTGCATCGATCGTTCTGCTTGCTGCATTCAATATGGCCGCAGGTGTCAATGAAGTACTTGGTGTATTCCTGATTACCGACACGCTTCACGGCACCGCTTCCCAATATGGGCTTGTCTTTTCGGTCTTAGGGGTGAGCATGGTGATGACTGGATTTACTCTTAGTCGAATTCGCATCCAATTTCGCGACACGCATGCACTAATAATTTCCGCACTAATTTCTGCATCAGGCATATTGATGTATGGACTT
>QYPH01000083.1 GCA_007279905.1 Actinomycetota bacterium | reverse complement strand
GTGTTCGCCGTATCGTATACCTATAGCCCGACTTGCGTCAGCGCAAGCGATCATCGGGGGAAGTAAAGCCGAAACTAAATAGTTTCAGCGCAAACCCGAGAGATCCAAGGCAGGCACATGGTGAGCACGCTATTCAGCGCAAGTGAAAGAAGTAAAAATTTTGTTGACATCACGGTTCCATGGTGGGGCTGGGAAATGTTGCTTGGTGTCATAGCGACACTTCTTTTAGTCGACATTCTGCTCGTTCACCGTCGACCACATGTCGCCAAGTTTAAAGAAGCAGCAATCGAATCCATTGTTTGGGTGAGCATTGGTATTGGTTTCACATTTGTGATCTGGGCAATGTTCGAGAGGGCTGCTGCAGTTGAGTACATCAGTGGCTATCTCATTGAGAAGAGCTTGAGCGTTGACAACGTGTTTGTCTGGGCAATGATTTTTTCCCACTTTCAAGTGCCGCGCGAGTATCAGCACCGCACATTGTTCTGGGGAATTTTTGGCGCTCTTGTGATGCGCTTTATCTTTATTTTCCTCGGCGTTGCAATCATCGAACGCTTTGATTATGTGCTGATTATCTTTGGACTCTTTCTTATATACACCGGTGTTGGAGTATTCCGACACGGCGACGAGGACGATAAGAATCCATCCGATACTCGAACAATGCGACTTTTCCATCGCTTTGTTCCAACCACCGATGAGTTGGATGGACAGAAGCTCTTTACCAAGAAGAACGGAAAACGGCTTGCAACTCCGTTGCTGGCGGTGTTGGTCGTCATTGAAATCTCCGACTTGGTGTTTGCGGTCGACTCTGTTCCTGCAGTGCTTGCAGTAAGTAACGAGCAGTTCATCGTGTTTGCGGCAAATGCTTTTGCCATTATGGGTCTGCGGGCGCTCTACTTTTTGTTTGCCGATATCAAGGATCGCTTTGTCTACCTCAAACCAGCCATCTCGGTGCTCTTGATTTATGTCGGTCTCAAAATGACAGCTGCACACTGGTACCACGTCCCAACGTGGCTGTCATTGTTGTTCATATTGATGGTCATGACGGTCGCGATTGTCGCTTCAATCGTCCACGACCGCAAGCACTAGTCTGCTGGCGTGGCCATTAGCGATGACGACATAGAACGGTTGCGCGAAACCGTTTCGTTAGTTGACGTCGTGCAGGGGTATCTGCCATTGCGCAGAGTTGGTCGCAACTGGGTTGGTCTGTGCCCGTTTCATGCTGAGAAGTCTGGTTCGTTTAACGTGCGCGAAGAGACCAAGCGTTATCGCTGCTTTGGTTGTGGCGCTGCCGGTGACGTATTTAAGTTTGTGCAAGATATTGAGCACCTCGATTTTGTGGGTTCAATTGAACATCTCGCGAATAAGGCTGGCATGACCCTGACCTACACATCGGGTGGCCAAAGCAAAGACAGACAACATCGCAAGCAACTCATCGAGGTGATGGATAAGGCGGTGAATTGGTATCACGAAAGGCTCTTGACCAGCCCTGATGCGCGAGCCGCGCGTGATTACCTGCGCGATCGTGGACTCTCGGGCGATGTTGCACGACAATTCAAGATGGGTTGGGCTCCAGATGATTGGGATGCGATGAGTCGCGAGATCGGTGTGTCGATTGATCTGCTCAAAGAAGTTGGCCTCGCGTTTATTAACAAGAGCAACAAACCTCAAGATTCGTTTCGCGCACGCGTGCTGTTTCCAATATTTACCGACGCCGGAGACGCAGTTGCGTTTGGCGGACGCATCCTGCCAGGGAGCACAGACCCCGCCAAATATAAGAACTCATCAGAGACAACTATTTATGCAAAGTCAAAAACGTTGTACGGTCTCAATTGGGCCAAGCAAGACATCGTTGCTGCCGACGAAGTGATTGTGTGTGAGGGCTATACAGATGTCATTGGTTTTCATCGCTCGGGAATTACGCGCGCAGTTGCAACTTGCGGCACCGCACTGACCGAAGAGCACGTGCGACTATTGAAACGATTCGCCAACAAAGTCATTTTGGCGTTTGATGCCGATGCGGCCGGTCAGGGTGCTGCAGAGCGGTTTTATGAGTGGGAGAGCCGATACAAGTTGCAGGTATATGTTGCCAAGTTTCCCGATGGCAAAGACCCAGGCGAGCTTGCGATGACCAATCCTGGAGCACTGGCTGCTGCCATTAAGGACGCTCAACGGTTCTTGAAATTCCGGTTACAACGCACACTCAATGCTGGGTCGATTGCATCGCCCGAGGCTCGTTCGCGCACGGCACAGCTGGCAATGGCTGTTATTAATGAACACCCCGACAAGAATGTGCGCAAACTCTATGCCGGCGAGGTTGCGAGCCATGTTGGTCTTCCCGCTGCCGACTTGGTGCAGTTGGCCGAGCGTGGAAGTCGCACGCCAGAAGTACGCACGAGCCCGACTGTCGATTCGTCGCGTCGTGAGAACGCCGAATTTGTCGCACTTGCGTTGATGGTCCAAGACTGGGACAATATTGCTACATGGATGAGCGAAGGTTTATTTTTGGATGACGTGTATCGAAGGGCATATCTTGCGGTTGCCTCAGTCAACGGTGGCATTACCGGATCTCTTGAGGCCGCAGATCCTGAAGCTCGCGAAGTGATCGAACGTGCTGCGGTTGCTGACATTGATTCAGATCCATTTATGGAAGCAAAGAATTTGATATCTGCAGCCGTGCGTCGCGAACTGGCAACACGAAACAGGATTACTGACCCAATAGAAATTCGAGCCGACCGGGATGCTCGTATTTTGTTGGAAGAACTCGATAATCCGACGATGGCAGACGCGGCTGCGATGGAACTCCTTGATTGGCTGGGAAAGCGCGTGGGTGAGCACGCATGAGAAGCGCAATTGGCAGCGACACCGGGCCCGATGCAGTACGCATGTATCTCAACGAGATCGGGCAAGTAGATCTGCTGACAGCCGACGATGAAAAGCGGCTTGGGCGGGCAATTAAAGACGGCCTCGAGGCAGATGCTCAACTCAAGCGTGGCATTGGCACCTTGGGGGTGCGCGACCGCAGAGCATTGCAGCGCGTGGTTACCGAAGGCGTGAAGGCCAAAGAGCATATGGTGCGCGCAAACCTGCGGCTCGTTGTTTCGATTGCTCGCAGGTACGACCGTAAAGAGTTGCAATTAGCCGATCTCATCCAAGAAGGCAATATCGGTTTGATGCACGCTGCCGATAAGTATGACTACGAAAAAGGTTTCAAGTTTTCGACGTATGCGACTTGGTGGATTCGTCAATCGATGACACGCGCAATGGCCGACCAGGGGCGCAATATCCGAATTCCTGGTCACATGATGGAAATTGTTAATCGAGTGCATCGTGCCGAGCGCGAACTTGCCTCAGAGTTAGAGCGCGACCCAACCCCCGACGAGGTTGCTGTGCGCACGCAGATGAGCGTGGAAAAACTCTTAGATGTAATGCAGCTCGCGCTGTCGACAACCAGTCTTGATGCTCCAGTTGGGAGTGACTCTGATGATTTGACTGTTGGCGACACGATTGCGAGTGGCGATGCAACAAACGATCCGAGTGAGTCGACCGAGCGACGCCAACTTGGTGAGGCTGTTGAGCGCACGTTGAGCGATTTGCCAGAACGCGACCAAGACATTGTGTCGATGCGATTTGGGATTGGAAAATATGCCGGGCAACCGCACACCCTTGAAGACGTGGCCAAGAAGATGAATGTCACGCGAGAGCGCGTGCGTCAAATTGAGCAAAAGACATTGGCTAGGCTGCGCCACCCACACAACAGTGCCAACCTGCGCGCATTTCTCGACGACAACTAGCCTGTAGAGATGAGTTCGGTTTCTCCATCTGGCGTGGCTCGCAGTCGGGCTACAGATGTCAAGGTGATAACAGTCAATGCCGAAGGCAGGTCGGGCTCCAAGCCAGATTTCGTCGTAACAGAAGAGCCAATGGAGATTCGGGCTGGTGCTCTTTTACAAGAACCACTCTCGGTGTCGGTCACGATGCGCACACCAGGCAACGACTTTGAGTTGGCTGTTGGTTTTTTGTTTACCGAGGGCATGATTGTTGAACCGAGTGATGTTGAAACAGTGAAATATTGCGAGCTCAATGGCGAAGAGGAGCAAAAATACAACATCGTGACTGTTGGGCTAACGCGGGCATTCGACATGGCGCTTGCCCGACGAGCAATGGTGACGTCATCGAGTTGCGGTATCTGTGGCACCGAATCACTCGATCAATTATTGACATCTACGACTCCCGTCGATGTTGAATCTGGCCCCAGATTGACGACGTCAGTTTTGATTGGTCTTCCCGATGCTGTGCGCAAAGTGCAGCCAACATTTGATCGAACTGGTGGGTTGCATGCGGCCGCTTTGTTTGATGCACAGGGGAAGATGAAGGTGGTGCGGGAAGACATCGGACGTCATAATGCGGTTGACAAAGTGATCGGTCACAGCGTGCTTGATAAGTCTGTGCCACTCACTCAATACGGTTTGTTTTGCAGCGGGCGATTGTCGTTTGAGATTATTCAGAAAGCAGCGATGGCACGTATTGCGCTGATTGCTGCTGTGGGAGCCCCTTCAAGCCTTGCAGTGCAAACAGCAGATGCTTTTGGTATAACGCTGATTGGATTTTTGCGCGATGGTAAGGCAAATATTTACACGCATGATCATCGCGTGCAGATGTAGGTCTACGAAAAAGTTGCTTGAGCGCTTGCTGTTTGCTGCAAAACTTTTTCGTTGAGAGTGATGCCAAGCCCTGGTTCGTCTGAAAGGTGAATCCAGCCTTCGCCATCTGCTTCGATGGTGTTGGTGAGCATGTAGTCGCGTCGCTCGGTTGTCCACTCTGGTGGGTCAAAAGGAAACTCGATAAACGGAGCGCCAACAGTGCCTGCGGTGACGTGCAGATTGCCCATCACGCCGATGCCGGTGCCCCAGGTGTGAGGCGTAAAAATCTTGCCAGCAGCAGCAACTTCGTGTGCAAACTTGGCAAGGCCGGTGATGCCTTGCGTGCACACAACATCTGGTTGAAACACATCGAAACAGCCGCGCTGCAATAGTTCGCGAAATTCGTATGGCTCCCGCGTGAGTTCTCCGCCAGCGATACGAATGTTGACGCGATTGTGCAGTTCTGTCATGCCGTCGTAGTCGCCTCGGTGCAGTGGCTCTTCCATCCAGTACACGCCGTTGTCTTCGAGCACTTTTGCAACGTCGGTGGCGTGATCAACTGTCCAGGGCGCTGCGATGTCCCACGGCATGCGCCAACCCTGATTGCAGTCGACCATTAACTCGAGTGATGATCCCAGATCATCGCGAATGGCCTTGACAACGGCAAGGTCGTCTTCCAAATTGGGTCGGCCAAAACGCACCTTGAGGGCTGGATAACCAAGATCGCGGGCTTGGCGCGCGACGGTGACCATGTCGGCAATCGGGCGGTGCACGCCCGATGACGCGTAGGCGCGAATCTTGTTGCTGAACCCGCCGAGCATTTTCCAAACGGGTTCGTCATTGATCTTGCCAATGAGATCCCACAGCGCGAGGTCGAGTGGCCAGGGTCGGCCGGCGTGAAACTCGATATTGGAAAGCACTGCTGCGTGTCGGTCGATGTCGGTTGGGTCTTGACCGATGAAATACTTTTGGTAGTCAGAAAACCCGTACATCGAATCGCCAGAACCAATGCCGCACCTGCCAGCATCGTCAAACACGCGAACGATGGTGGCGGGAAAGTGTGTTCGTGGAACCGTGTCCCATGATGCGGGAAACGGTGGGTCTAGTGGCAGTCGATGGTGCGTGATCTCAATACGAGTAATCGTGCTCATGTGATTGAAATCTAGGCGCGCATGCGCGAGCCGCTTGGGTCGAGCACTGGCTCGAGTTGCAAGTGGGCTGGTCGCATGTTGCCGATGATCTCGATCTCGAAGCCAGTCGTACCCTCTACGGCTAATGCTGCAGGGATGTAGCCAAGCGCAAGCGAAACACCCGAGTAATGGGCATAGCCACCCGATGTGATCCAGCCAACAACTTCGCCGTTGTGAAACACGGGCTCGTCACCGAGTACGTCTGCAGGCTTGTCCTTGTCGACGTCGACCCTAAACATCACGAGCTTGCGTGCAGGGCCAGTCTTCATCTCGGCCTCAACAGCAGCGCGACCGATGAATTCGTGGTCGAATTTCATCGCACGCTCCATACCAGATTCGAGCGGTGTGTAGATAGGGCGGAACTCGCGGTACCACGTGCCGAAGTTCTTTTCGAGACGCATCGTGATCAGTGCGCGGAAGCCAAACATGCGCATATCAAACTCTTTGCCGGCATCCCAGATGAGATCAAACAGGTAGCGCTGATATTCGGGGGCGATCCAAATTTCGTAGCCCAAGTCTCCTGTGTAGGTCATGCGCGACAACCACACCGGCGCCATGCCGATGTTGACGCGACGGAATGACATGAACGGGAAGTCTTTGGTTGCGAGCGATGTATCGGTCAGTTTTTGCAAGACATCTCGCGAGCGCGGGCCGGCAACAGTGAGACCAACCATCGAAAGCGCAAGTGTCTCGAATCGAATAGGGGATCCTTCTGGCAAGTGAGCCAAGAACCAGCGCGGGTGATGCACTTCTGCGGCCTGTGAACCGAACAAGAAAAACTCTTCTTCTCCAATGCGTGACACGGAGAACTCACCTTCGATACGACCCAGTGGGTTGAGCATCGCGGTAAGTACGGTGCGACCAATCTTTGGCAAGGCGTTAGTGAACAATCCCTGCAGCCATGCTGCTGAACCTGGGCCACTCACTTTGTACTTAGCAAAGTTGGAAGCCTCGGAGAACCCAACGCGTTCGCGCACCGCACGCGACTCTTCGCCTACGTTGTTGAACGCGCTCGATCGATAGAACGTCACTTCTTCGACTGGTTCTTTGCCCTTGTCTTGGAACCACAGTGGGTGCTCGAGACCAAAACCAACACCCATCACCGCGTTGTGCTCGAGCAGGCGATCGTAGATCGGTGTGGTGAGCAACGGACGTGCTGCTGCTAGTTCTTCGTTGGGAAACGTAATGCGAAAGCGACGCGAATAGTTTTCGCGCACCTTTGCGTGTGTGTAGGCAAGCGTTGCGTAATCGCCATAGCGAGCAACGTCCATGCCCCAGATGTCCGCGCCTGGGTCACCATTAACCATCCAGTTGGCAAGCGACAAACCAACGCCGCCGCCCTGTGACAATCCGGCCATCACGCCGCAAGCCGACCACATGCCGCGCATGCCGCGGATTGGGCCAACAAGTGGATTGCCGTCGGGAGAGAATGTGAATGGACCGTTGACAAACTTCTTGATGCCTGCACGACCAACGGCAGGGAAGTGGGCGAATCCACGTTCGAGCTCTGGCGCAATGCGCTCAAGATCGTGTGGCAATAACTGGAAAACAAAATCCCATGGTGTTTCTTTTGCAGCCCATGGACGGTTCTCTTGCTCGTATGTACCGAGCAAAATGCTTTGACCTTCTTGACGTGCATAAATTTCGCCTGCGAAGTCGATGATGTGTGGCAACTCGCGACCCATCGTCTTGTTGTATTCAATGACTTCGTCCATTGGCTCTGTCATCAGGTAGTGGTGTTCCATCGCCAGCACTGGCAACTCAAGACCGCACATGCGCCCAACTTCTCGTGCCCACAATCCGCCAGCATTCACAACATGCTCTGCATGAATCGTGTGATCCTGGTCGGTAATGACATCCCATGTGCCGTCTGGACGATGGCGGAGTCCGGTCACCCATGTGTCGGTGTACACCTCGGCGCCAAGTTTTTTTGCACAGATCGCGTATGCGTGAGTTACGCCGTATGGGTCGACTGAACCTTCGTCTTCGTCGTACAGCGCGCCAACAAAATATTTCTCTTCAAGTAGCGGGTTGAGTGCTTTTGCTTCCTTCATCGACAACATTTCCATGTGCATGCCCAAATAGCGGCCACGGGCCTGCGCCATGCGCAAGAAGTCGAGACGCTCTGGTGTGTCGGCAAGCATGAGGCCACCTGGCAAGTGGATGCCACAGTTTTGGCCAGACTCTTTTTCAATCTCTTTGTACAAGTTGACCGTGTATTGCTGCAAGCGAGCAACGTTTGGGTCACCGTTGAGCGTGTGCATGCCGCCGGCTGCGTGCCATGTTGAACCTGCTGTGAGTTGCTTGCGCTCAACGAGCACTACATCTGTCCATCCGGCTTTGGTGAGGTGATACAACACCGAAGCGCCAACGACGCCTCCACCGATTACTACAACGCGTGCTGATGATTTCATGGTGAGTCACTTTCTATGTTTATTGCTGAATGTCTTTTGCTGGATGTCTGTTGCTAAAAATCTGTACTTAAAAATCAGTTGCTACTCCACCTTCGGCGAGTCGTCGTGCACGGAATGCATTGAGTTCCTCAACAACTGCTGCGTCCATTGCAGGTTGCTCGTAGCTGTCGAGGTAGGCCTGAGCGAGTTGACGCGCCTTTTGGTCGGCGGTTGGTTTGCCGGCCTCTTCCCACGACTCGTAGTTGCGCCAGTCTGAAAGAATCGGCTTGTAGAAGGCATCGCGGAAGCGATCTTGAGTGTGTTGCACTCCAAAGTAGTGACCGCCAGGGCCAACTTGGCCGATTGCTTCGTGAGCAAGTGTTGCTTCATCGACAACGATCGGCTCGAGGTATGCAGCGACCATTGCCAACAAGTCGGCATCGAGCACAAACTTTTCGAGAGATGCGTGCAGGCCGCCTTCCATCCACCCAGCGCCGTGCATCAACACGTTGACACCGCCTTGGATAGCGCCCCAGAGTGAAAATACGCTTTCGTATGCAGCCTGCGCATCGAGTGCGTTTGCTGCACACACATTGCTCGAGCGGTATGGCACGTTATAGCGGCGAGCAAGCTGTCCACCCGCCATTGCAGTGCGCATGTACTCGGGTGTTCCAAATGCAGGTGCACCAGACTGCATGTCGACGTTGGAAGTAAAACCGCCGTATGCAACGGGTGCTCCGGGGCGAACGAGTTGTGTGAAAACCATGCCGGCAAGCGCCTCGGCATTTTGTTGAGCAAGTGCGCCAGCAAGTGTGATCGGCGCCATGGCGCCAGCCAACGTAAACGGCGTGATGATAATGATCTGATTGCGCGACGAAAACTCCATGATGCCTTGCAGCATCGGAATGTCGAGTCGTAGTGGTGACGACGAGTTGATGATCGAAAACACTGAAGGCTCGTTGTCGAGTGTTTCTGGCGAAACATTACGCGCTATGCGCGACATCTCCAGCACATCTTGGTTGCGTTGACGACCAAGGCTGTAACAGTGAATTGCTTTGTCGGTCATGGTGAGCATGTCGTATGAGCACTCGATGTGGCGAATTGATGCGTGCAAGTCGACTGGCTCGACGGGGTATCCAGCAGTGAAGTGCACGATGTTAAACATCTGAGTCAACTTGAGCAGGTCTTGGAAGTTTTGGCGGTTGCCTGCGTGGCGCGTTCCATCGAGTTCCATGAAGTTTGGCGGGCTAGCAACCGAACCAAATGCCATCCAGTCTCCGCCGATGTTGAGCGTGTGAGCCGGATTGCGGGCGTGCAACTTGAACTCGCTCGGGCATGTTTTGATTGTCTCGAGCACCATTTCTGGGTCGAAGCGCACGCGGTTGTCGGTGATTTTTGCACCGGCTTTGGCAAGCAGGTCACGCGCCTCTGGCAACAAAAAATCCATGCCGTAGTCGGACAAAATCCGCAACGATGCTGTGTGGATGCTCTCGAGTTCGTCGTCGCTCACCACTTTGGTGGGCGCATATTTCATTCGTGGTTGGCGAAACGGTTTCTGCTCTGGTATTAATGAGCGAGGCCCTGCGGCTTGTCGTTCGCGGCCACGACGGCGCGGACCTCCAGCTTCAATTTCGGGCACGATGATCTCTCCAAATGAGTAAATGCCAATAGGGCTAAAGAAAATAGGCTAGTACTCAAG
>QYPH01000074.1 GCA_007279905.1 Actinomycetota bacterium | reverse complement strand
TGAGCTAATTGGGCTGAGCTAATTGGGCTGAGCTAATTGGGCTGAGCTACTTGCGCTGCGTGTTATTGCTGCGACTGAATTACTAGATCAAGGAACCGAAGCGCCTTGTCGGCATCTGCTGGCCGCGTGCGCTCGACCGAGCTTGTTGCAAGATCAATTATTCGTTGCATGTCCTCAAGGGTTTGTTCAACAGTTGCGCCACCTGCAGCAGAGATTTGTGGTTGCAGAGCATCCCAAATATTGAGGACAGTAGCGAGCGTGTTCTTGGCGCGAGTTTTGTCCTGATCGGTGAGAGCAACCGACATCTCGGCAATAGACGAGTGCAATTGGCCAAACAATTCGGTTGCTGTGCCGGTTGGCAAGGTAGTGACTGCTGGCTGCAACAGGGTGGTCGGGGCCGAAAGGTTGATTGTTGTTGCGCAACTTGAAACCGCAACAGCCAGTATGCCGAGCAACACAGTCGCGCGAATGCGCAGTGTATTTTTAGACATAATTATTAGACAACTTTTTAGGCAAGAACGAGAATGCGCGAACTCGTGAACTCATCGAGCACAACATCGGTGTTATCTACACGAACAACGCGTGACCCATCTTTGTTCGATGTAACGACAGTTCCGCTGTGTCCTGGCTTGAGATTGGCATGTTCAAGAAGCTCGAGAGCACCAGTAGTAAACTCGAGTTCTTCAGGAATGCGATTGACGGTGAACAACTTGCCTTCTGCAACTTCGCACAGTGGTGAAAGACGTTCTTGTCGGTATGACGATCCTGGAATTGGATTGCCATGGGGGCACGTGGTCGGATTGTGCAACACGCGGTTCATCGCAGTCTCCACATCCAAATTCATAATGTGCTCCCACTTGCCAGCCTCGTGGTGTGCATTTGCCCATGAGAGGCCAAGTATGTCGGTGAGAAATCGTTCGGCAATGCGGTGACGGCGCACCACGCGCTCGGCAAGTATGTCGCCATCTGGAGTGAGCGAGATTTTTGCCCCACGAACAACAATGAGACCTTCGAGTTCCATGCGCTTGACCATCTCGGAAACCGATGGGCGAGACACACCAAGTCGATCTGCGACGCGTGCTTGAATGACATCAATGTGGTCTTCTCGCAACTCAAAAATACATTCGCAATATTCTTCAAATGCTGGGTGATGTTCGCCGGTAGTAGCCACTCAGTCTCCTAACGTTTCACGTCCGACACCGCGTAGGCCAGCCCACACGAGGTCTGCAACTTGTTTTCCTAGAACATCTGGATCGAACGCAATGTTGTTGTCGAGTAGGTAACGCACAACACCTTCTATTGCGCCAACTACACCGTGTGCAAGTGTGCTCAAATGCGTGGCGTCAAGATCAATAGCGATAAGAGGCACAATTACATTTGCCGAATTATCAACTACCCGACGAACCGCAAGAGCAAACTCGACATCGTTGCGCGTACCACTGTCAAACAAAAATTTGAAACGATTATGATCTGTTGCTGCCCAGCGAAAGAAAGCGATTGTTCCTTGTTCGGCTTGCAACTTGCCGCTCGTGGCCTGCACTGTTGCTTTGGTGATCTCGTTGATCATCTGCGTACCAGCGTCGTCAATGAGTGCTAAGTACAGCGCCCGCTTGGACTCGAAATGTTGGTACACAACGGGTTTTGTTATTCCAGCCAATTCGGCAATGTCGTTCATGGACGACTCGTGGAAACCCTTAGTCGCAAATACTTTTAAAGCAACGTCAAGAATTTGTTCTTTACGTTCGTGAGCGGGGAGTCTTACTTGCATGTCACTACTACCGTACTCGCGTTGGCACAATGCGCCTATTCGCGTGCTAAACGCCGTTTAATCGGTCTTCTTTTTCGGCTGATTTAATTGCGTATCCCAAGACAATTGCAGGGGCAAGCAGAATTGAGCCAACGACAAGTCCCCCAGTCGCGAGGCGACCGATCAGGGGAGTGAAAGTGTCAAGAAGTCCGACAGCAACTGCTGCTATAGACACACCAAATGCGAGGTAGCCAAAGCGATTGGCCCGTTTCGTCCATACGGCGATAAAGCTGCGACGGCGTCGGATTGGATCAGAAGTTTGTGGTGTTGATGTCATAGCCTCAAACCCATGGTAGAGGGCGCACAGGTGAATGCAGGCATCACCGTTTCACTGGAGTGGCGCGACCAAGTAGCGATCGTCACAATCAATCGGCCCGAACGTCGAAATGCACTTGATGTGCCAACTCTGCATGCATTGCGTCAAGCCCAACTGGATGCGCTCGAGAAGTCTGCGCGAGTGTTGGTGCTCACTGGTGCTCCACCTGCATTTTGTGCTGGCGCAGATTTGGGTGGGGTCCATGAAGATGAATTTCATGAAGCACTGCAAGTCGTGCTGCGAGGTTTTACCCAACTGCCATTTGTGACAATGGCTGCGGTCGACGGGCCGGCATTGGGTGCCGGTGCGCAACTACTTGTGGCGTGTGACGTGCGAGTAGCGACACCGACCAGTGTGATTGGTGTACCCGCAGCAAAACTTGGTTTGGTAGTCAATCATTGGACGGTCGAACGCATCGTGCACGAATTGTCGTGGCCGGTTGCGCGCGCAATGTTGCTCACGGCCACCACTTATACGGGTGCGCAACTTTCAAGCCTTGGCTCGGTGCATCGTCTTGGCACTCTTGATGACGCGCTCGCATGGGCGAACGAGATTGCGCAACTCGCACCGCTCACGATCGCTGGTCACAAGATCGCGCTCGAGTCGACAGCTGGTGTGCCAGATGTGCATGAATTGGTGCGAGCAGCGCGCGAAAAGGCAATGTTGTCGAGCGATGCGCAAGAAGGTCGCAGTGCGTTTGGGGAAAAGCGCAAGCCGAGGTTTATTGGATCATGAGTCTGGTTGTCGATTTTCGCGATGCTGTCGTTGTATTCAACGGTTTTCCCGCACTCGCAGGAGCCACGTTTCAAGTAACACGCGGCGAAGTCGTGTTATTGCAGGGGCCAAATGGTGCTGGCAAGACAACTCTGTTGCGCGCGTGCGCCGGGTTGTTGCCAGTCGTGCGCGGAAGCGCCAACGTGTTGGGCATCGACCTGTGTGTCGACCGCCAGTCGGTGCGAGCACGTGTTGGTTTGCTTGGGCACGCCAACGGATTGTTTGCTGATTTAACAATTCGAGAAAATATTTTGTTCTGGGCACAAGTTATTGGTGCCTCCACCGATGAAGTCACTGCGACTATGCATCGAATGGGTATCGACGGACGAATTGCTGATGAAAAAGTTTCGCTGTTGTCGGCTGGACAAAAACGCCGCTGTGCATTGGCATGTCTTGTAGTGCGTAGGGCCGAGTTGTGGCTGCTTGACGAACCCCATGCAGGTTTGGATGCAAAGGGTCGGGACGAAATTGATGCAATCATTCGCGAAGCCTCGTCGTTCGGTGCAACAGTGTTGATTGCTTCTCATGAACTCGAGCGCACCAAAGGGCTCGCAACGCGAAGTGTTTCTGTTGTGGCAGGGCAGGTGCAGTGATGAGCGGTTTAGGAGCACGACCAATTTCGATTTCGCGTGTCGCGCGTGTGATCGCAACAAAAGACCTACGTATCGAATTGCGCAGTCGTGTCGTAACAAACCAGGTCTTTCCATTTGCCGGACTTGTCATGGTGATGTTTGCTTTTGCTCTCGACAACGATGCTGTATTGAGCCGAGTTGCCGGTGGTCTGGTGTGGCTTGCGACACTTTTTTCGTTAATTATTCTCGTACAACGATCGTTTGCTGTAGACAGTGCCGACGGCGCACTTGAAGCACAGCGTGTAGCGGGTCTTGATCCTGCAGGAATATTTATTGGAAAAGCGATTGCCGTAATGGCGCAACTTGTGGTTCTTGAGATGTTGTTGTTGCTCGCCGCAGTGGTGCTGTATCGAGTCGAGTTGCATATTTCTGGCGTAGTGCTGTTGGTCACTTGTGTTATTTGCGCAACAGCGGGTTTGGCGTTCGTGGGTACGCTGTATGGCGGTTTGACTGCTGGAGCACGAGGGCGCGAAACATTGCTGCCATTGTTGATGTTGCCGGTTGTTGCACCTGTACTGATTGGCGCAACCCGCGCCACTGAGTCGGCATTTACTAGCGGAGGAGCAGCGGTGTCGGATGGCTGGCCATGGGTTGGGGTGCTCGCAGTATTTGCTGTGGTGTTCGCGATCGGTGGAATTTTGTCATTTGGATCGTTGATAGAGGAGTAGCAACAGATGACGTCAGCGAGTTCAACAACTACTCAAACGTTTACCGCAAAGGTTGCAACTCCAACGACACGACTCGTTGGCGCGATGGCAATTGTGTCAATGGCCTGGGTCGTACTCGGTGGATTGTTCGTTACTCCGAGCGATGTGAATCAAGGTGATGCAGTACGAATTATGTATGTTCATGTACCCACAGCATGGGTCGCATACTTGGCATTTATTGTCACTGCAATTGCATCGGCATGTTGGCTCTTAAGTCGCAAACATGCAATGGGTTTCGATCGCGTGGCCGGAGCATCGGCAGAAGTTGGCGTGATCTTCATGGCGATGACGTTGTTGAGCGGTGGATTGTGGGGGCGCATCACGTGGGGAACGTATTGGGCATGGGATCCGCGTCTCACAACGACAGCATTTTTGCTCGTGACCTACATCGGCTACTTGGCGGTGCGCGGTCTTGGCGGATCACTTGAACAGCGCGCACGTCGCTCTGCAGTGATTGCGTTGCTTGCGGTGCTCGAAATTCCATTGGTGCATTTCAGTGTGTTGATGTGGCGCTCCTTGCACCAAAGGGCGAGTGTGTTAAGTGGTGACGGTGACATCAAGATGGATGGATCGATGCTGACAACATTGCTGGTGGGAGTGATCGGTTTTACATGCACCTTTGCTTGGCTCGTGATGCATCGTTCGCGTGTGCTTGCAATGCAAGATGCGGTGCAATCAAGTCAACTCGACGCAGCATTGCAAGATCGCGCTAGTGAAAGCGCAGGTTTGAAGTAATGGATCATCTTGGATTTATTGCGGCCGTGTATCTCACCACATTTGGCGTGATCATTGTGCTTGTTGCAAAAACAGTGAAGCAAGGTCGTGACTTGGCGAGCAAGGTTGCCGATAAGGACAAGCCTTGGACTTAACCCCACGCACATCTGAAGTAAACGCACCATTGGCGCCACGAAGGCGCAATAAAAAATGGGGTTACGTGGCAGTGCTCGTGACCATCGTGCTCGCGGGCGGCACTATCGTCACCAAGTTTCTCACTTCGGCAATTGATTATTACTGCAATGTTGACGAGATTGGCCTTCGCGCGGGATGCGAAGCCGGAAGACGTATCCGTGTGCAGGGCACAGTTGAAAAGAACTCACTAACTGCAGTCAATAATTCCACAAACTTCGTTTTGATATTTAACGAAAAGACAATTCGTGTTGTGTACGAGGGTGACCCCGGTGGCATCTTTCAAGAATGTATTCCCGTCGTTGCACAGGGACGTTTGGTGGGCGATGTATTTGAGGCAACCCGCATTGAAGTGAAGCACTCAAACGCCTATGTCGCCGACAACGCTGATCGACTGACAAAGGCGGAGGCACAGGAATGTTCGCCGCAGGCGGGGTAAGCAGCTCACTAGGACGAGCATTCCTGCTCGTTGGCATCATCGGTTCGCTGTTTGGTGCTCTTGCCTCGATCAGTAGCGCACGGTCTCGTGACCGAACAGTTGCGCGACTGATACCCAGATTTTCAGTTCTTATTTTTGCAGCAGCCATTGGCGCGTTTGCGACCATGGAATACGCAATGATTACGCGTGATTTTTCGATGGCGTATGTGCAAAAAGTTGGTTCGACGGCAACTCCTGCTCTCTACAACTTCGCAGCAGTGTGGAGTGCTCTTGAGGGTTCGATTTTGATGTGGGTACTGATCTTGGCTGGCTACACAGTGGCCGTTTGTTTTTGGCTGCGTAAGAAGATGGACGATGTGTTGACCAACTGGGCAATGGGTGTGATGTTTATCGTCTCGACGTTTTTCTTCTTGTTGTCGTTTGGTCCTGCGAATCCATTTGCTGCAGGCGCACCCGGAGTATTTGACGGACCAGGGCCAAACCCGCTGTTGCAAAATCACATCTTGGTCTTGTTTCATCCACCGCTGTTGTATTTGGGATATGTGGGTGTCACTGTGCCGTTTGCGTTTGCAATTGGAGCACTTGTTACGGGCAGGGTTGGTGAAGGTTGGTTACTTGCTACTCGTAGATGGACGCTATTTGCGTGGGGGTTTCTCACATTCGGAATCATCCTCGGTAGTTGGTGGAGTTACGAAGTATTGGGCTGGAGCGGTGTGTGGGCATGGGACCCAGTTGAAAACGCATCGTTATTGCCGTGGATAACTGCGACGGCGTACATTCACTCGGTGTTGGTGCAAGAACGCCGCGGCATGTTGCGAGTGTGGAATCTTTCGCTGCTGGTGTCAACGTTTAGTTTGACGATTCTCGGCACGTTTCTTACTCGAAGCGGTGTGCTCAATAGCGTGCATGCATTTAGTGAAAGCGCCATTGGCCCATGGTTGTTGGCATTCTTTGCAATCATCGTGATTGTTTCGATTGGCTTGATCGGTTGGCGCGGTGACAGATTGCATGCGCCGGGCAGCATCGACTCGGTGGTTTCGCGCGAGGGCGCGTTTTTGATTAACAACGTGTTGTTTGCAATTTTTGCATTTGTTGTTTTGCTGGGCACAGTATTTCCGCTTGTCATCGAAGCGCTGCAGTCGCGCAGCATCGTGGTTGGCGCTCCGTTCTTTGACCAATTAGTTGCACCGATCGGTATCGCGTTGCTCACACTGATGGCTATTGCACCTGTTTTGCCGTGGCGCAGGGCTTCTGGAGAGTTGCTCAGCACGCGTTTGTTTTGGCCTGCATGGTGTGGCATCGGAGCTTTGGCGTTGAGTGTGCTCGTTGGTGCGACGGGCTTTATGCCGCTACTGACGTTTGCGCTTGGCGGGTTTGCCAGCGGCTCTGCATTGCGTCAAGTGGTGTTGGCCACACGCCGTCAAGGCCTTCGCGGCTTTGTGGGTCGGGCTAATGGCGGAATGATCGTGCACATTGGCGTGATCTTGATTGCTGTTGCATTGGCGGCATCAAACAGTTTTACGCATAGCCAAGAACTGTTTTTAAAAACTGGCACACCCGCATACTTTTCTGGACACAGTTTTGAATTGATCAAGATCGTTGAAGAAACAACCGATCGCGCCATCAGCGTGAAGGCATTGATCTCGATCGACGGGGGCAAGGCATATGCTCCTGCCATCACCAAGTACACGAAGGTTGGCATGAACATCGGTACGCCGTCGGTGCGCACGGGTATTCGCGGCGACATCTATCTCACGCTCGAACCACCTGTCAAGCAAGACTCCGGCGAAGCGCACATCAAAGTATTTATTAAGCCATTACTCGTGTGGCTGTGGATTGGTGGTTTTTTGATGGCTCTTGGCACGCTCTTAGCTGCGTTTCCTGGTCGACGCCGAAAGCCAACCGATGCAACGTCGGCACTGATAGGCAGCAACGATGTTGGGTGAGAAAAAAGCGAAACCAGTTGCGCCAATCGCAGCAACTGTGGTGGGCATCGTGCTTGTGAGTTTGCTGTGGGTGTTGGTCAGCGCAAAACCCAATCCGTCCGACAACGCCGACTCGCCGCTGCTTGGGCAACCAGCGCCGGCAGTAGTAACGACAACACTTGAAGACAAACCATTTGATTTGTCTAGGCGCAAAGGATCGTGGGTCGTACTCAACTTTTTCAACTCGACTTGTGTTCCTTGTCGGATTGAACATCCGCTTCTTCTTGCATTTGCGCAAAACCAATTGTCGACAGACAACCCCGCAGAGCTCTACACGGTGATCAATGATGACAGCGATGGTGCGGTTGCCGCATTTTTTGCAGAGAACAAAGGTGACTGGCAAAAGATTCGCGACAATGACGGCACTATCGCGGTTGCCTTTGGTGTTGCAAAGGTGCCAGAGACATGGATCATTGACCCCAACGGTTACGTTCGCTTGCGTATCGCCGGGCAACTCTCGGAAGGCTTGCTCGATGAGCAGATGTCGATACTGAAAGTGCAATTTGGGTCATGAGTAAATCAACCAAACTCAACAACAAGTATTCGTGGATTTTTATGGCTGCGTTTGCTAGCGCACTATTAATTTTTGGTGGACTGCGCGACAGTGGCCCACGTTCGCAACAAGATCGCATTGATGCAATCACAATGCGACTTGCTTGCCCAACATGCCAGGGCGAGAGCGTGTATGTGTCGAGAGCTTCTGCGGCAGAGGCAATTAGGGCAGAAGTTGCACGACAGGTTGGCAGCGGATTGCGCACCGACGACGAAACGATTGCCTATATCGAGCAACGCTTTGGTGGTCAGGTATTGCTCCTGCCTCGCTCATCTGGCATTGATTCTCTGGTGTGGGCATTGCCGATTGCTGCGTTGATCTGCGGTGCGGCCGCACTTGGCGTGGTGTTTAGAAAATGGCGGACTGCCGATGATGGTGCAGCGAGCGCCGAAGATAGTGCATTGGTAGAAGCCGCAATGGCTTCTACCAATGTGACGGATGCAAACACATAATGAATGCAAACACATGATTAATCCTGACGAACAAGCGAGTCTGGAAGAAGAGCGCAAATTTTTGCTGGAGTCTTTGCGCGACCTTGAGCGTGAGTTTGCAGTTGGCGACCTTGACGCCGAAGATTATCGAGTACTGAAAAATGGATATGTGCATCGCGCAGCGCAAATCATCAAGATTTTGGATGCGGGAGTAGATGCTCGAGAGGCTCGACCTCGCGCATCGATCAAGCGCAGAGTTGGATCAGTTGCTGTAGTTGTACTGATTGCAAGTGCTGTTGGCTGGTTTGTGGCCCAACAGTCTGGTCAGCGCTTGCCAGGCCAAACATTGAGCGGTGGGGTCTTAGATTCGACTGCATCGATGCTGTCTCAAGCACGCTCGCTCAACTTCTCCGAGCCAAAAACTGCAATTGATTTGTATTCAAAAGTTTTGGCGCTCAACCCAGACCATGTAGAGGCTCTGACGTATCGCTCATGGTTGATTGCGCTCGTTGCTCGTGATGCACCAGAAGATATAAAACTGCTGGCACTCGCTGCAGCGACGCAGGGCCTTGATCATGCGATTGAAGTCGAGCCCGACTACGCCGATGCTCACTGCTTTCTTGGCATTGTGCGTTTTCGACTTGCTGGTGATGCGGCTGGGGCAAAAGAACAGCTCGACATTTGTGCTGCGATGAATCCTCCAGCAGAAGTGAAGGGTTTCGTCGACTCAATTCGTGCAGAAGTAGCGACCGCTCTTAATCAATAATTGGCGGTGGCCACGCATGACCACGCGCGATGACACCGTTTTGTCGCTCAAGCACCCATACCGAGGCCTTGCGCGAATCGCGAAGTCCTGTGACCATCAGGCCACGGCGTTCAAGTGCTTCGACAACCATAGGGATCATGTCTCCGTGGCTGCAAAGCACTGCGTTGTCTGGACAGCTCTCGAGTAGTTCAAGAATTGGCTCGAAAGAATTGTCTTCTGCAAGACGTTCGTCGGATGTCACTGAGATCGCAAGAGTTGCTCCGAGCGGCTCGAGTGTTTGCATACACCGAACGAATGGGCTCGACAAAAGCTGAGGTGGTGCGAAGTCGGCCAGCCGATCGGCGAGTGCTACTGCCTGCAGAATTCCTTTATCATCCAGTGGTCGTTTGCGGTCATCATTGTCGTTCGCGGGATTCTCAAGCCACTTGCTGCGTTTGCCGGCCTTGGCGTGTCGAACTAAAAAGAGTGGCATGCGCCGTCAATCTAGCGAAGCAATGAGGCAGACTGGATGCAGGAGAGATGAATTATGGGCTTTTTTGATCGCAATCGTGAGCAACTTGCAAAGAAGGGCATTGACGATGCGCGCTTGCCACCAGGTCAGTATTTGACCGAGCGATTTCCTGTCTTGCATGTTGGTGATGTGCCCACGTATGCACCAGGTGATTGGGATCTCAAAATATTTGGTCTTGTCGACAAACCATTTACGGTCAATCTGGATGAATTGAAAAGCATGCCGGCTGTGACATTGCTGACCGATATTCATTGCGTGACCAAGTGGTCAAAGTTTGACACCACGTGGAAAGGTGTTCGCGTACGCGACTTGTTTGAGCGTGCAGGAATGCAAACGGAAGCGGCTTACATCATGGGTCATGCCGAACACGGCTACACGGCCAACCTGCCGCTTGCCGACGTGCTGCTCGACGAATCACTCGTGGTATATGAATTTGAAGGCGAAGAGATCGAGCCAATACATGGCGGCCCAGTGCGTTTGCTCGTGCCCCATTTGTATTTTTGGAAATCTCCAAAGTGGTTGCGCGGTCTTGAGTTGCGCGCAACAGATGCACCAGGGTTCTGGGAACAAAATGGGTACAACATGTACGGAGATCCGTTTTTAGAACAGCGTTTTTGGGGCGACTAAAACGTGCTAAAGATTTGAGCTAAATAGATAGATAGCTAGATAGCTAGATAGCTAGATAATCGTTGCGCAAAACGTGTCGCCCTGTGGGAGCGACGCAGACAACTCTGGAGACGTCTCGCCGTAAATTGCGGTGAGCATTCCCTTGACCATTCCTCGATCGACTGCGCAAATAACTGGATGTTCGATAGCGACATCGCCAAATGGGCAGTGGTTGTTGACAATGCGCAACTGATTGTTGCGCTGATCGGTGTGAGCAGCAAAACCATGTGCGGTGAGTGCATCGGCAACGGCTTGCAGTGCTGAGCGCAATGAGCGATGTCCTGCAGAAATGTCGTCGCCTTTAAAACCTGCTGCCATTGCGGCACCGTATTGCTGACCAACTTGCTCGGCCATGATCTCGGCATCTTTGGTTGGCAGCAGTGCGAGTGCTTTGCCCAAGAGCGAGAGAACCAAATCTTCACTGCGCACGGGAAACGTGAACTCTGCGCCGTCGCCAACAATGCGGTAGCGCTTCGAAGGGCGACCAGCGCCGCCACCTTCAACACGGTCGACTGCAACCTCGAGGTATCCGCCAGCAGCGAGTTTGTCGAGGTGATGTCGTGCCACGTTTGGGTGCACATCGAACTTGTTAGCAACTTGGGCTGCTGTTACACCTGTCTCATAGTCGCGCGCAAAAAGGTAAACGGCACGGCGTGTTGGATCGCCAAATGCAGATGTGATTGCTGACACGGTCGCGGTGAAAGAACCAGACGTGTGATTAGCCGATTTGCTTGGCACACAGGTATTGTACCTATGGCCGTAGTGCAAATTATGTTGCGCAACTTATTGGAGTCAAATGTCCGTATCACAACCCACCACTGACCAGCTCATTGAAGCCCTGCGCCCCGTGCAGGACCCAGAGCTACACCGGTCCATCGTCGACTTGGGTATGGTGCGCGACGTCGTCATCGACCAAAAGGGCACTGTCGGGCTCACCGTAGTACTGACGATTGCTGGCTGCCCATTGCGCAACGAGATTCAGACTCGGGTCAATACTGCGCTGCGCGCACTTGACGGCGTGAGCGATGTCAACCTCAACTTTGGTGTGATGAACGATGATGAGCGTGCAGCAGTGCGTCAAATGCTCAACGGTAATCCTGGCGCCACCGCGGGTTCTGCTCCGGCTCAAGGCCACGCAGAGGGCCGCACGATTTCATTTGCACAGCCGGGCTCAAAGACGCGACCTATTTTGATTTCGTCGGGCAAAGGTGGTGTTGGCAAGAGCAGCGTCACCACAAACATCGCTGTTGCAATGGCTGCGCTCGGATACAAAGTGGGCATTGTCGATGCCGACATTTATGGCTATTCAATTCCGCGCATGCTTGGCACCGATCGCGACCCAGTCGTGATCGACAACATGCTGTTGCCACCAGAGGCATGGGGTGTTCGTTGCATTTCAATTGGATACTTTGTTCCCGAAGGCCAGGCGGTCGTGTGGCGCGGACCAATGTTGCACAAAGCACTCGAGCAGTTTTTGACAGATGTGTTTTGGGACGAACCAGACTTCTTGTTTATTGACATGCCACCTGGCACCGGCGACATCGCATTGAGTTTGAGCCAGTATTTGCCGCGCGCCGAAGTACTCGTGGTCACTACTCCGCAAGAGGCCGCGCAAAAAGTGGCGCGACTGTCCGCAGCAATGGCGGTCAAAGTCAATTTGCCTGTGCGTGGCATTATCGAAAACATGTCGTGGTTTACGGGCGACGACGGCAAGCGCTACGAACTCTTTGGCAAAGGCGGTGGGCAGATCTTGGCTGATGAACTCAATGTTCCATTGCTCGCTCAGATTCCACTGCTCAATGCGCTACGAGAAGGCGGCGATGATGGTCATCCAATTGCAGCCGTTGCACCAGACAGCGAAGTCGGCAAGGTGTTTTTTGCGATCGCCAAGTACATCGCAGAGGATATGAAGCCAAAGAAGATTTTCAGTGCAGCACTGAAAGTGAATTAGGCTTCCTTCTTATGGAAATCAGAATCGGCATCATTCAGTCAGCGCGCGAAATCACTCTTGAGTTAGATGACGAAAAGGCGCAAACCAAGTTCAAGGATGCGACTGAGGCTGCCCTTGCTGGAAAAACTGAGACGCTGAAGGTTGTCGATAGTCGTGGACGCGAGATTATGGTGGCTTCCAGCAAGATCGCCTATGTCGAATTTGGTGCTCCTGAGGGTGCGCGCAAAATGGGTTTTGGTAGCTGACTCTTTCATTTGACTGAAGTGCGACAGAATGAGACTGTCCTATGCCAACGCTGATTGAACTTGCCTACGAGCACACAGAGCTCGACCAGGGTGCGGTTGAGCATCTTGCCGCCCTCGTTTCCGAATGGGGCATGTTGGCCGATTTTTGTTTTGCCGACATGTTGCTCTACATTCCCGTTGACAACGACCGCTGGCTCATCAGCGCTCAAGTGCGTGCGGCAACTGGTCAAACTCTGTATCACTCTGACTATGTAGATACGTGGGCGAGTGACACGGAGCGAATTTTGCTCGACAAGTGCATCAAAACAAATGGCACGGTGCAGGGCGAAATATTTGTGCAGGCAATTAACGGATCGGCCAACATGCTCGCGATTCCTGTGCGCTATGAGGGGCGCATCATTGCAGTGTTGTCGCGTGAATGGGTAGTAGACAATGCGCGTCGACCTGGGCAACTTGAAACTACCTACGCCGAGATATTTTCGAAGTTTGCCGAGATGGTGGCGCAAGGTTTGTTTCCATTTGAAGGCAGAGTCGCTGACGCGAGTGTTGCGCCGCGAGTCGGTGACGGAGTGATTGTGTTGGACGCTGCAACGCGTGTGCGGTACGCGTCACCAAACGCGGTGTCGGCATTGCATCGAGTTGGTGTGAGTGCCAATGCGATCGGGCAAACACTTGCCGAACTCGGCGTTGGCGAAACGGCGGCACGCAATGCGTACGAGCGCAAAGAACCAGTGGTCGAAGAGATCGAGCAAACATCTGAAGTTACTTTGCTGACTCGTAGTATTCCGTTGTTGCGGCAAGCAAATGATGATGTTGAAGTAACAGGAGGCGTGTTGCTACTGCGCGACGTCTCCGAATTGCGTCGTCGCGATAGGTTGCTGCTCACAAAAGATGCAACAATTCGCGAGATTCACCACCGCGTGAAAAATAATCTGCAGACGATTTCATCTTTACTGCGATTGCAGGGGCGTCGACTCACTTCGCCAGAGGCCAAAGAAGCAATTGCCGAGTCTGTGCGTCGTATTCGCACGATTGCTCTTGTGCACGAGACGCTCTCTCGCGAGCCGGGTGAAGACATTTCATTTATCGAGATCGTGCGACCGCTGATGCGCTTGGTTGAAGAGGGTTTGCAATCAGCTGATCGCCCTGTCACGTTTCAGGCAAAGGGCGACGGTGGGCGCCTGCCGGCAACTATCGCAACACCATTGTCGGTGGTGATTCTTGAGTTGTTGCAGAACGCGGTCGACCACGGTTTTCCAGAGGGCAGTGCAGGCGGTGCGGTGATGGTTGTGCTTTCGCACGACGAAGACGAATTGCACATCCAAGTTGTCAATAACGGCATCGCGCTGAGCCCAGATTTCGACTTCGCCAAGGCGACTGGGCTGGGGCTTTCAATCGTGCGCACGCTTGTGACGACCGAACTTGCGGGCACTATTGAGATGCGACCTGCCGTGCAGACTGACGGTGCTTCAAGTGGCGTTGCAATGACCAAAGACGGCCAGGGCACAGTCGTCGATCTGCGCTTGCCGGTTTCAGCCAGAAGCTAGTTGGGTTGCTGAAAAAAGCTAGGCGGTAACGCGGGCTGCGCGACGCTGTGCAGCCATTTTGCGTCGAACATCACGGCGCTCATCTTCTGACAAACCGCCCCAAATACCGCAGTCTTGGTTGGTCTCGATCGCAAAACCGAGGCACTCGCTCTTGACGGAGCACTCGCAACACACGTTCTTTGCTTCACTGATCTGCAACAAGGCTTGGCCGGTTGTGCCAATAGGGAAGAACAATTCTGGGTCGGTGTCTCGACACAACGCTTCGTTTCGCCACGAGTAATCAGCAGATCCGAGAGCAAGACTGGTAGCAAGTATTGACAAGTTGATCACCTGTGATTTCGTTGAGTAGGCCAGTAAGACTGTGTCACGATAGGCAGGGCGGAGGGCAATTTCAAGAGTCTTTGCAATTATTTTTTTATTTTTATTTGCACTTGCATTTTGATGTAGTGGCTGTACCCTACCGTCGTGGTCGGTACATTTTGGAAGCCGTTTGAGCTATTAGGCGAACCTCAAGTTCTTGCGCATCGCGGCGCATCGAAGGCTGAACCCGAAAATACACTGCTGGCATTTCGTTGCGCGAAAGAAATGGGCGCGCACGCAGTAGAGCTCGATGTGCGTTTATGTAAGAGCGGTGAAATGATTGTCCACCACAATCCCGTGCTTGTTGATGGACGCCAAATCAATTTGCTCAACAAAGACGAGTTGCCAAGCCATGTGTGCACGCTTGAAGAAGCATTAGATGCTTGTAATGGCATGTGGGTTAATATTGAAATCAAAAATGATTCGAGTGAGCCAGACTTTGATCCGGCTGAAGTGCTAGCGGGCAAAATGGTTGCGATGTTGCGTGGCCGCGGTGCAGCAAACCAATGGCTAATCTCGTCGTTTAGGCGTCAAACCGTCGATGCTGTGCATGTGTTATGGCCAGAGTTGCCAACGGCATGGCTCACGCTCACCGTTGATGATGCTCAGGCAACAATCGTGGCAACGGATTTGCGTGCAAGTGGGCATAGTGCGCTTCACCCTTATGTCAAAACACTCACTCGGCATGTGATCGACACCATGCACCTCCACGGTCTCAGTGTCAACACCTGGACGATTGATGATCCTGCGCGAATGGCCGAGTTGCTCGACTGGGGAATTGATGGATTGTGCACGAACAAGCCTGACGTGGCG
>QYPH01000076.1 GCA_007279905.1 Actinomycetota bacterium | reverse complement strand
TCCTGGTTCGTGCGCAAGGCGCAACTGCATTTACACGTACACCAAGTCGAGCAAGTTCTTGTGCATGGCTCACAGTGAGAGCGGCAATTGCCGACTTGGTTGCACCATATACACCCGCACCCGCAGTCGGGTGCAAGCCAGCAGCAGAAGTTGTATTGACAATCGCTCGATGGGCCTCTGCACCAACCTCATTCCAATAAGCCGCAGCGAAGTGGCTGACTGCAAGAGTCCCTTTTAGATGAACACCGATTTGCGAATCAACGTCTTGTTCAGTGAGATCCACAAGCGATGAAGGCCGATTATTGCCGGCGTTGTTGATAACGATGTCGAGGCGGCCAAACTGCTGTGCCGCCAAATCGATTATTGACTTTGCACCATCCCAGTCGACGACGCTCGCAGTGTTCGCTACTGCTTTGCCGCCGCGCGAGAGTATTTCATCCACAACTGCATCGGCAGAGTTTGACTGCATTCGTTCGCCGTCCACGCTTGCACCAAAATCATTGACAATCACTGCTGCGCCATTGAGGGCAAAAGCAAGTGCGTATTCACGACCCAGGCCACTACCCGCGCCAGTTATGACTGCAACCTTGCCCTCAAGAAGTCTCATCACTTACAAACCGTAACAAACGCATTACGGTTTCTCACGGTGAATACCTCGATGAAGTGGGTGACCTGGGATCAGGCAACGATCGCCGCAATCGCTTGCCTTATTGCTGTTTTCGTGCTCCGTCAGTTTTCTCAAAACAAGGTCCGAAGTGTGATTATTGCTTGGTGCACAGAATTGGCACTGATTTCAGGTCTGTACACACTGTGGCGTCTTGCGATGACGCTCCCCCTCGACCACGCACCTGGGGCGATTGAACGAGCCAGGCAAATCGATCGACTGCAACAGTGGTTCCACATTCCAACTGAACTCTCGCTGCAACATTTTGTACTGAGGTACGACTGGCTGGCTCGCTCAACCAATGCTTTTTATGCCGTCGCCCATGTGCCCGCAACTATTGCTTTCATGATCTGGTTATTCTGGCGACACCGTGATGTGTATTCACGATGGCGCAACAGCCTTGCAATGCTGACCGCTGCGTGTTTGGTGATTCGTTATATACGCGTCGCACCACCCCGCTTTTTGCCTGAGCTTGGCTATGTCGACCTGGCCACTCGTTATGGGCTTTCTGTGTATGGACCAGTTGGTACTGGCGTTTCCGACCAGTTTGCCGCAATGCCCTCCATTCACGTTGGTTGGGCTGCTTTGGTTTCGTTGGGCATTGTTGCCGCGTCGACCAGCAAATGGCGCTGGGTCTTTATGGCACACCTTGTGCTCACCGTGTATGCGGTTACCGCAACTGGCAACCATTGGTGGCTCGACAGTATCGCTGCAGTTGCTCTACTCGTTGTCGCACTTTTTATTGACGACAAATGGCTTCACGCGCTACGCATGAGATCTCAACCGATTGATAAAACTCTTACTTCGTGATGCGCACGGTGTCGACGTCACCAGTTTTGGTGAGCGTCACCGTTATTCCCTTGTAGGTCACCGTGTCACCCTGTAGCAACAGTTTGTTGGTTGCATTACTCGGATCAGGATTGGTGTCTGTTGTTGGTGTTACGTATTTCGACCATGCCTCTTTCACAATCCCTTGTTGTTCACCAGAACGGTCGGTGTCTTTAGTGGTGTCGATGTAATACACAAGCACGCCATAGGTTCCGGCACCCAGGCTCGCGCCCCAACCTTCGGCCCGGTGTGACTCGACTACAAGTGCCTCCGTTGTGGAAATTGGAACAACCACGCCACGCATTCCGTGTTGCAGTCGCTCAAGTGGAATCAATTGTGTTTCAAGCGTCGACTGTGCGCTCGGCATGCAATACAACTGATCAGCCCCCATCCACCCGGCGAAAAATGAGTCCCAAACGTTGAGCGTGACTGAACTCCCGTTTTGATTGTCCATAATGCTCAGGTTCGACCTTGGCGAATGACCAGCAAGTCCCATGGGGTGACCCCACTCATGAATCCAGAAACTCCAGAGCTCATATTTATTTTTATAGAAATACTCGGCACCCCCGAACAAATTTTTTACGGGCCCTTCGGCGGAATTCACTTGCCAGTTGGCCATTCCAATTCCATCATTGAGATCGTGAATTGTTCTCGGAAACAAGACAAACACGAAATCAGAGTTCGTGAAGTCAATAAAAGGATCAGCAAGAGAAACAATTTCTTGTGCCATCGGAAGGACCGTTGCGCGATCTCCTTTTATAAGTGCATAGCCGGGAACAGATTTCGACATGCGAAGCCAGCGCTTTGGATACTGCCAATTGAATGACAAAGTTCCATTTGAGGTGAACTCAAACCATTTGTTGTACTCAGAAATTTGAGCATCTGCAGCAGTCAATTCTTCGGCCGTTCCCACAGCATCAGAGAAATCGACAGCAATAAATTGAATATTTGACACTCCGGTTGATGGAAGTGTCGGCGTTCCACTAGTTCCGCGCGGGAATCCGATATTCCACGGCTGAAACTTATTGATTCGCGCTTCGGTGAGTTTGCATGCATCGAGCGCACTTCCCCCCGCTTGCATTGAGATTGCTGCTGGGCTAGTCGACAATTTGAACCACTTATTCGTGCCACCCGAGATTGCTCGGCATTCGAGATATCCGACACTCTGAATCGATTTGTCACCCTTATACGTGCATGCATCTCCATCTCTGGCAATCGAGCCGGCCACTGTCGTATTGCTCGCCGCGTTATTACTCACAGTAAGCGTCAAAGAGCTAGCCCCATCTGAATTCTTATAACTACTCAAGTCGCCGGTGCATGCATTCGGAGACCCAAAGTCTCGAACATATGTCCATACTTTGACGTCGCCAGTCGTCGTTGGTGCAGTTGCGGTTCCTGTGAAGGTTGCAGTGTTGCCGCCGTTACTCAATATTGGAACCCCAAATTGCGCTCCGGCAAAACCCGGGGCATTCATCCATGCATGCATTTCTGGATAGCGCGGGCTCCCTGTCAAAGACATAATCGGGCCACAACTTATTGTTGAAGTGATCGTGAGTTGTGCGCCTGGTTTTATTGGGTTAGGTGAAACAGTGGTTGTCCAGGACGTGATGCCCACTGGCCCATTGACACCTTTTGATGTCGTGGCACTTGCGTTCGTCGCTGTTGATGCAGCCTTGACCCACTTGAAGCTCTTGCCCGACTTGGTGCACTTGTACTTCACGCCCTTTGTGGTTTGCAGGACTCCAGCCTTCGCGCACTTGCCACCCGCGGTCGCCGCCTCTGCAGGCGCGACGGTGACAAGCACAGTCCCCATCAGGAGGAGTCCTGCGAAGCGAGCAAGGCGTCCCATATCTGCCACGATAACACCTATGAACAATCACCCATGGAACGAGTCATTTGAGTGGCGAAACCACAATGCCACGAGTGGTGTTCTCTCACAGTCACAGATCGACCAGTTTGATCAAGATGGTTATGTGGTTGTCAACGACATTTTTTCTGCAGACGAACTACGTGACCTCGTTGCAATCACTGACGCTGCAGATGCCAAGGCAGTTGCGGTTCTTGCATCCCAACCAAACGAACGCATTGCAATTTCTGAAAAGGGTGCGATTACGTTTGCAGGACAACTGGCCAGCAAAATTCCAGAGCTACGCAAATTCGTAAAGAATCCAATAATCATGGGAGCATGTCGCGATCTGGTCGGGCCCGACGTGCGCATGTATCACGATCAAACCGTCTATAAACAAATTGAGAAGCCTCGCCGGTTTCCCTGGCATCAAGACAACGGCTACCTATTTGTTACACCCCAGCACTACCTCACTTGTTGGATCTCACTCAATGGTGCGACCATTGAAAATGGTTGCCCTCAAGTCGTGGCCGGGTTACATAAGCAAGGCACCATGTCGCATTACATAGTGCCAACACTTGGATTCGAGTGTTTCGAGTCGCCCCCCTCTGCGCCAGTTATTGCGGAAGTCAAAGCTGGTGGCGCGGTATTCTTTTCATCTCTCGCCCCACACCTCACCGGACCAAATACCTCAAATGGAGTGCGCAAGGCATACATCGTGCAATACGCGCAAAGTGACGCTGTTGTTTTGGAAGGTAATGCCAATGATGGGTGCCCAACTGGATCACACCCAATATCGGTTGAGCCGCGTGGCTTACCTGTGCTTCAGAATGGCGTCATCTGCTCCGACTAAAGCGGAATTATTGAAGCGTTTAGGGCAGGGCGACAATGGCTTCGTGCTCAAGCGAAGCAACTACTTGACCGTCAACGACAATGTGCACGTCGAGCACGGCGCGCTCACCGTGCGACTCAAAGCGCTTCACAACAACTGAACGCAACTCTGCTGTAGCCCCCACCGCTGCAGTTGCATGGTGCCGAATGATGCTGCGCATGTGCACCCAACTGCCACGCGCAACATAGTTGTACACAATGTCGTTGGCCAAGGCCGGCCAGACTGCGGGGTGCACTAGCCCACGGTCGGCGAAAAATGTCAAGTCATCGCCAGCGCGTGAGCCATAGTCGCAACTAAACGTGTCGATCAACGCAAATTCTTTTGACGGCAGAACTTCGCCCTCCCGCAACGGTGCTACTGCCCCGCCATCGCGCACCGCGCGAAAGATCGCACGGGGTTGTTCTGGTTCGCTCGTTATTGCTTGCACCTCGACCGCGTCTCCATCAACAACAGGCACACATCGCAATACATCGTGATCAAACACAGGCCGACGAAAACGAACTTCGCCTCCGCCGTGCTCCAGCCAATCTTCACCCCAAGCAACAATCAGTGGGTGCGTCATATACGCATATGTTGTTACTCCGGCAACGAGCGCACGAGGGAACCCTGCCGCCTGCGCACCGGCATCAGTATGAATCGGGTTGCGCGCGTGCTCTGGCAGGTTTTGGGCAACGATTGACCACTCAACTGGTTGTTGAGCATCACTCATCTAGAAGTACTCATGCACGAGTGCTCACGTATTTGACGCGTCGTAGATTCCTTGAATTGCCGAGTTGAGCAATGCATCAAACTCTGCATCAGACTGCTTGGCCGACAACCCTTCTGTCAATGCGCGAGAGAAACTTGCGATCACTCCAGCATTCTTTGCCAACTGTTTGTTGGCATCTTCACGGCTGTAGCCACCCGACAATGCCACTACTCGAACGACCCGTGGATGCTTCACCAAGTCGGCAAAGAACCCATCTTGGTTTGGCAATGTGAGCTTGAGCATGACGTTCTGATCGGCGCTCAATGTATTGAGTTCCGACAAAATTGCGGCCTTCAACAACACCTCGGCCTCGGCCTTTTGTGGGCTATTGATGTCAACTTCAGGCTCAATCATTGGAACGAGTCCGGCCGCAATGATTTGCTTGCCAACTTCAAATTGTTGACGAACGACGTCGTTGATGCCTTTTTCATTTGCCAACTTGATCACCGAACGCATCTTGGTACCAAACACACCGTGCTTCTTAGCTTTTGTCAAGAGCGCATCCAATTCGGGCATTGGCTTCATCACTTGCACACCGTCTTGGTCGTCAGCCAAACCTTTATCAATCTTGAGGAAGGGAACGACGCCCTTGTTCTCCCACAAAAATTCAGCAGCACCCTTGCCATCAATTGAGCGGTCCATGGTCATCTCAAACAAGATCGCACCAAGCACTCGCTCGCCAGAAAAAGCCGAACTCTTGATAATGCGTGAGCGCATTGCATGAATGAGATCAAACATTTGCTCGTCACCCGAGTACTCAGACTCTTCAACACCGTAGAGCTTGAGAGCCTTTGGGGTGCTACCACCGCTTTGGTCGAGGGCCGCAATAAAACCCTTGCCGCTTTGCACTTTGGTCATCATGTCGATATTCATAATCTCGCTCCGTTTCGCCTGCCCAACATCGTAATTGCCCAACTCGGTGCCACCGAAATCACGATGTGTCCAAATACCTGCAACATGTAAGACTTTGCCTATGAACGCGCTGCGCACTGCATGGCACCCTGTTGCCTTCTCACAGGAGTTGAACACTGAGCCAGTAGCCGCAACCTTGCTCCATATCCCATTGGTAATCTGGCGAGACAGCAACGGCATCCCTCACGCATCAAGCGATATTTGCATTCATCGCGGCACCGCGCTTTCGGGTGGATGCGTCAAGGGTGACAACATCATGTGCCCCTACCACGGCTGGCAGTTTGATTCGTCTGGCACCTGCGTGCACATTCCGCAACTCGAAGACCCATCGCGTGTTCCACCAAAAGCAAAAGTGCCCGCCTACCAGTGCGTTGAGCGCAACGGCATGGTGTGGGTTGCACTTGATGCTCCCAGGTTCGAGATTCCGCGCATCGACGAGATCACTGATGCACATTGGAAATGGGTCAATTGCGGACCATTTGAGTGGAATGCTGGATCATCTCGACAGCTTGAAAACTTCACAGACTTCGGTCACTTCCCTTGGGTGCACCCCGGTTTGCTCGGAGACCCAAATCGCCCGGTTGTCCCAGACTGCGACGTGAGCACAACCGAGCACATTGTGCACTACAACATCGTGCGCCCCGAGGCGCCCAATACTGATGATTTTCCGATCTTCGCCAACTCCGATACCACTACGCCAATGCGCACCTCTCGATACGAGATTCATGCACCGTTCACGTTGTTGCTTCGTCTTGGCTGGGGCGGCGCAGAAGGAATGATCTATTTCTTTGTCTCGCAGCCCGTTGACAACGAACACTCCCGCGGCTTTTTGACGATCGGTCGCAACTACAACTTTGATCAACCAGCGTCAGTGATTCGTGAGTTTGAAGATGTGATTTTCAATCAAGACAAAGTAATTGTCGAGTCGCAACGACCAAAGTCGGTGCCATTTGACATCACGAGCGAATTGCACATGAAATTTGATGGCGTCGCGCTTGCCTATCGCAAGATGATGACAGCAAACGGTTTCGCCGAATAGGCAAATCGCGATTTAGGGCTCAACGATTGCAAAGCCTGTAACAAACTTTTCAAGGTTGCCAAAGATATTCAAGAGTGCTGCTGCGTCACCATCGACAGTGATCGTTCCCTCAGTCATTTCGTGAACAAATGTGGTGGCTTGCGTAATCACATCGATCAATGTTTCTCTTTTGATGTGAATGGTCGCATCAGCAGCATCGTCGTGACGTCCTTGCGTCGACACAAGTGTCCTATTTGACAGCGCCAACACCCACGACTGATCCGGTGTATCTGCCATGTCGGTAAAGTTCCAATTGACCGTGGTGCATAAGCCACCAACCTGCTCTTGCATTAACCGCACCGCGAGTGTGTCAAACACCTGACCGATTGTCATCGCGCGTGTCATCCCCCGAGCACGCGCGCCAAGCTCGACAGGAGGCGGCGAACCCTGTCGCAATTCTTGAGCCCCCATGAGATACGCATTGCGAAATGTTGCTGACTCCGCTTGGTAGCCGAGTTGCTCGAGCGTGTCTGCTTGCAACTCGCGAGCCTTGACATTGTTGGGGTCTGCAAACACCGCATGATTGACCAGTTCTGCG
>QYPH01000061.1 GCA_007279905.1 Actinomycetota bacterium | reverse complement strand
GCAACGATCGTTTCGCTTGGTGTTAACCGACGCGCGAAATAAGCACGCCGACGCCAGCAAACTGCAAGATGCCAGCGACCACGGTGAACACATGCCAGATTTCGTGAAATCCAAATATCTCTGGTGAAAGCTTTGGTTTTTGCATATAAAACAACACGGCACCAACGGTGTACACAATGCCGCCAAGTGCATACAGCAACAAACTGGTGAAGCCTGCTTGGTGATACGCCCATGGCAAAATCACAAGTGCCGCCCAACCAATAATCAGATACAACGCATGACCAACACGCTTTGCCTTCCACGTGATCTTGAGACCCATGCCAACTGCTGCTACTACCCAAATTGCGAGCAAGAACGGCACGCCGACTTTGCGTGGCAATGCCATCAAACAAACTGGTGTGTACGAACCAGCAATCAGCACATAAACCATCGCATGATCGAGTTGTTGCATCGTTCGCTGACCTTTTAGTGAGCGCGTAAACAGGTGGTACGACGCAGATGTTGAATACAACGCAAGTAGTGACAGCGCATAAATGCCAACTGCGAAGCGTGCAATTCCTGCTGGTGTAACGAGGGTGAGAATAATGCCGGCGGGAATGGTGACGGCTACAGCGATGGCATGAATACGCCCACGCCAGCGAGGGCGCCATTTGCCTGTCGAGTGCTGAAACACTGGAATATGTGGCACGAATTCACCTCCTTGATAACAGCGTAACCTTGGCATATGACTTATAACTTTGATCGCTTCTTACGGTACGACGAGATGGTCTCGTGGTTGCACGACTTACAAAAACAATTTCCTGGTCTTGTGGCACTCGAAACATATGGTAAGTCACATAAGGGTCGCGATTTGTGGATAGCAACGGTCACCGATACGACGACTGGTGCACACAACACCAAGCCAGCTCATTGGATCGATGCCAACATTCACGCAACCGAGGCGACAGGCAGTGTTGCGGCATTGTTCATCTTGGAATACCTCGCCAGCAACTTCGGCAAACACGATCAAGTCACTGAAGCGTTGCGCACTCGCACGTTTTATATCGTTCCACGAGTCAATCCAGATGGTGCGGAAGACGCGCTTCTCGACCGGCCTCTGTATCACCGCTCGAGCGTGCGTTCGTGGCCGTGGCGCGATGGACATCGTTGGCCGGGTCTCAGTGTTGAAGACATTGACGGTGATGGAACAATTCGCACCATGCGAATCGCTGATGCTGACGGTGCGTGGATGGAACACGATGAAGATGCTCGCGTGATGGTTGCAGTTGGACCACTCGGAGCACCTGCGGGCAAAACGCGTTACCGCTTGCTCGAAGAGGGCTTGTTGGAAAACTTTGACGGCTTCACGATTCCGATGCCACGCGACCCTGCAGGCCTCGACCTCAATCGCAACTTTCCAGCAGGTTGGAGTACAACGGTGACTGGTTCTGGCGACCACCCGATGTCCGAACCCGAAATTGACGCACTTGTGCGCGCTGCTCGTTCACGCACAAACGTCTGCGGCTACAACGCATTCCACACGTCGGGAGGGTTTATGTTGCGTCCATCGAGCACACGTGCCGATTCCACAATGCCGCCATTTGACATTTGGGTATTTAACGAGTTTGGCAAGAATTCAGTACAGCACATCGGCTATCCGGTGCACTCGGTGTACGAAGATCTCACATGGGACAAGAGTGACACCATGAGTGGCGCTGCCGACGACTGGGCGTACGAACACCTCGGCGTGTTTAGTTGGACAACCGAGTTTTGGGATGCGATCTTTCATGCGACTGGAGAGCACTCACCACTGAATATTTGGTATGTCGGGCCAACACCCGAACAAGATTTGGCGGTGTGCAAGTGGAGCGATACGCACGCACCTGGCTCGTATGTTGCGTGGAAAAAGTTTGAACACCCACAACTCGGGCCAGTCGAGCTTGGTGGCTGCGATTTCTTTCGCATTTGGATAAATGCACCATCGTCAAAATTGCGTGATGAAGTCAAAGAGCATGTGCACTTTGCATTGTTTCAAGCACTTGCTTCACCACGCATCGAGATCAAGCTTGCCGATGCGCAGTCGGTTGGTGATGGTGTTTGGCGAGTACGCATGGGCATTGCCAACACGGGATGGCTCGGCACTGAGATCAGCGCGTGGGCGCGCAAACACAGCATTGTGTTGCCGCTGACTGCACAGATTGACGGAGTCGCAGTTGGCGATCTTGTCGATGGTGCACCTCGGGTCAAACTTGGCCAACTTGAAGGCCGCGTGTACTTTAGCGTCAGTGGATCTGCACAAAGTGACGGCACTCCAGATCGTGTGATGCATACATGGCTCGTTCGGGGCAAAAAAGGTCAGACGATTACGCTGACCGCAACGCATCAACGTGCTGGCACTGCTGTTGCGTCGGTTGTCTTGCCATAACGATGGTGTGACTGCAAGGCTCGCAGCATAATAAACAAAGCACTCGGCACAATCACCACGTTGGGCGTTGCGACATACAGATCGTCAATCATCAAACCATAAATGCCCCACGACACTGACATGACGACGACCATGGCAAATGTTGTGACCGAAACACCAACGAGGTGTGTGGTGCGTGCAGCACGTATTGCCTGCGGCACAATGCCCGTACCGCCAACCACTACCGCAAGTACGCCAAGCACATCGCGAGAGAACACTCCCGAAAAGATTGCGATTGAGACAACTGCAATTTCAACAACGAGCACACGTTGCCAAGAAACTGCGCGATGACGCACTTGGGCGATGATTACCACACCGAATCCGATGATGGTCATCACGTTTGCGGTAACCACCAGGTAACTCTGAGCGGCTATGCCATAAACAACCCACAGGATTGACCCGCTCAAACTTTGCATCTGCGAAAAGACGGAAACCCCCTCAACGGTGTTGCGCCGAACCACGCGGTAAGCCTGGGGAATTGTGAAAGTAAACGACAAACTGATGCACCACAGGCTAAAAACATCGCGGAAACTCACTTCGCAACCCTAGAGCCTGTGGTTAGCGTAAACGGGGTCATGATCACCACCTACGCCGTCAGCTTTCCGACCAAGAAATGGTCTGACGAAATTCGGCAATCGTGCAATGACAAAGTTCAAGAATGGCTCAATCGACAATTTTCTGCCGACAGAATGCCAGCAAATATGCGTATCCGTGTGAGGCAATCGCCCGACGACGAGGTTTTTCGCGCAGAAATTTCCGAATCGTTTAAGGCCACTGGTTCCGGGCGTACAACAACAATCACTATTGCGCCACATCGAGGTCAGTTGGTTTTTGATGTACGTATGCGACATATTGCCGGAAAAGATTCCATCGTGCCGCGCCGACCAGCCGAAGTTCCGCCCAAAGCACTGCTGCAATTGTGTAGCGATATTTCACAACTGCTCGAGGTGTACGACGCCGAGCGTCGAGTGGCACCCGTTGTTCGAATTGTTGCAACAACCGATGACGGGCAGGCACTTGGCGCCGATTCACTCGATGCTCTTTCTCGGCGCCTGCCCATCATTATTGAGTACACCGCTGGAAAAACTGTTGAAACTTCGCTCACCGCACAGCTTGCACATGATCTGTTGGGTGTTGCGCACGTCGCACATGTAACAACACCAGCGGCGCTGCAGGCATTTAATGCGTACTGTGGCCCGCAGACTCTCAATGAGCAATACATCACCATCATGTGGCCACAGCCAGTGCAACCAACGGTGTTGGCAACGTCTCAACCCAAGCGTGAACAAATTGCCGCGATGATTATCGATGCAGCAACGATGCAGCCAGATTTGCCAATTCAGGCACCGCCCCGCGCGGCTCTCAATAGACAGCCGGTGGCAACTCCACTCAATAATGAACGAAAAGTCGGTGCAGACGTTGAGTCGCTTAAAACGACCATCGATTTGTTGCACAAACAGATTGATGAGAAGCAATTTCATATCGATCAACTGGATGAATTGCTGGCTGAATCCGATGAGCAAAACGATGCACTGGTTGGAGATCTTGAAGAACGTGAAACACAAGTTGACGATTTAGCAGCAGATAACACCCGCTTGCGCGAAAATATTGATGCGATTATTTTGCAAAAGCTCGACCTTGAAGCCGAGCTCGATCGCAAAGCACCGGGCGCGATTCCCCGCACTGTGCTCGACGCTGTACACAAAGCTTCCAAAGATTGTCGCAACCTCGTCTTTCTCAAGTCGGCGTACGAAACTGCCGATATGTTGCAAGGACCAGACCCAGTTCGCCTTCTGAGCGATTTAAAGAAGCTCGATTTGGTTGTGCAGGCATGGAGATCAAATAAGTTTTCTTCAAGTGCTGGGCTCGGCTCATTTATGCGCGACGAATACAACCTCGACTTCGTGCCAAACATTGCGCGAGACACTGCTCAGAAACATGCGGCTTATTACACCGTCACCTATGAAGGCAAACCGGTGCTGCTTGGTGCGCACTTGCGCCGTGGCAAAAACCGCTCGCTCATTCGTATCTATATGCACGTCGACAACGCCAATAAGACCATCGTTATTGGCAAAATCGACGATCACGGACCAGATCGCACCAGCTAAATCGTCACCTCTTGCACTACCCCGTAGCATCGGGTCATGACTTCTCCGATCTACAAACTTTCCGATAGTTACATCGATCGCGTTGCCGTGCTCGACCCTGGTGCTGCTACCTACATGGGTATTCCCGGCCACGACCACGAGATGACCGACTTCTCACCTGCTGGACACGATGCTCGTGCAGCACTTGATCGCGATGTGCTGACGCAACTGAATGCGCTCGATGCTTCTGCTGACGCAGATCGTTTGGCCGCAGGTGTATTGCGCGAGTCTCTCGAGATGAGCACACTCGAATTTGAAGCAAACGAGCACTTGCGTTCGATTCGTGTAATCGCAGGCGACGTCGACGCTGGTCGATCAATCTTTGACTTGATGCCAACCGATACGGCCGAACAATGGTCGGTCATTGCAGAGCGCATGTCGCAAGTACCGCGTGCATTTGCTGGCATGCGCGAGTCGTGGGCGCTCGGTGCCCAACGTGGCGCAATCGCTCAACGTCGACAAGTGTTGGCGTCAGCAGAACAACTGGGCGCTTGGGCTGGCCGGGGCACGGCGGCGGCATTTTTCGAGCAATTTGTTGAAGGTGCTGCTTCGGTGAAGGGTGCGCCGATCGAACGACTTCGCGAAGTGGCAATTGCAGCGTCAACTGCACTCGGTGAAACATCTGATTATTTGCGCAACGAGTACGCACCGATTGCAGATGCTCACGATGGCGTTGGCGCAGATCGCCACGCGCTTGCTCGACGCCGCTTCATGGGAATGAATGTGGAAGCCAAAGATGCCTACGAGTGGGGTTGGGGCGAAGTACAAAGACTCGACGCCGAGATGGCGCGCGTTGCACAAGAGATCCAGCCAGGTGCATCACTTGCCGAAGTACGTCACCTACTTGACACCGACCCTGCTCGATCGATTGTTGGTGAAGATGGATTGCGTGATTGGTTGCAAGAAATCATGGACGACGCAATGAAATTCTTGATTGATGAAGACCACTTCTCAATTCCGAAATCCATTCAGCGAGTCGAGGCCATGATCTCTCCTCCTGGTGGCGCAGCAGCGATGTATTACACGGGGCCAAGTGAAGACTTAAGTCGTCCCGGTCGCACGTGGTATCCAACAAATGGTCGCACAGTGTTTCCACGCTGGAGTGAGCCAACGACTGCGTATCACGAAGGCGTTCCGGGCCATCACCTACAAGTTGCGATTGCCACAATCAATTCCGAAAAACTCTCACGTTTTCAGCGCAACACATTTGTGTCTGGTCATGGCGAAGGTTGGGCGCTCTATGCCGAGAGACTTATGGACGAGTTTGGATTCTTTGCCAATCCCGAATATCGCCTTGGTTATTTGTACGCGCAGGCATTTCGCGCAGCACGCGTTGTCATCGATATCGGTATGCATTGTGGTTTTGCTATACCTGCTTCGTGGCCTTGGCACGCAGGTGAGGCGTGGACACCAGAGCTGATGCTCGAATTCTTGAGTGCTCGGTCATCAAGCGATGATGCGTTTAATCGTTCAGAAATCAATCGCTACTTGGGCTGGCCGGGCCAGGCTATTTCGTACAAGCTCGGCGAGCGAGTGTGGCTCGACTTGCGAGATGATGCCCGCAAAAAGCACGGATCGGCATTTGACTTGCGTAAATGGCACGCGCACGGACTCGACTTGGGCAACCTTGGTCTCGACTTGCTCAAGACCGAGATGGCACGCTTCTAGTTTTTGCTAAGGCACTACGACGTGAAAACCGTCGATGTCGCCTGTGAAGGCGTAGGGGAACTTGAGTCCTACAACACCTTCCCAATATGCATCATCCGTAATGATGTACACATTTGACTTGTCGAGAGTCCCGTGCAGAAATCCATCGTGGAGCCTGCCCGCGTACTGAGACGCTTCTTCCATATTGATTCGCGAGAAGTACACCGCGTTCGTACCCATCTTGTGTCGCGAGGCAAAATCCGAAATCAACATCCACCGACCCTCCACATCGTTAATCAGCAATGGAAGCGCAACGACGTTGTTGTGTGTTCGGGCAATTTCTTCCCATCGAGGATCCTGCATTGGCGAAACCCATTGCGGTGCATTTGTAAATCGGTGACGCACGGTTGTGACAGCTGGGGCGGAATCGACAATCTGAAAAAGTAGACACCCCGCCAAAATGAATGTTGCCAGCTTCTTATCAAACAATCTGCATGCGGCCACTATGACGACCACGACTAGCAAATAATAAGCCGGCCAGATGTAACGACCGTGGGTGTGAAACGTCTGAGTGAACTGCTTAAACAGTGGAACAAGTGGATACACGAAGAATGTAGAACGTCCGATGCCCGGTCTAAATGTCATTGAATAAATGGCGAGAGCTGCGACCACTAGGTACAAGACACGATGACGACTGCGAGACTCGCTTTTCTTTCCAAAGAGCTTTTCAAGACTGAGCTGAATAATAAATATTGCGAGCATCACAAATATGACCAACGAAAACACTTGGGTCGACGAAACAACCCAGCCAACAACGACGATCAACGCTGCTCCGATTGCCGAAGTGACTTGTGAAACTTGAAAGCGGGAAAACCTCTGCGCAACGCGGTGAAACACCGAAACCAGGGTGACCATGCTTACAAGCAAAAGTATTCCGCTCCCCAAAAAACTGAAGCCCTCGACGTCACCACGCAATTCCTGTTGGTCAGAGAGAAAATGCGACCACGTTCCCGAGAACGATGTTTGCATATCAATGAGCGAAAGCGGCTGCCACCTAAACCAGTATGGAAAACTCGAGTCGGTTACATCTGAGCTGCCTGTAAATAGGTTGGATCCAAGTGCGACATATCCACCAGCGATGAAAGTGGAGATCGATGCAACCGCAACAACCAAAAAGTGCTTCACGACCAGCGAACGAGATCCGCCCTCATGCCGCAAGAATTGAACCATCTTTGCGATCCAAATAGCAGCAACCATCGGAATGAAATACGCCTGGATCAAAATAGTGCTGAGAAACAGCAGCGCCCACCACAACGATTTGAGTTCCTTTGTGAAGTACAGGTTGAGCGCACCAAGAATCAAGAAATGACCAACGAGCGCAATATGGCCGTATCCATCATGAACCAGGCGATACATGAGCATGGGTGACAGTGCAATAAAAACTGACCCGAGTGCGATCTGAATTTGGTCTGTCAAGAAATGGCTCAACAAGCGCGCCGCGAGATATGCCTGCAGAACGAAACAGATGAGTATCCAGAGACCAAAGTACTGAAATGTTGACGGCAGCAAAAAGCTGAAAGGCTTCAAGATAAAAGCAGCAAGTGGTATCGAGTCGGTGAAGGCAATCGAGCTTGATATATCCAGCCCAAGCTTCGGATTCAATCCGAGTGGCCACTGCAAGAGAGCGGTGTGGCGAAAGAACTCCCACCCCATGTAATGAGTTGCCGAGTCTCCGATCATTAACCAATCGCGAAATGTTGGGTCAACAATTCTTCCACCGGTTACGTAGACAAAGACAAACAAGCCAACAGCCAGCGAATATATTCGCTGCACAGATTTGCTCTTCAACACTCTCGTATTCTACGGAACTACAACAACCTTTGTTCCAAGCGTTGCCCACTGATAAATAAACCGAGCATCTTTTGTGCTCGAACGCAAGCAGCCGCTTCCATTAAATGATCCAAGTGCTTCTACCGTCTGCATCGGTTTGCCATTTTTTGTTGGAATTTCATGGAAGCCAACATTGCCCCCGTTGCGACCAATTGCAAATCGTGTCATGTATCGAAACGTGACGCCAGCAAACTCTGGACTATACGAAGCAGGAGATTTACTAAATACTTCAAATGTTCCTTTGCCCGGTTGGCCAAGCATGCCCGAAACAGGAAAGGTACGGATTACTTCGTTGTCAGCATTGATGACCCACACGCGTTGTTGGCGATTGGCGTACACAATGCGACGGCCAATGCCCGACTTGGTTGGCACTTGTGCAAATTCGACAAGAACAGTCTCGGTCGTTGTTGGGGTAGTTGTTGGAGTAGTCGTTGATGTAGTCGTGTCATTTGTGCCTGCACTGGCTGATGCGACACTGGCATTTCCCATAATCGCGAGTGCGAACACTGCCGCCACCACCACTCGCTTCACTGAGCCTCCGCCAAAATAACTCGCGAAGCAGACGCTCCGATTCGGCTTGCTCCAGCCTCAATCATTGCTATTGCATCGGCGTAGGTACGAATGCCGCCACTTGCCTTTACGCCAATCGTTTCCCCGACTGTTCGTCTCATCAATTGCACGGCCGCAATTGATGCCCCACCAGATTTATGAAAACCGGTTGATGTCTTGACGAAGTCGGCACCACCCAGCACTGCTGCTGAGCACACAGCAACAATCTGCTTGTCATTCCACAATGCAGATTCGATGATCACTTTGATAATGACGCCAGATGGGATGGCCGCGCGCACCGCCGACACTTCACCAGTTATTGCCGACCAATTGGCGCTACTCACCAACGCCAAATTGGTCACCATGTCAATTTCGTTGGCGCCATATTCACACGCTTGTTGTGCTTCTCGACTCTTGACCGAGGGGTTGTGGGCGCCAGATGGGAAACCCACGACAGCAGCTGTTTTGATCGAAGATGGCAAAAGGCCTTTGGTGAGCGGCAAGTGTGAAGGCGAGATGCAGATTGCCCCAACCTGGAGGTCAATTGCCTCGGCACACAAACGCTCGACATCGGCCATGGTCGCCTCTGGGGCAAGCAACGTGTGATCGATCATTTGAGCAAGTATTCGCGCATCCATTACCTCCACCCTATTGCCATGTGCGCAATGGGTGCATCGCAGACTACGGTTCTTGGCGACATGGCTACGTTGCGATTCAGTTTTGGCACAATGGGTTCGGGCAAAAGCACCCTTGCGCTGCAGATCCATCACAATCTGTCGTCGCGCGGCGTGCCTGGATTATTGCTGACCAAACTCGATCGCGATGGTTCACAAGTCACAAGCCGCCTCGGTGTTTCTGCTCCTGCAATTGAGATGAGCCCGGGGCTCAATCTTGTCAAACTTGCTCAATCGCATATGCCAATCTCATTTATCGTCTGCGACGAAGCGCAGTTCTACACGCTCGAGCAATGCGATCAACTTGCCCAGATTGTTGACGAATTAAATGTTGATGTCTTCGCATTTGGCCTGATCACTGATTTTCGCGGATTACTTTTTGAGGGAACAAAGCGCATGCTTGAAATCGCCGACCAGCGCGTGGAGATGCAAGTAGAGGCGAGATGTTGGTGTGGTGAGCGTGCCAACAACAATGCTCGCTTAGTGAACGGACAGATTGTGTACGAAGGAGAAACCGTCGTGGTTGGCGACACCGACAAAACCACAAGTGAGCCACTCTTCGGTGACGACGTGCGCTACGAGTTGTTGTGCCGCAAGCACTATCTTGCTGGCGACATGGGACCAGCTATTTAGCAACCGATTTTCGCATGTGCATTAGTTGTAAAAACGCCACGACGATCCCAATCCCAACAACGTTGCCTACAAGGTCTGATACTTGCCTCGCGCGCAGATCTGTAAACCATGGTTGAGTAATCTCCACAAAAATTGTCCATGTTGCAAGCAATGCAAGTGCATTGAAGCGTTTACGGTGCGTCGTGCATGCAAGAACTACAAGCACAGCGCATGCCCCCCAAATGACTGCGTGCAAGTCGGCGTCACCCGATGGTCTGTTGTTCATCACCGATGTAGTTGCGTCAAGATTTACTCGCAGAAAAAAGTTGACGATGTTCGTCCACCACTTGATTGCTGTGTCCGACCACATCAGTGCAGTTGCACAGACTATTGAGAGGACGGAAACAATTTTGTGCAAGCGGTGCACTACTACCCCAAGCGGATAGCGCGCTTTACTGGGCGGTCCCATCCAGGTTGCCCTGTTGGTTTTGGGCTTGGCCATAAGCCAGGGCCCATCTCGACCATGCCATGGTGCGCGCCGTATTCGCCGAGCAAATTGAGGAATGGGTCGGCGGGAAACGCTTCGGCTCCGCGCACACCAGTATTTTTCCAACTTCCGTTGCTCAAGAGTTCAAGTGCAACCACTGGACAAATTGCGGTTTGCCACAACACTGCTTGTGAACCCCAGTCGCGCATAGTCGTCTCGTTGTCGGCAACGTGATACAGATAAATCTCGCGTGGTTTGCCGTCGTAGGTGCCGCGCACCCATGTACCGGCACAGGTTTTTCCGTGCATCAAGTGACCAAGTTTTGCGGGATTTGGCAACACTGCAGCCAGCACGTCACGAGGCGAGACCGAAACGTCACCCACCCGAACATGCTCTTTGCTGTCGAGGCCCAAGTACGCAAACGTTTTGAGCCAGTCGATGAATTCGGCGCCAAGGCTGTATTTGAATGTGACGCGTTTGCAATCAATCTCGCGAGGAATCAACAACACTTCTTCGTGTTCTACGTTGACGCACTCGTATGGCCCGATGCCAGCGGGAAAGTGAAACACTTCGGGTTCGCTAAAGCAGTCGGTGGTGTACAAGCCGCGCTCTGCTTCCCACACGATTGGTGGGTTGAGACATTCTTCGATAGTTGTCCAGATAGAAAACGTTGGTGCAAAGTCGAGACCGTCAATCGACAGGTTTGATCCGTCGCGCACACCGATTTCGTCGATGGTGTCAAAGAGGTTGTCGGCTGCATAGCGCGCAAACACGTCACTCAATCCTGGCTCTACACCCATGCCCACGAGGGCCAGAATGTTGCGCTCTCGCCATTTAGCATCATCGTCAAGTTGGCTCTTGCCCAATGGCTCGCCCACTTCTTCGTATGGATTTGTGGGATGCGGTTGGCTCAAATTCATCGCCATGTCGATGTAGTTGCAATGCGAATCGTATGCAGCGCCAAAAATTGCTTCGTTCATGCGCGGGTCGCAAGCGTTAACTACAACATCGGCTTTCACTTTGTGAATGAGTGCCGAGATAGCTGCTCGATCACGGGCATCGATCTGCTCTGCGACAAACTTTGATCTATCGTCAAGCAGGGCGATTGCCTCCTCTGCTCGCGATAGCGAAATGTCGGCGAGGACAAAGGTCTTAAAGAACGATCGGGTCTCTGCAATAGACGCCATTGAGGCACCTACGCCACCTGCTCCGATTACCAAGATATTCATTACACACCAATTCGTTGAGCACACAACGTTATTATTGTGCGCATCTCTGTTGATGCAAGTCTACCGTTGAACTTTTGTGAACAACCCCTAAAAAACGTTGAGCAGATCAACAACAAACACAAGAGTTTCTCCGCCTTTAATGACACCGCCTGCGCCGTGTTCCCCATATCCAAGATGGGCTGGAATAGTAAGACTGCGACGGCCGCCAATTTTCATTCCTGCTACTCCCTGATCCCATCCTGCAATTACTTGACCGTTGCCCAAGCGAAATTCGAATGGCTCGTTGCGATCCCACGACGCGTCAAATTGCTGACCATTGCTATATGCAACACCTACATAATGCACTGAAACATTTTTGCCGCTGATTGCGGTCTCGCCCGTACCGACCGTGATGTCGTCAATGACGAGTTCGGTTGGCGCTGGCTGTTGGGGAATGGTGACTGAAGGCTTGGAAGTTGACATCGGAGCAGGCTACCAATCGCGCAAGGAAACCAAAATGCAAAAGGCCCACCGATTTCTCGGTGAGCCTTTTACTTACTGGTGGCGGGGACAGGATTTGAACCTGTGACCTTCGGGTTATGAGCCCGACGAGCTACCGGACTGCTCCACCCCGCGTCGTAGAGGTTGTACGGTAG
>QYPH01000009.1 GCA_007279905.1 Actinomycetota bacterium | reverse complement strand
TCGCGTGTCACCTCGAGTGGAATGTGAACTCCAAGAGGTTCAAGCAATTCATTCGTCCAACCATCGGCACAAAGAATGACTGAACCAGTTTGGTAGGTGCAATCGTCCGTCACTACCGCCAAGCCTCCAACGCCATCACTTTCGATGCGATTAACAGATGCATTGGTTCGCAACCCAACACCCCGTGCTGCCGCTAAACGATGATGTGCATCTGTTCCTTTGGCTGCTGGGGCGATTCCGGTGTCTTTTTGAAACAGCGCACGAACTCCACTTTCTACTGCGAATTGCGGAAACCGAGACATCGTTTCATAGGAATCCAAAACTTCGAATGGAATGTTGTTTGCCTCGAGGCTCGACGTGTAGTCGCTGATCGGAATCACAGAGCCTTCTGGAAAAATATCTATTCCACCCGTGCGCACAACAAGTTCTTCGCCAGCCTCGGCGGCAACAGCGTCCCAGGTCTCGTAAGCCTCTGATGCCAATTTCACATATTCGGGTGTGTGATATGAATGGCGAATGATTCGTGAATGATCGTGGCTCGCACCCTTGTCGTGCCCAAGTTCAAATTGCTCTAATCCAACAATGACTTCATTCCGCCCAGCATCTTGACCAAGTTTTGCCAACCAATATGCGGCTCCTGCACCCAGCCCACCGAGACCGACAACGACATGGTCGACCGTTCGGACCTGAGTCACTCTGCAACCTTCACTATTTACCCATCTGCTTTTTCCACCACTCACGAATATCTAGGCTCGGAGTTTCCATAGGTGCAAACAATCCTTGTGTAAAGAATTTGGACATCATGCCGCGTTGCACGCGCTCACAAATCGCCCAATCTTGCAGATTGACGACATCCCAAAAATCTGCTGCATCGCTCGGATCAAAGTCGGGATTGGCAACTTCGCTTGGGTGAAACAAAAAGTTACACACAATTGTCGTGTGTGCGGGACCCTTCGGCCACAGCACAAAAGCCGCGACATGATCACACGACATCGAGAGAAACAAATTGGGGTACACCAACTCGCCTTTGTGGTTTACCAATTCGGCTTCTGATAAACCGGCAAATGGCTTGCGCGTCGTAGTGCCAGACGAAGTAAACGTATACGCACCTTCGCGATGAGCAACACCATCGTCCCAATTCAAGTCCGATGCTCCCCCTGCACGAAATGACGGCACAAGATCACATAACTCTGGATGCACAGGGCCGCAGTGATAGCACTCGTTGTAGTTTTCCTCAAGCACTTTCCAGTTGGCGGCAACTTCGTAAGTGATAGTCCTCCCAATCACGAGTTCGGACAGTGGATAATTGCTGACACGGGTTGAAATTTCGCCAATCGAATCGAGCAACGTTTCTTTCCCGTCGTGCTGGCGGATAAAAACGAAACCACCCCATACTTCTAAGCCGAGTTGTAGTAATCCACTTGATTCGTAATCAATGTCGGCAAGATGTGGTGTGCCACGCAATGAACCATCGGTGTTGTATGTCCAGTTGTGATACGGGCAGCGAATCAATGCACCGAAGCAACCTTCAATCGCACTCGTGTCTGTTGAATCAACCAACTCTGTGCCACGATGGCGGCACATATTGACAAAGGCGCGCAGCGACGAATCTGCCCCGCGCACCACAAGCACCTGCTCGCCCTGCAAGTCAACAAGTTTGTAACTTCCACTAGTAGACCCAACTTCGTCATGTCGACCGATGCAGAACCAGCTAGATGCAAACACCTTGTGCTTTTCGATATCCCAATTGTCGCTATCCACATAGGCAGCACGATTGAGCGATTTCTCTAACACGACTTCTATTGTAGATTTGGATTATGCAATTCTCTCGCCTCACAATAAGAGTCAGAGATGGCATACAACTTGCCGCCGATCTTTATATGCCACCGACGGGATCGGGGCCCTTTCCTGCACTACTTGAAGCATTGCCCTATCGCAAAGATGACCTCACTGCATCGTCGCATTCGGACGATTATTTACGACTTGCAAGCGAAGGTGGGTTTGTTGTTTGTCGCCTTGACGTGCGAGGGACCGGATCTTCGGAGGGTTTAGCAACTGACGAATACCCACTCGTCGAGCTCGACGACCTCACCGACGTCATCAATTGGCTCGCAACGCAGCCGTGGTCAAACGGTCGTGTTGGCATGTTTGGCTACAGCTACTCGGGCTTCAACTCGCTGCAAGTTGCGTGCACAAGACCAGCAGCGCTTCACGCCATCTGCGCCGTGTATGCGACCGACGATCGCTACACCGATGATGTGCATTACATGGGCGGAGCATTGCGTGCGATCGACCTCGTCGACTATTGCCATTACATGACTGCATGCAATCTGCTTCCTCCTGCGCCAGCAGTGTTTGGCGACAACTGGAAGTCTGAGTGGCAGATGCGTTTGAATGAAATTCAACCGTGGATCCTCACTTGGCTTGAGCAACAACACGACGGGCCATATTGGCGACACGGTTCGCTTCGACCTGGCTACGAGCGCATTCAATGCCCCACGATGATCGTTGCTGGTTGGGCAGATGGGTATCGCAACAACACGTTTCGCACATTTAAAGCGCTGCAGTGTGAAAAATCTCTGTTGATCGGACCATGGAGTCACAGTGCGCCAGCACATTCGCACCCTGGCCCAAACATCGATCTCGTCCCAGAAATGATTTCGTGGTTCAATCGTTGGTTGCAATTGGACAACGCAGCAGTTGCAACCGAGCCACCAATCCGCGTCTTCATTCGCCACTCAACAAAACCAGATGCAGACTTGGCAATGCTCAATGGAGAGTGGAGATTTGAAGAGACCTGGCCACCCGAGCGAAGCGTCACGACTACGTTGCGACCAACCGCGACGCACGCGACTCAGTCCGGCACATCCAACATTGACGTTTTAGACGTACGACCAGATGTGGGGGTTGCGGCGTGGAACTCATGTGCCGGCGGACTTCCATGGGGTCAACCAACCGACCAGCGAGAAGACGACTCATGGTCACTCACCTACGACTGGCCAATTGATTCGGATCACTTCGAAATCCTTGGTCATGCATTATTAAAATTGCAAGTCGCAAGCGATCAGCCGGTTGCATCTATCAGCGTCAAAATCTGCGACATCTTTCCCGATGGAACATCTGCTCTTGTCACTCGCGGATTTCTCAACCTCACCCATCGCACATCGTCGACTGAGCCCCAGCCACTCGTGCCCAATGTATTTGAGGATGTTGAGATTGAATTGGAAGCAACGTCCTGGGTTTTTTCTCGCGGACACAAGATCAGGTTGTCAATTGCCGGAGCAGACTGGCCAAACATTTGGTCACCACCGCACCCATTTGCACTTCATGTCGACCGCTCAACAGTTCAATTAATACTCCCCACAGTTGATAATCACGGCGCTGGCACACCAAAATTTGCGCCACTCAAGCCAGCCGTTCACAGCGAGTCACCGCCAAGCAAACATGATGTACCAACTCTCTGGCGAATTGAACGAGATGTGCTTGCGCACCAGACCATTGCGCGCACTCAGTACGGCAGACCAAGTGTTGTGCGAGATGATGGAACCACGCACGAGCTCTACCAAGGGGAAGTTGGCGTATCGACCACTGATCCAGCACATTCGTGGGTCACAGCCACAACTCGTTACCAATTGGATTGGCCGGAAGCACAGTGCACCGTTGAAGCACGAATGCGAATCGACAGCGAGGCTGAATCGTTCAACGTCGTGATTGATGTGGATGCCGACTTAGATGGTGTTGAGTTTTCTCGCAAGCACTACACACGGAGAATTCTTCGTCGCTTGCTGTGATGAAGCAGTTCTCAAACACCTACTGCGTGACAAGCAACCGATTGTTGGTTGCCACTCATCTGCAAGAGAGGGTCTTCGTGAGTGCAACGATCAGCAATGCCTCGTCGTTGTGCTTCACCCGATTGCACAAGCGGACACCGAGGATGAAACCTGCACCCTGACGCAATCTCTGTCGGGTCGGGCATCTCACCAACCAAGATCTGCTGGGGCATGCCGAGATGCTCCAACACGACAGACAGCAATGCCTGTGTATATGGATGCTTGGGATTTGCCAGTAACTCTTCGGTTGTACCTATTTCCACAATCCGTCCCAAATACATCACCGCTATGCGGTCAGCAATATTCCATGGCAAACCCAAATCGTGCGTCACTACGAGCACGGCCATGTTCTCGTCTCGAGCAAGGCGCTGCAACAAAGCCAATATTTCACCGCGCACCGATGCATCCAAGCTCGAAACTGGTTCGTCGGCCACAAGCAACTGCGGCTTGAGCACCATTGCACCCGCAATCACCACACGTTGGCGCTGACCACCAGATAATTCATGCGGATACTTGAGCATGTAGCGCTCTGCTGGGTGCAAACCGCATTGTTCTAGAGCAGTCTTAACGACATGATGCTCGTTTTCACCGAGACCATGAATCCGCAAACCCTCTGCAACGATTTCATACACCGATTGGCGTGGATTAAGACTCGCAGTCGGATCCTGAAACACAATCTGAACACGTCGACGAAATGCTTTCTTGCCATTAGCGCTTGTTGGCAACAACTCTCCATCAAACGCAATTAAACCTTCCGATATTTTTTGTAACCCAAGGATGGCCCGCGCAAGTGTTGTTTTTCCACAGCCAGACTCGCCCACCAAGGCAACTATTTCGCCTAGCCGAATTTCGAGATCAACGCCATCAACTGCTCGTGCCGACTTTCCACCGCGCCGCCGCGCAGGGTATGCAACATGCACATTGCTTACGTTCAGTAGCGATTCGGTTGCGGTCATGATTTGCCCACCAGCACACATGCAACCGAGCGCTCCTCATCATCTGCGGCGTGGCGCAACTGAACATCAACGCTTTGGCATTCGTCAATTGCAACAGTGCATCGCGGATGAAACGGACATCCACTCGGCAAATTATTTGGATCGGGTGGGTCTCCTGCAAGACCGCGAGGTTGATGTCGAGATGATGGGTCGCCGATGATTGGAAACGATGCGGTAAGTGCCTTTGAATACGGGTGCAGTGAGTTGCGAAGTAGTGCATCTCCGGCACCAACTTCAATAATTCGACCCGCGTACATAACTGCAACCCGATCAGCAGTGTGTGACAAAACTGAGAGATCATGAGTAATAAACAACATTGATAGCCCGCGCTCGCGCTTGATGTTGTCGAGTAATTGCAAGATCTGTGCCTGAACCATCACGTCGAGAGCTGTGGTTGGTTCATCGGCAATGAGTAACAGCGGATCACAAGCAAGTGCCATTGCAATCAATGATCGTTGTTTTTGTCCACCCGATAATTCATGTGGGTAATCATCTCCCCTGCGAGCACCAAGCCCCACGAGGTCAAGTAGCTCGCCGGCACGAGAAACCGACGCGCTTCCATGTGCCTCAATCGCTTCATCAATTTGCCGACCAATTCGCCGAACAGGGTTGAGCACATGCTGTGCTCCCTGAAAAACCACAGAGGCCTGAGCCCAGCGAGCTGCACGGAGTTGTCCCGGCTTCATTGTCAAAATGTCTTGACCAGCAAGCTTGATTGATCCAGTAATTTGCGTTGACGGTGGAACAAGCCGCAACAGTGCCATCGCCAATGTCGACTTGCCACAACCAGATTCTCCGGCAAGTCCAAGTGTTTCACCTGGAGCGATCTCGAGATCTACTCCGCGCACTGCGGGCACTAGCCCGCTAGACGATGCGTAAGTTATATGCAAATCACGTACTTCCAACACTGCCGACACGATTAGCGACCAGCCAATCGTGGATCAAAGATTCGTTCGAGTGCCCGACCAAACAAAGTAAATGCGAGCACCACAGCGATAATGCACAGTCCTGGTGGCAAGTAATACCACCAAGCGTTCAATGTGATCGATCCACTTGACTGTGCGCCATCCAACAATTTTCCCCAACTTGGAGAGAGGCGATCCCCGAATCCCAAAAACGACAGTGTTGACTCTGTCAAAATTGCACCGGGAACAATCAATGTTGCGTTGGCAATGATCAACGGTGTTACGCCTGGTAACACGTGTCGAAAAATGATCTGCCAAGTGCCCGCACCAAGCGCGCGAGCGCGCTCAACATATGCTCGTTCGCTCAAGGTCAACACTTGTGCCCGCACGAGTCGTGCACTTCCCGCCCACGACGTGATACCAATCACGATTGCGAGCGTGACTGGAGACCTGCCAAGGATTACTGCGAGCACGATCGCAAGCGGAAGAAATGGCACAACAAGAAAGAATTCATCAATTGCCAAAAGCACCGTTGCAACTTTTCCTTTTACATAACCCGCCACAAGTCCGACGACCGAACCAATAACAACAGCAACGACTGTGGCAAAGATGCCAATAAAGAGCGAAACGCGAGAGCCCCACACCAATTGCGCCAAGACATCTCGACCAATGTCGTCGGTGCCAAGCAAAAACTGTGCACTGGGGGAAGCCAAGTCGGGGTTGTTGCGCCCTGCGGCGGCCAACAGAAGCGATCGGTCTGCAATCAATGGGGCGCTCAACGCAACCAACCCAAACCCCAGCAGCACCACCAGACTGACAAAACCAGCCCGATCATGGCGAAGTTCGCGCCATACCCGAGCCAACGCTTGTTTGCGGCGGGCCCACGTCATATCGCGCGGAGATGTTGATGGAACTAGATCGTTCATATTGAGTGCCGTATTCGAGGGTCAAGTAATCCGTACGTCAGGTCAGCAACAAGATTGAAAAAAATCACCGCGGCGCTTGCAACCAAAAACAACGCCTGCAACATTGGCAGATCAGTATTGCGAATGGCGTCTGCTGTGGCAAGACCAAGGCCGGGATACGAAAAGACGGTTTCAGTTGTTATTGCTCCGCCGATGACAAAGCCAAAACTGATTGCGATCGCCGAAACCGATGGCAACAACGCGTTTGGAACCGCGTGATGCGTCATCACATCACTCTCTTTCAGGCCCTTCGCTCGCGCAGTGGTCAAATAATCTTCTCCAAGGGTGTCCAACATTGAAGTGCGCATAATCAGCGAATACGAACCCAAGTATCCCAGTGTGAGGGTGAGCGACGGCAACACCAAGTGGTGTGTCCGATCCAGAAGTGAAGCAACAAAGCCATTGTTTGTTCCGACATCTCGCAAGCCACCAGTAGGAAACCAACCAGTGCGCCCCGCCACGATTGCGAGCAGCAACATACCGAAGAAAAATTCGGGAGTTGCGTACAAAACCATCGTTGTCGATGTTGACACCCGATCAAATCGACTTCCCCTCGCCCATCCGGCCTTGGCCCCGATATACAAGCCGATACAAATAGTGAGAACCGTCGAAACGCCAACCAATATCAATGTCGCGGGAAGTCGATCGGTAATCTCACGCAAAACTGGTCGAGTTGAGTCAAACGATCTTCCAAAGTCCAGTTGCAACGTTGACTTGATATACGCGACAAATTGATCCCATTTGGAGCCACTCAAGCCCATCCGACGAATCATCGTCTCACGTTGTTCCAAACTGAGCTTGCTGCGGCCTCGATATTTGGTCAAGGGATCGCGATCAACAATCCGAAACAAAAAGAAGTTGAAGATAACTACCGCAAACAGCGTGAGCAGTGCTCCAACAATCTTCTTGACCACATAGCGATTACTCATTAATTACTGCTCGCCAATGATTGTTATGCACGATCGTCCGCACTTTTCTTTCGACGACTTCGCACGAGAGTGAATACAACACCAGCAGCAACAAGTGCAATACCAATCACGACAATCGTGTTGGTTCCACCACCGCCGCCGCTGTCACCAGAAACAGGCTCCAGGTTGAGATATGCCGACGAGGTCTGAGTAAACATGATTGGTCCAACTTCGGCTGGTTGGCGCTCAAAGTTCTGCCACCTGTCCGAACGAAACGCTTGCAGGTTGTCGTACTTGTAAAGCACCGCATACGGGCCATCGTTGACAAATATTTTGTGCATCTCTTGAATTTGGGCAGCACGCTTGACTGGATCCAGTTCGACGTGTTGCTGCGCGTACAGTGCGTCATACTCTGCATTGCACCAGTTGCCGTCGTTGTATCCGCCAACTGCTGGATCGGTAGGCACCGCAGCAGTTATGAAGTCTGACAGCATGTTGTCCGGATCCGCATACGGAGACCAACCCCATGTATACAAATCAAACTCGCTCTTAGACTGAATCGCCGCAAGGCTGTCTTCGTCAAACGTTTTTACATCGGTGGCGATACCAACGTCTTTCAAGAATCCCGTGATGAACGGTGTCGTATCTGCTGCACCACCAACAGAGCGATCGAAATAGCGGAGTTTCAATTCAACTCCGTCTTTGTCACGCACTCCATCCCCATTCGTGTCGATCCATCCAGCTTCATCAAGAAGTGCGTTTGCCTTGGCAGGGTCGTACGAATATGTTTGGTCCGCTTCAACCTGATAATCGAAGGCTGGGTTTGCAGAAGCCGAAATGCCTACTGCCGGTTTTCCAAAACCATTGAGCACCTTGTCAACCATGAGTTGACGATCAAGCGACCAGTTGATTGCACGACGCACATTGGGATCCTTAAGAGCCACATGTCCATCGCCGATTCCTGTTGGGCAACTTGAATTCATTGCCAACTCGCTGAATGATCCTTGGTTGCCAGCAATTCCGGTGATGTTTGGTTCGTCGCCTGCCATGATTGTGGCGAAAATTTTGCCTGGTACGTCGTCAACTGCGTCCAAATCTCCTGCTTTGAGAGCGTTGTATTGCGCTTCAGCGGTTTCGAATGTTCGAAAAATCAACTGATCCATCGCTGGTTTTTTGCCAAACCAATTTGGGTTTTGTACGAGTCGGATGAACTCGCCTTCCTTGCGCTCAACAATCTGAAAAGGTCCACCAGAAACATTGTCGTCTGCAAGATAATTCGGTAGTTCCTCAGCAGAAATCTTCTCGTAGATGTGCTTCGGCACGATATACACATCAAGTATTGGCAACTTTGGATCGGGTACTGAAGAAACAACAACAAGTGTTTGGGCATCAGTAGCCGTTGCAGTGAGGTTGCCTGTCACAGTTGTGTGGTTCCACCAACCGTCTTGCACCGATCTCGTGATCGTGTACGCCACATCGTCGGCAGTCATCGGAACGCCGTCACTCCACTTCATGTCGCTGCGCAACTTGTACGTCCATGTCAAACCATCTTCACTACTTGTCCATGATTCGGCCATGCTCGGCAGAATTGAAAAATCTGCGGCGGCCTTACTCGTCAGTGTCGGCAGCGTGAGATTCCAAATCTCATAATCAATCACCAAGAATCCGACAGTGACATTCAGCGAGTCGATGTCTTGAGTGACCCCAACCGCAAAAGTCAACTCACCTTCGGCAGAGGCACCTGTTGACATTCCAGCAGCGATTGCCGTGAGTCCAAATAGCCCCGCCACGACGATTTTCAGAAAATTCTTGTTCATGAGTCCCCCAACTGTGAATTGATTACAGTATGTCACACCTCACGAGAGCGACCAATTGCCAGATGTCGAAGAAAAGAATCACAGCAATCGCCCAGATCAACAAAGACGACGTTGAAGACCTTGCTTTTGGATGCGCACTTCTAGGCACAGGTGGTGGCGGGAGCGTTGGTGGCTCAATTTTGGAAGTCAAGAGTGCGATACGGAAGTTTGGACCGGTATCCGTTGTTCAACTTGAAGATGTCGCCGCCGACGGCTTGGTAATGCCCATTTGCGGCATTGGAGCACCCACAATCTCTTTTGAGATGTTGAACAACGGCGGAGAGGCGCATCTGTTGCGCCAAGAAGTTGAGCGTGTTTTCAACAAACCAGTCGTCGCAATCATGGCGAGTGAAATTGGTGGTTCAAATGGAGTCGAACCAGTTATGTGGGCATCTCGCTTGGGATTACCAATTGTCGATGCAGACACCATGGGACGAGCTTTCCCAGAAGTTCAAATGGGTTCATTTTTTGTTCGCGGTCTGCCTCTGACACCGATCATCCTCGTTGACTTTCAAGGCAACTCCGTAACCATTACACCCACAAGTGGAGAGTCCGCAGAATCAGAATCACGAGCATTCACCATTGCTGCTGGAGGTGTCGCCTTAATGGCCGACTACATCAACCCCGCAGCGACAATGATCGGCAACGTAATCGTCGGTTCGATAAGTAATGCGATTGAAATGGGGCGTGCTGTTCGGAGAACACAGGAGCCAATTGCGCGGCTCACCGAATTACTGGGAGCACAAGCATTGATTACTGGCAAGATTTCCGAAATTGAACGTCACACCCACGGCGGTTTTGTGCGCGGCAGTGTCACGATTAACGGAACTGGAATAGATAGCGGACGCCAAGTACGCATTGACATCCAGAATGAGAATCTTGTTGCAAAAGAAAACGGTCGCATTCTTGCGAGTGTCCCTGACCTCATTTCCGTGCTCGATACGCAAACCGGAACTGCGATTGCAACCGAGGAAATCAAGTACGCCATGCGAGTTACCGCGATGGCATGGCCCTGCGATCCGCTCTGGCGAACCGAACGAGCGCTGCAAACCGTTGGTCCTCGAGCATTCGGATACGACATTGACTATGTGCCGATCGAGGATTCGGTTCGATGAGACTCGATCTGCGCGTTGGCATGGATGTCGGCGGCACCAATACTGACGCGGTCGTGCTTGATGAAAACAACCGAATTCTCGCTCGAACAAAGCAAGCCACAACTTCTGATGTTCGGTCGGGAATGCAAAACGCGCTTACTTATGTAATTGATGCGCTCGGCGCCGACGCACAACGCATTGGACGCGTCATGCTCGGCACTACTCATGCGACAAATGCAATTTTGGAACGGCGCTCTCTAGGTCAAGTTGCTGCAATTCGACTAGGCGCGCCAGCGTCACTCTCCCTTGAACCCATGGAGTCATGGCCAGATGACTTGCGAGAAGCGGTGTGCGTTGATGCATGCATACTCGAAGGCGGTCACTACGTTGACGGTCGCAGAATTTCTCCACTCGACGAAGATGGAATCAGAAAGTTTTTATCGAGCGTTGCAAACACGGTTGATGCAATCGCCATTACCAGCATCTTTAGCCCAACCTCCCCGCAAGACGAAGCGCGCGCACGCGAAATTGTGAGTGAAGTATTGGGCAGCAACATGGCAGTGACACTCAGTCATGAAATTGGAAGCTTGGGCCTGCTCGAGCGAGAGAACGCCACAATTCTCAATGCTGCGCTCTTCGACGTCGTAGGACAGGTGATTACAGCAACTCAAGATGTAATCAACGGTGCAGGACTGGCTGTTGAAATGTGGTTGGCGCAAAACGATGGCACGCTCATGGCGCTTGATTTTGCGCGGCGATTCCCAATCTTGACGATTGGCTCAGGTCCTGCAAATTCGCTTCGAGGTGCAGCATTCCTCACCGGATTAACCAACTCAATCGTGGTCGACGTAGGTGGAACATCTACCGACTTTGGTGTGCTGATCAACGGGTATCCACGCGAATCTGCTGCCGCCGTTGAAATCGGTGGAGTGCGAACAAATTTTCGAATGCCAGACTTATTGTCCATCGCAATCGGTGGCGGAACCATCGTGTCGGGCACTGCTGCACAACCCTTAGTCGGGCCGCTGTCGGTTGGTTATCGACTCAACACAGATGCACTGATTTTCGGTGGTGTCACACCCACATTGACTGATGCACTTGTAGCCGAAGGTCGCCTTCAACTTGGCAGCCACGCAGTGCCACAAAACGAAAAAGAAAAACTTAAGTCGGCGCTGCAGAGCGCTACCGAATCAATTGCCGATGCAATTGACCGTGTCACGGTAGGCAATGCGCTACTTCCACTCATTGCAGTCGGCGGTGGATCTCTCCTCATACCTCCTGACATCGTGGGCGTATCTCATGTGCTGCACCCCGAAAATGGCGACATCGCTAATGCCATTGGTGCTGCCATCGCCTGGGTGAGCGGACACTGGGAGGGCGTGGTCGCACACGGAGACGAATTCAATGAAGCAGTTACCAATGGTCGAGCCATTGCTTGCCGTCGTGCAATTGAAGCCGGAGCAGATCCACAATTAGTTGAAGTTGTCGATCAAACCGAAACTCCACTGAGTTATCTCTCTACGCCAACGGTTCGCCTCGTTATCAAAGCGGCAGGACCACTCAGCAATTTGTAGGGTCTCGTCTCACTATTAGCCCGATTGGTCTACTCTGCACTGGTGACCACTTCCGCGTTCGATCAAACCTCTGCTCCAATTGCTCCTCAAATTCCATTTGTCCATGACCGAGTAACAGGACCTACTCAAGATCCGTGGTCTTGGCTGAGCAACAGAGATCACCCCGAGACAATTCCCTATCTCAATGCGGAAAATGAATTTGCTGACGCATGGTTTGCTCCGCATGCGCCGCTCATCGATCAGATATTTCACGAAATCAAATCACGAATAGTTGAAGACGATACTTCTGTGCCGATGCAGCACGGCCCTTGGTGGTATTTGCGCCAAACACTTGCTGGAAGTGGCTACTCAATTCATTTGCGCGGTGCGACTCGTGAAACAGCAGGCTCGACGGTCATTCTTGACGAAAATATCGAGGCCAAGCCATACGAATTTTTTGGTCTTGGCGCATTCGAGTTGTCACACGACCACAACCTCTTGGCATGGTCGCACGAAACCGACGGCAGTGAGCGATTCACAATTCGAGTTCGCGATCTACGCACCAATACCGATTTAGCCGACACACTCGTTGACACCAGTAACGCCAATCTTGCATGGTCAAGCGATGCAAAGTATCTGTTCTACATCACCCATGACGATGCAATGCGACCCGACAAAGTGTGGAGACACACGATCGGTGATGCCCAACAAAACGACGCCATGATTTTTGAAGAATCCGATGAACGGTTCAACGTCAATGTTTCATCCACTCGCTCGGGCGAATGGATCATTATTGAAAGCCAGAGCCGAATCACCTCAGAGTGCTTTTTGCTGTCAACAAATGATCCCCTACACAGCCTCATACCTGTACGCGCGCGCGAACAAGCTATTGAATACCGCATTGATCATTGGGGCGACCGATTTGTTGTGCTTACCAACCTCGACGCTGTCGATTTTCGGGTGATGTCTGCGCCGCTCGACAACCCTGGCACCTGGACCGAGATCATTCCTCACGTCGCCGGCCAACGCATCAACACTATTGAACCTTTTCGCGATCATCTCGTGGTCCAAGACTGGCAAGAGGCCCAACAGCGCCTTCGCGTGTTGCATCAAGACGGCACTCTCACAACCCTGCACACGGGCATCGATCCACATGAAATAACACTCGATGAGTGTCCAGAATGGGAAACCAACATCGTGAGATATGCGCACGAGTCACTTCTCTCCCCAAACACCGTATTTGACCACAACGTACTCACCAACGAACGTGACGCCATAAAAACTCAAGTGGTGCCCAACACCACGCTTGCCGATTACATCACCACTCGTGAATGGGCAATCGCGCAAGATGGCACGCGAGTTCCACTCGACATTGTGCGCCACAAAGACACGCCAGTCGATGGCACTGCACCTGGCTTGCTCTATGGATACGGCTCGTACGAATACGCCATCGCTCCGTGGTTTTCTGTTGCACGATTATCGCTCCTTGATCGCGGGTGGGTGTGGGCACTTGCACATCCGCGCGGCGGCGGCGAATGCGGACGCAACTGGTATCTCGATGGCAAGTTGCTGAATAAGAAAAATACGTTTAGCGATATGAACGATTGCGCTCGTCACCTCTACAAAAATCACGTCGCAACAGGGAAACTTGCAGTGCGCGGCGGCTCGGCTGGTGGCCTCATGGTCGGCGCATGCATCACTTCCGAACCATCGTTATACGGTGCAGCAATTGCTGAGGTTCCGTTTGTCGACGTAATCAGTTCGATGAGCGACCCGTCGTTGCCGCTGACCATCAACGAATGGGAAGAATGGGGCGACCCGCGCAGCGAGCCATCTGCGAGTTACATGCTCTCGTATTCTCCTTACGACAACACCAAGGCTGACGCGTATCCGCCGATGCTCGTGACTGCCGGACTCAATGACCCGCGCGTGAGTTATCACGAACCGGCAAAATGGGTTGCCAAGTTGCGTTCGCTTGGCGCTACTCGTCAGCCATTGATATTCAAATGTGAAATGGATGCAGGACACGCTGGAAAGTCAGATCGATACGACCAGTGGCGCGACGAAGCCAAAGTGTTGGTGTTCCTACTTGCACTCCAGTCCTAACCCCCTCCTGAACTACACTCAGTTTTGTGTCGTGCGTTGTCCAGACTCACCACATATGAGGCATTGCAATGACTCCGTCTGACTACGTTTCCACCCATTTGCACGACGCATTTGCTTCTAGGCATATTGGCCCGAGTGCGCAAGACCGCATGCACATGTTGACCACAATTGGTGTATCCAGTGCCGACGAGTTGATCGCTCATACCGTGCCCGCCAACATTCTGATGACAGAGCCCCTTCGTTTGGAAGAGCCTCTCAGTGAATCTGAAGTGCTGACCGAATTACGCGCGATTGCAAACCGCAACATTGTCCGAACTTCACTCATCGGACTTGGCTACTACGCCACTCATACTCCGCCGGTCATTCTTCGCAATGTGTTGGAGAATCCAGCCTGGTACACGTCATATACGCCATATCAACCCGAGATCAGCCAAGGTCGCTTAGAAGCGCTGCTCAACTTTCAGACGGTGATTTGCGAACTCACGGGC
>QYPH01000006.1 GCA_007279905.1 Actinomycetota bacterium | reverse complement strand
TTGGTCAAGTTGTGAAGGGTCTCGAAGTTGTCGAAGCAATGCAAAATGTTGCAACCGGCTCAGGCGACCGACCAAAGACCGACGTGGTAATTAAGTCAGTGACAATTACTGTCGCCGACTAATTAGTTATGGCAAAGCGACTCGACGCCCTGTCGATCGCAGACGCCAGAGCACTTGCACTTGCAGCACAAGGATTTGACACGCCTCGGCCTGCCAACAAGGCAACACAACGACACGTCAATTCGCTGATCAGTCGTCTCGGTGTTATTCAGATCGATTCGGTCAATGTGTTGGTGCGCAGTCAAGAACTGCCGTTGTTTTCGCGCCTCGGCAATCACGACCGCAACGCAATAACCAAAGCAACAGAGTCACAAAAGATTTTTGCATACTGGGGCCACGAAGCGGCTCATCTGCCGGTCGAGATACACCCACTATTTCGTTGGAAGATGGAAGCAGCACGCTTGGGCAAAGCACGCCATTGGGGGCTCACCAGTTTCTACGACAACAACAAGGCGTTTGTAAAGCGCATGTTGAAACATGTCGAGACAAATGGCCCCACCACTGCGCGCGAACTTTCGACTCGCACTGAAAAGCGTGGCGCAGACAAAAAGACGTGGTGGGACTGGGACGAAGCAAAGGTTGGCTTGGAATATTTATTTCTCACTGGTCAACTGATGTCGCGGGGTCGTGGTACTGACTTTGCTCGCATCTACGACACGCCCGAGCGTGTGTTGCCTCGGCAGGTATTAGACGCACCGACACCAACCGAACACGACGCTCGTAAACAATTGCTCATTCGTTCGTCTATTGCGCAAGGTGTGGCAACTGTTGGCGACTTGGCCGACTATTACCGACAAAAGCCAGCAGCGGTCAAGCCTCTCATCGCTGAGTTGATAGAAGAAGGCGAGTTGCGCACAGTTGCTGTTGACGGTTGGACCGAGAAAGCATTTGTGCATCGCAGTGCCAAACTGCCGAAGCAACTGCATGCCACAGCGCTACTTTCACCGTTCGACTCACTCGTGTGGTGCCGACCACGCAACGAGCGGTTGTTTGATTTTCATTACCGCATCGAGATCTACACGCCAAAAGAAAAGCGCAAGTTCGGCTACTACGTCTTGCCGTTCATGATGAATGGTCAAATGGTGGGCCGAGTTGACTTGAAAGCTGAGCGCGCCAATTCGAAGTTGTTGGTGCACAGTGTGCACACCGAAAAAGGAATCAAGCGCTCAAACATCAGCGATGCATTAAACAACGAACTATGCGCAATGGCCGCCTGGCTTGGGCTTGGCATTGGTTGACAGAACGTCTTTCGGGGGGGGGGTAGGGTCAGGGATATCCCTTGCACACCTCCGTGTCTGGCTTTGATCAGAAAGGACAGGGAAGTGAAACTTTTTTATCGTGGTGGATTGACTGCAGTATTGGTTGCTGGTGTGATGTTTGCTGGCGATGTGGCTGAGGCTGCAAGCCCGAGTGCACAAAAAGTGTGTGTGAATAGAGCTACTGGTGTGATGCGTTTTTTGCGTAAGACCGGCAAACAAACCTGTGAACGCAGTGAAGTGAAATTGATCTGGAACAAGTCTGGTGTTGCTGGTGTTGCTGGTGTTGCTGGTGTTGCTGGTGTTGCTGGTGTTGCTGGTGTTGCTGGTGCGACTGGTGCGACGGGTGCGACGGGTGCGACGGGTGCGACTGGTGCGAATGGTGCGACTGGTGCTTCGTCACCGACTGGGTTCACAGCGCGCAGTGTGTGTGGATCAAATGGAACAACATTGTGTGCTGTTGGTGTGCAGGGGCCTGGCGGCGGAACAATTGTTTATGTTGATTCCACTAATGAGATCCCTGGGTATGACTATTTAGAAGTTGCTCCTGCAGATGCTTCAAGTGGTGTTGTATGGTCAGACATAATCGCGAAGTGTGGCACAGCTGCTGGAACTTCTTGTCAGACCTCTTTGTTGTCTGATGCTGGAACTGCTCTTAATTACATCGGGCTGGGTACTGGTCGTGCTGCGACTGCAGCAATTGTTGCTCGCCATGATGCTGGCGCAGTTGCCAAGGCGTCATATGCAGCCGGTGTTGCTGATGCCTACACCACTGCGACAGCGTCAGATTGGTTTTTACCTTCCAAGGATGAATTGAACGAGGTGTGTAAATATGCGCGCAATACAGGTCAGGCAGCAGGGGCCGTCGTATGTAGCGGCGGGGCATTGCGAAGTGGTTTTTCGGCTGGCTACTATTGGAGTTCTTCTGAGTACGACGGCAGCTACGCGTGGGGCCAGTTTTTCGGCAACGGCGGTCAGGGCGGCATCCCCGAGAGCGGCCCGTTCTTCGTGCGTCCAGTGCGGGCTTTTTAATTATTTAACTATTTATCTATTTAAATTTTTTATTTTTGGTGGCACCAGCCTTGCTGGCGCCACCAAAAAAATCTTGTGAGGGGTAGCTATGGCGCTGTATCAAGATTTGCCGGTATTTCGTGACGTATATCGTTTGACACTGCGGATCAATGTGCTAACCCAGGGGTTTACTCGCGAGTTTAAGTACACTTTAGGTCAAGACATGAAGCGTGACTGTTTGTGGTTGTTGCGCAGTATTTATCGGGTCAATCGGTCGCGAGACAAAGCGCCATTGCTGGATGCGTTTTTGGACGATTTTGAGTTGCTCAAGTTGGAAGTGCGGTTGTGCTGTGACTTGAAACTGCTTTCTCTTAAACAGCAAGCTGAATTGATCGAGTTGATGGATACCATCTCAAAGCAGATCACAGGTTGGAGAAATGCCAGCCTGAACGCCTGAATTTTGTTGGTCACGGCTGACAAGAGTGAGCAATGATCGTGTTAAAAAGCGAGGAGGAGACTGTGTGGAAAATACACGAAGCGCAGTTGACGAGTGTGATTCGAAGAGCCCTTTGTGTCACCAAAACATCCTTCTGTAGCGGGTGTTGGTGGTTTTTCGACTGACAACTATTGGAGTTCTTCTGAGAACGACGACAACAACGCGTGGAACCAGAATTTCAACAACGGCAATCAGAACAACAACAACAAGAACAACACGAACTACGTGCGTCCAGTGCGGGGTTTTTGATGCGAGCACATGATCTGACCGTGGGGTTGGATGAACTTGAACTGGTTTATCCAACCCCTGGTGTCACTTTGGCAGAGTTGCTTCAGGCGTATTACGGCTGTCGGCGCAATAAGCGCAACACGATGAATGCGCTCGCTTTTGAAGTGGATTACGAGTCGGAGTTGCTGGCTTTGCGAGATGAAATCAACTCGGGTAGTTATGTGCCTGGAAGAAGTGTGGCATTTGTAGTTGACAAGCCAGTGAAGCGTGAGATTTTTGCTGCCGACTTTCGAGATCGGGTAGTGCATCACCTCATTATCAACAAACTGAATCCACTATTTGAGCACGAGTTCATCTATGACAGTTATGCCTGCAGGGTTGGCAAGGGGACGCTGTTTGGAATCAATCGACTGGATTCGTTTATTCGGCGGTGTTCGCAAAATTACTCACGTGATTGTTATGTGCTGAAACTCGATATTCGAGGATTCTTTATGCATATCAACGCGCGCAGGTTGTTTTCGCGCCTGAGCGATTTTATTGATGTCGAATATGTTGGTGCAGACTCGGCAATGTTGAAGAATCTGTGCGAGATCGTATTGATGAACAAGCCAAGTGAAAACTGTGTGATTCGAGGCAAGCCGAGTGATTGGGATGGCTTACCGAAGGATAAAAGTTTGTTTTATTCACCAGCCGATTGTGGTTTGCCAATTGGCAATTTGAGCAGTCAGGTATTTGCCAATTTTTATCTCAATATCTTTGACCATTTCGTCAAGCATGATTTGGGTTTGAAGTACTACGGTCGTTATGTAGATGACTTTGTGCTAGTGCATGAGAGCCGTGAGCATTTGACATCACTCATCCCTGTCTTACGCAATTTTCTTGCGAATGAGTTGGCGCTTGAGTTGCATCCAAAAAAGATCTATTTGCAGCACTACAGCCATGGTGTGCGGTACTTGGGGGCAGTAGTGAAACCCAATCGGATGTATGTCGGCAAGCGCACCAAGGGCAATTTTTACGACTCAATTATGCGACATAATGCGGTTGTGGCGGGGCATGTGCCCAGCAATGCTGAGTGTGAAGCATTTAGGGCAAGCGTCAACTCGTACTTGGGGGTGATGGGACATTTTGATACCCGACGATTGCGGCGATCGATGGTCGGCAAACATGTGCGCGGTTGGTGGAAGTATGCACACACAAACGGGGACGTTTCAAAGATTGTGTTGCGTCCCAACGCAAGTTGATTAACAATTTACGGTAGAATTTGAACGTGTCAAAGATCGAAAAAGTAGTGACAATTAAGCGTTTGGGTCAGGAAGATCCGCCTTGGATGTATTGGCGTACGCGGCCGCATGCTGAGCGGTTGGAAGCAGTAGAGAAAATTCGCAAAGAGTTTCATGGATGGACTAATGAACCTGAACCAAGACTTTCAAGAATTTATCGAATTATTCATCTCGCATAACGTTCGATTCATGATTATCGGAGGTTATGCAGTTGCTGCCCACGGTCATCCGCGATATACAAAAGATCTCGATGTGTGGGTATGGACTGACCCCGAAAACGCTGATCGAGTCGTTTCAGCGCTTGACGAGTTCGGATTTGGCCAATTAGGACTGACCGCTGCGGATTTTCAGAGGCCAGACTCGGTAGTGCAACTGGGCCGTGAACCGCAACGAATTGACATCTTGACGTTTGCAACCGGGCTCGATTTTGCTGAGGCTTTCAGAAACCACGTTTTGATTTCGGTTGGTGATGTACAGGTTCCATTCGTTTCAGTCGATGATCTTCGGACAAACAAACTTGCTACGGGCCGGTTGCAGGATCTGGCCGACGCCGAATTTTTGGAAAAGAAATAGTGAAACCAATCATCGCAATTGCCGGCCGCGTTGGCCCTGCCAGTCGTGTGTCGCGCAGTGCAGTGCACTTTGCGGGTGATGTCTACACCAATGCAGTGTTGCGGGCTGGTGGCGAGCCAGCGATTGTGGTGCCACAACAATTGACC